>CACZFT010000223.1 GCA_902780535.1 uncultured Selenomonas sp. | reverse complement strand
TCGTCCTCGACGCGCTTGCTGGAATACGTGTAACGGAGTTTGCCGTTCCACTTCACCATGTCGGCATGCTTCTCGAGGTTCGAGACGCGGACGCCGAGGTTGTTGAGCTCGTCGGAGAACTCAGCAGCGAGCTTGTCGATGAGGGCCTTGTCAGCTGCGGAGACATCCGTCTTTGCCATGGCCTTCGCGACCATCTGCGCCATCTCATAACGCGTGATGTTCTTGTTGCCCTGGAACGTGCTGTCGCCATAGCCCTCGATGACGCCGTCAGCAGCGAGCTGCGTGACAGCATCGTATGCCCAGTGATCAGCCGGGACATCCGAGAACGGATTGGAAGCAGCGAACGTCGTGGAAGCAGCGCCGATGACGAGCGCCGTGGTGAGTGCGGAAACGAGAGTCTTTTTCATGATGAATTTCCTCCTTTGGAAATCACGAAAAAACGTGGATGCCAAGGAGGTTTCCGAGCGAGCTTCCGAAGTGTCCATGTTTCCTTGCGGCCTCTCTCTTGACCTCTTGACAAGTCAAAGTATACATCACTATTTGCACGTTGTCAATTAGTAACCTGCATTTTGCCGATTAATAATTGACGAGATGATATTTAACTTGTGTTCAAAAACAGCTGGAACGAATCTGGAAGGCTCCTTGGGAACGGTTCGATTTTGCTTGCACTCTGCAAATATCCATACTATACTATGAAAGGGAAATACGTTGTCCAACGTTCAAAAAATCACGCCGGAGGCGGGAGCGTACCGGCGACTCCGAGAAACGAGGCCAAACCTATGACATTCCAGCGCGCACGAAAAAAAGAACAGATCGAGGACCGGCGGCGAGAAATCCTCACAGCGGCCGAGCGCCTCTTCAACGAGGGCTGCCTTGAGGACGTGACGTTCAGCCGCATCGCAAAAGACGTCTCGTTCACGCGCCAGACCATCTATACCTATTACCAGACCCGCGAGGAAGTGCTCCTCGACCTGCTCTCGGCCAAATTCAAAGAGTTCTACGAATCCATCGACCAGCTGTTCCCGCCTGGAAAGCTCTTCACGCGTGACGAATTCTGCCGCCGCGTCGCACACCACTTCATCGAGCACAAGATGACGCTGCGTCTGTTTTCCCTGCGCCACACGGTGCTCGAGGAGAACGTCCGCTACGAAAACCTCGTCGCGTTCAACCGTGTGATGCTCCAGGTCTTCCCGACCGTCAAGAATCTGCTGTGGCTGACGACATGCTGTTCGATACGTTCACATTCACGATGATTTCGTACTTCGCGAGCATCTACCCGATCCTCGAGCCGCATCCGAACCAGCTCAAGGCCATCTTCGAAGCCATCGGCAGCACGGCTGAAAACCACCCGACCGCCGAGGAATGTCTCATCGCCTCCATCAAGCTCATGACGGCGGGGCTGAAGTTCAAAAAAGAAGAATAAGAAAAAGAAGAAGGGAGCTGCGGCCGCAGCTCCCTTCTTCTTTTTCTATCTTCACTTCTCAGGGAAGAACACGTTCATCACTTTTTCCCCGCTCGGCTTTCCGACGTACGAACCGACGAGGAACAGCACGAGCGACACGGTGATGCCGATGGTGATCTGGTGCAGGCCCATGACTTTGAAGCCCATGGCCTGCGTCGCACAGTAGGCAATCGTGCCGCCCGCCATCGAGAGGATGGCGCCTGCGCGGTTCGCGCGCTTCCAGTAGAGGCCGAGCAGCAGCGTCCAGAAGAACGCCGTCTCAAGACCGCCGAACGCGAACATGTTGATGATCCAGATGAGGCTCGGCGGCGTCATGGCGATGACGAACACGATGACGCCGATGACGGCCGTCGTGACGACCGAGAGGCGGCGGAGCCGCGCGTCGGGCACGCTCTCGCCCTTTGCGAGCTTGCTGTGCAGATAGACGTCTTTGACGATGGCCGACGACGCGACGATCAGCAGGCCCGAAATCGTCGAAATCGACGCCGCGAGCGGCCCGATGATCGCGAGGCCGACGAGCTCCTGCGGGATGGCCTGCGCAATCGTCAGCGGGATGATGTTGTCCACGCTGCCATACGCGCTCTCGGGCTGCGTCAGCACGCCATGCGCGAGAATGCCCGTGAAATTCACGCCGATGTTCATGAAGCCGACGACGACCGTGCCGATCAGCATCGCGCGGTGCAGGCTCCGCGTGTCCTTGTAGCTGATGCCGCGCACGACCGACTGCGGCAGCGCAATCGTGCAGATGCCGACGAGAATCCACTGCGTGAGATAGAGC
>CACZFT010000222.1 GCA_902780535.1 uncultured Selenomonas sp. | reverse complement strand
CACATCAAGGCGTACTGGGTCATGCTGACCGTCCCCGTCGCACAGGTCGCGCTCGGCTTCGGCGCGGATGACATCGACGGCACGGTGCACAAGGAAACCATCCTCCACGACGCCGGCGCCAAGAGCCCGCGGGCGCTCTCGGAGGACAAAATCGTCTCCCTCATCCGCGAGGCCGGCCGGATCCCCGCGGCATGCGACTGCAACTATCGTGTCCTGCATACGTTCGGGACAATCGACTTGAAGAAAGATGCAACGGAGACGATGAATCATCTCGAAACTATGCCGAAAATCCCTTACTGAGGAGCCTCCCTCTCAGATAAGCAGACGCAAGGCGCTTCAGCGCCTATGCGGTCGCTTATGCCGCTTGCGGCTGGGAGGTGCCCGAAGGGCGGAAGGAGTCTCACAAGATGGACATATGTGATTCGCGATTGTGATTTATGCGGGTGTCGAAAAAAGTAAGTGTGCAACCCGCATAAGCAGCAATCCAGAATCAAACTCGCCTAGCTTGTGAGACTCCCTCAGTCAGCCATTCGGCTGACAGCTCCCTCTGAGAGGGAGCCTTGCAGAATATGATAAGCTCATCCATGAAAAGAAAAATCATCAGGTGACAAAGTGATTGATAATCAGCAACAAATCGCAGCCGCGCGCAAAAAGGCCGCCGAGGGCGGCCGTCTTTCCATTGATGACGCGCTGGCGCTTTATGAGGACAACGACCTCCTGTTCCTCGCCGACTGTGCGCGGCGGGCGAAGGAGCGGGCGAGCGGGCGGTCGGTCTATTATACGGTGAACCGCCATATCAACCTCACGAACATCTGCTCGTCGAACTGCCCGCTCTGCGCGTTCCAGGTCGAAGAGGGCGATGCGCGCGGGTACGTGCTGGAAACGGACGACATCGCGCGGATTCTCGATGACGCGAAAAAGGTCAGGAACCTCTCGGAAATCCATATCGTTTCGGCGCTTCATCCGTCGAAACCGTTTTCTTATTACGTCGATGTCGTGAAGCAGGTCAAGGCTGCACTGCCAGAGGCCGACTGCAAGGCGTTCACGCCCGTCGAGGTCGTGAATTTCTCGAAGATGACGGGCAAATCCGTCCGCGAAGTGCTTGAAATCCTCAAGGATGCGGGCCTCGACTCGCTGCCGGGCGGCGGCGCGGAAATCCTTTCGGACCGCGTGCGGCAGATCATCTGCCCGAAGAAGGCGACGGCGGCGGAGTGGGAGACGACCATGCGCACGGCGCACAGCCTCGGCATCCGCACAAATGCCTCGATGATGTACGGCCACATCGAGACCGTGCGCGAGCGTTTCGAGCACCTCGCGACGCTCCGCGCCATCCAGGATGATACACAGGGATTCCAGGCGTTCATGCTGTTCCCGTTCCACCCCGCGCATACGAAGCCGTCGGCGCCTGGGAAGACCTCAAGATGATGGCGCTCTCGCGCCTGTTCCTCGACAACATCGCGCATGTCAAGGCGTTCTGGATCATGATGACGCTGCCAATCGCCGAGCTCGCGCTCCAGTTCGGCGCCGACGACCTCGATGGCACGATCGGCGAGGAAAAAATCATCCACGCAGCGGGCGCCAGGACACAGACGGGCATCACGAAAGCGAAGCTTCAGAGCATCATCCGCGAGGCAGGCTACGACCCCGTCGAGCGCGACACGTTCTACCACGCGATCAGCAGCCTCCCTCATTGAGGGAGGGGGACCGCGAAGCGGTGGTGGGAGTAGTAAGGTGCTGGAGACTAGCAAGAATACATGTGTTGCTAAAGTCTTTTAGCAACGTTTTGCATACTTGTCCGGCTTCAGTATCCAACTACTCCCCCAGCCTCACTTCGTTCGGCAGCCCCCTCTAGAGGGGGCCAGCTCCTTTAAGGATGGGCTGGATGATAAACTTACGAAAAGGTGTATCTATGAACCGTATCACAGAAAACGAAGCCGTTGATGCATTAAAGCACGGCGACGTCCTCGCCCTCGGCCGTGCGGCTGATGCCATCCGCCGCGAACGCTATGGCGATACCGCGACGTTCCTGATCGACCGCAACATCAACTACACGAACGTCTGCCAGAACGAGTGCCGTTTCTGCGCGTTCTACTGCAGGCAGGACGACCCGCGCGCCTATCTGCTCTCGACGGACGAAATCCTCGCGAAGTGCCGCGAGACGGCCGAGGCGGGCGGCACGCAGGTCATGATCCAGGGCGGGCTCTATCCGGGGCTCGGCCTCGACTACTACCTCGATATGTTGCGCGCCATCAAGCGCGAGTTCCCGCAGCTCGTCATCCATTCGTTCACGGCGACGGAAATCCAGCATTTTGCGAAGGAAGCGGGTCTCTCCATCCGCGAGACGCTGCTGCGCCTGCAGGACGCGGGCCTCGCGAGCCTGCCGGGCGGCGGCGCGGAAATCCTCGACGACGCCGTGCGGAGCCGCGTGAGCCCGAAGAAGATTTCGACCGACGACTACCTCGACGTCATGCGCACGGCGCACGAGATCGGCATGGAGAGCACGGCGACGATGGTCATCGGCCTCGGCGAGACCATGGAGCAGCGCATCGCGAGCATGGCGCGCATCCGAAATCTCCAGGACGAGACGGGCGGCTTCCGTGCGTTCATCATGTGGACGTTCCAGCCCGGCCATACGGCGCTTGAGCGCGACGGCGAGGCGGGGGAGAAAGTCTCAGCCATCGACTACATGAAGACGCTCGCGCTTTCGCGCCTGTTCTTTGACAACATCGCCCATATCCAGGGCTCGTGGGTCACGCAGGGCGAGCGCATCGGCCAGCTCACGCTCGGCTTCGGTGCCGACGATGCAGGCAGCATCATGCTTGAGGAAAACGTTGTCCGCGCAGCGGGCACGCGCTACGACATGACGGAAAACAAGATGGTGCGCCTGATTCGCGCCGCTGGTTTCACGCCCGCGCAGCGCGACACGGAGTATCACGTCATCCGAAATTTCTGACCCGAACGAAGGAGGGCCCGCATGAACTGGAAC
>CACZFT010000221.1 GCA_902780535.1 uncultured Selenomonas sp. | reverse complement strand
AAAATAGAAAGGCCCTACCTCCGACACTCCCCCTGCCACTTCGTGGCCCTCCCCCCTCTGAGAGGGGGGCTGACGGGAGCGGGGTCAGGATCCAACTTTTACCGTATGTGCATCGACGACCGTGCCGAGGAGCATCTTGCCAGACCGCGCGTTCTTCACGCGGATGCGGTCGCCGACACGGCCGCGCTGGAGCGCGACGCCCTCGGCCGTGACCTGGATGCCGTTGTAGTCCGAGAGGAGCGTCACAGGCGTATTGACGTCGATGACGAGCGCGTTCTGCAGGACGCTCTCCGTCAGCGGCTTTCCCGCACTCAGGAAACGCGCGGGCACGCGGCCTGCGATTTCGTCCGCTGCATGCAGGTACGTCGTCGCAGCGTCGGAGACTTCGACCTCGGCGAGCTTCACATCCGATTCGCCGATCGTCTCATCGGGCTTCAGGTCGCGCGTCGTGACGAGCACCGTGTCATAGACCTTGACGCGATAGTAGAGGATGGCGCGCCGATAAAACGCGCCGTTCACGTAGACCGAGACATGCACGGGCGTCGAGCCCGCATAGCGGATAGCGTTCGGCACATCGACCTGGCAGATGAGGCTGCCCGCCGGTGCGCGCATGTCCTGCACGCCGCGCGTGAGCACGGCCTCATGCCGCCGCGTCTCGCCCGACGCCTGAATGGCCGCTTCGAGCTTTTCGCCCGCATACTGCGCGAACTGCGCCGCCGTGACCTTCTGCGGATAGCGCTCGGCCTGCGTGCCGCCGCCATAGGCCTGCGCCACAGGCAGCTGCACAGGAAAGAAGAAGCCACCCCACACAGCAGAAAGCATGGAAATGGCGAGGATTGTCTTCTTCAGTTTCTTCATTTAAGTGACTCAGCGCTTCAGGCCGTTCGCGATCTCGAGCATGGAGTCCGACGTCGTGATGGCCTTCGAGTTCGACTCATACGCGCGCTGCGAGACGATCATGTTGACCATCTCGTCGACGATCTGGACGCTCGACATTTCGAGCGTGCTCTGCGTCAGCGTGCCGGCACCGTCCGTGCCCGGATTGCCCTCGATGGCATCGCCGGACGCCTGCGAGACGACGAAGAGGTTCTTGCCGATGGCCGTGAGGCCGGACGGATTGACGAAGCGCGCGAGCGTGATCTGGCCGACTTCCTGCTGGTCGCCGCCGGCCGGCGTGCACGAGACGCGGCCATCGCTCGAAATGACGATGGAGTCGCTCGGAGCTGTCTCGTCAATCGTGATGTTGTCGGCGAGCGGGTAGCCGTCCGTCGTGACGAGGCGGCGGTCCGAATCGAGCTTGAACGAGCCGTCGCGCGTGTAGGCCGTCGTGCCGTCCGGCATCGTGATGCGGAAGAAGCCCTCGCCCTGGATGCCGATGTCCGTCGGGTTGTCCGTCGTCTGGAGCGCACCCTGCGAGAAGATGCGGTTCGTCGCCGCGACGCGCGTGCCGAGGCCGACCTGGAGGCCCGTCGGATACTGGCTGTCAGCGCCCGAAGCCGCGCCAGCCTCGCGGAGATTCTGATAGATGAGGTCCTGGAACTCCGCGCGGTATTGTTCGAAATGACATCCATGTTCGTCTGCTGCCCCTTCATGCCCGAGGCGGCCGACCAAAGTGCTCGCATCATAATGCTGTTCCTCCCAAATCCTTGGCTTTTCCTCTCGAAAACATCCCATGGAAAAGCTTTCTCCTATATATATCGGAGATTTTCTCAAAAACTTAAGCGTTTCGAGAAATTAATTTTGTATTTTTGCCTCATCAGCTCAGACGTCCGACATCGTTGACCGACTTGTCGAGCATCCCGTCCTGCGTCGTGACGGCCTTCGAGCCCGCCTCGTAGATGCGGTAGTTGTTGATGAGCTGCACCATTTCCTCGACGACGTTCGAATTCGAACGCTCGAGGATGCCCTGTTCGATCGTACCCGTCGCGGGCTGCGGCTGCGCACCCTGCTGCGGATAGTAGAGATTGTCGCCCTGCTTGAGCAGCGCACGGCGGTCGGCGAACTCGACGAACGCGAGCTGCCCGACCTGCTGCTGGGCTGCCTGTCCCGGCACGCGCGCGAGAATCTGTCCTCTTTCGTTGATGTTGATTTCCGTCGCATTCGCCGGAATCATGATGGGCTGGCCGTTCGCGCCGAGGATGGCCTGCCCGCGCATGTTCTGGAGCTGGCCCGTCGCCGAGCGGATCATGGCGCCGTCGCGCGTGTAGCGCACGCCCTGCGGCGTCTGGACTTCGAGATAGCCATTGCCCGCAATCGCGATGTCATACGGGTTGCCCGTCGTCTCAAAATTGCCCTGGCTGCGATCCGTCGCGACCTCCGCAATTTCCGAGCCGAGGCCGAGCGTGCCGACGATGGGCGGCTGTCCGCCGACCGAAAAGCCCTTGAAGCTCGTCACGTCGTTGCGCATGTCCTTGTCGTTGATGCGCCGGATCAGCATCGGCTCGAATTCCTCCGAAATAGCGATGTCGCGCTTGAAGCCGTTCGTGTTGACGTTCGCAAGGTTGTTCGAGATGACATCCGTGCGCTGCGTCTCCTGGATCATGCCGGCGGCTGCCGTATAAAGTCCACGCCACATAGGCAGACTCCTTTCTGAAATGTCGTTCCGTCTCTATCTTTTATTTATTCGCCATAAAGGAGCGGTTTCCCTTTTTCAGCGGCCCATTTTCAGATTCTGCGCCTTGCCGTCGAATTTCGCGAACGTGTCGAGCGCCTTGCCGCAGCCGAGCGCCACGCAGGAGAGCGGGTCGTCGGCGAGTGCCGTCGGGATTTCCGTCTCGCGGCGGATGAGCTCGTCGAGGCCGTAGAGCATCGCGCCGCCGCCCGTCAGGATGATGCCGCGATCCATGATGTCCGCC
>CACZFT010000220.1 GCA_902780535.1 uncultured Selenomonas sp. | reverse complement strand
ATGAAAATTCCGAAAAAAAAGAAGGGTTTTCCAGAAAAACAGCGAAAAACAGAAAATAGGACTGAAGGATAAAGAACACGACGCTTTCGCGTCAGAAAGTGGGGGAGATGTCTTATGTTAGAGCTATCATCCATGAAGGCAAAACTGATTGCAGCCATCAGCGGCGTTTCCATCGCCACGACCGTCTTGATCGGCGGGTTCTTCCTATATGGGAACTACAAGGACAGCCAGGATACGCTCGTGAACTATCGGGCGGATCTTGAACAGAACATCGAGCGGGAGATGAAGGGCGAAACGCAGATTGCCTACAGCATTCTCGAAGAATACTACAAGAAACAGCAAGCGGGCGAGCTCACGGAAGAACAGGCCAAGAAAGAAGCGGCTGACCGTGTGCGCGATTTGCGCTATAATGGCGGGCAGGGCTATTTCTGGATTGACACAGTGAATGGCGACAACGTCGTCCTGCTCGGCAGCAAGACTGAGGGCACGAACCGCCTGAACGCCAAGGATTCGACCGGCTTCCCGTTCATCCAGGAAATCAACAAGAACGCGCAGCAGGAAGGCGGCGGCTATACGCGCTGGACGTTCCCGAAACCGGGCGAGACGGAGTCACTGCCGAAACTCGGTTATTCCATCTGCTTCCAGCCGTACCAGTGGGTCGTCGGCACGGGCGTCTATATTGATGAAGTCGACAAGGTCATCGCCGCGCGCGAACAGGAAATCAATGACAAGTTCCATACCGACATCATGAAGTGCCTGGCCGTCATGGTCGTCTTGCAGATCATCTTCATCGCGTTTGCGCGTTATCTCGGCGCAAGCATCGCGGGCCCGATCCAGAAAGTCACGGAGCGTATGGAAGTCATCGGCACCGGCGACTTCACGATCAGCGAGCAGGATGCGGCCGAACTCCAGGCACTCAGCGCGCGCCCCGACGAGATCGGCATGATGGCGCTCGCCATGAAGGAAATGAACGAAAAAGTCCGCAAGCTCATGCAGAATGTCGCGCAGACGGCAGAATACCTCGCGGCGGCTTCAGAAGAGCTCACATCGACAGCCGACCAGGCAGCCGAAGTCAGCCAGTCCATCGCAGATTCCGTCGTCAACGTCGCGGGCGCGTGCAGCGAGCAGTTCACGGACGTCGAGACGGCGAATGATCATACACAGCACCTTAACGCGAGCATGGAACAGTTCCGCAAGACGCTTTCGGATGCGGGCACGAAAGTCCAGCAGACGAGCGAAGTCGCAGCACAGGGCGGCCAGGATGTCCAGACGGCCGTCACGAGCATGCAGTCCATCGAGTCGAACGTCGGCAATATCGCAAAGCTCATTGAAGAACTCGGCGAGAACAGCAAGGAAATCGGCACAATCGTCGCCACGATTTCCGAGATTGCCGACCAGACGAACCTCCTCGCGCTCAACGCCGCTATCGAAGCGGCGCGTGCAGGCGAGCATGGTCGCGGATTCTCCGTCGTCGCTGACGAAGTCCGCAAGCTCGCCGAGCAGTCGCAGGAAGCGGCGGGCGAGATTGCAAGTCGCATCGGCAAGATCCAGAAATCGACGGACGAAGCCGTCACGGCCATGCACAGCGGTCTCGACGAAGTCATGGCAGGCACGAAGACCGTCCAGTCGACCGGCACGTCGTTCCAAGGCATCGTCAATATGGTCGGCGAAGTCGCGACGCTCTCAAAACATGCAGAATGCCGTCGTGAGCCTGACGGACAGCATTCACGAGATCGACAATGCCATCGCGCAGATCAACGAGAAGAGCCGCTCCGTCGCGAACGAAGCACAGACCGTCTCCGCCTCCACGGAAGAAGAAACGGCCTCGATGCACGAAATCGCTGACGCCAGCCGCAAGCTCGCTGAGCAGGCGCAAGACCTCCAGAATGCCATTGCCGTCTTCAAGATCTGACCTATTTATAGAAAGGATTTTTTCACATGACAAAAGAAGAACTCAAATCCACCGCCGCAAAAGTCGCCGAAGCCCCCTCGTGCTATCCGGGGCTCAAAGCCCTCATCGAAGCATGGCAGGCCGCCATCGGCACCGCAGGCGAAAAAGCCGCCGCGGAAAAGATGCTCGCCGGCCTCAAGGAATGCGTGACGCCGATTGACGGCCTCATCGCCTTCGCAGGCTCGCCGAATGGCGAAAAGATTCTCGGCAAAGACGCAGCTGCCGGCATGCTCAAAGCCGCTAAAGAGGCGAAAGCCAAAGGCGAAGACACCTGCATCTGCCCCGCCTGCCAGAACGGCAAAGTCCTGCTGGCGCACGAAAAAGAACTGCTCGGCTGATTTTACCCTTTA
>CACZFT010000219.1 GCA_902780535.1 uncultured Selenomonas sp. | reverse complement strand
GAGGAACTCCGCGCCCGCATCGGCCTGCACGATGCTCGCGAGCAGCCGCTGCTGATACGCGAGCTGCGCGGCGTCCGCCTCGGGCCGCGTCGCGAGCAGTTCGACGAGCACGGGACGCAGCCGCGCGGGGATGAGCCCCGGCAGGCGCGAGGCCGGATATTTCCAGCTCATGAGGCGCGCGAGCGCGAGGCAGCGCGCGATGTTCTCGCGATACCACGCGGGCGTCGCCCGCCGCGCCGCCGTCATCTGCTCGATTTTCTCTTTCGGGTAGTAGATGAGCGTGCAGAACTCCGCCTTTTCCTCCTTCGACATCCGCGCACCGAAGACATAATCGACCTTCTCGCGGATGACGCCCGAGCAGTTGTTGAGGATATGGTAGAACGCCGCATATTCGCCGTGCAGGTCGCTCATGAAATGCTCGACGCCCTTCGGCAGCACGAGCTGCCCCTGCAGGTAGATGAGGCGGCTCATGACCGCCTCCTTCGTCGGGTACTTCTCCGCGAGCAGGCGCAGAAGTTTGCCCGGCCGACCGGGATGAGGGATGGGTCGCATGGGAATCGCTCCTTTGCAAAATGGTTGTCCAAATTTCATCCGCCCACGCCCGATCGCTCCTTTGCAAAATGGTTGTCCAAATTTCATCCGCCCACGCCCGCGCATACGCGCCCCGCGTAGCACGCAAGTACGATGGCGATGGCGAAGAGATACTCGAAAACGCTGCCGACGGCGAAGAGCTTGATGCCGTGCTTGCGGTTCGGCGTGACGATCGGGACGTTGCCGCAGACGGCATCCTCGGCGATGTGCAGCAGCGCCCCGATGGCGATGTAGCTGCCGATGGTCGCGAGCTCGCCGCCCATGACGCCGCCGTAGTCGCCTTGCGCAAAATGGCGCGAGACACCGAGCAGCGCGAGGTAAAGCACGGGCCAGTGCGACCAGCCGCGGTGGCGGCTGCGCCACGTCCAGTAGTTTCCGGCACGAGGATTGCCCTCGACCTTGTCCGGCAGGATCGCGCCTGCCATGCTGTAGGCCGTCAGCAGGAGGTCGGCAGTCGCCGTATAGACGACGACGCCCGTCACGACCTGATGGTTGATCCATTTCATCGCCGCCGCCTCCTTTGCGCTCCTCGCGTTTTCTTTGATTGTTGTCCGATTCTTTCCACTTTCAGTTTACCACAAAGAATCAGTTGCAAACAAGCCGCGGAATCGGTAAACTAGTAAGTGATATTCTCAAAGGAAAGACAGGAGGTCGGAGCTTGGACGAAATCACATGGAAGCGCTCGATTGCGCGGCGGCAGCGGCGCATCCAGCGGCAGCGGCGGTTCTTCGTGCTCGCGCTCATCGCCGCCATCGGCATCGCCATGAGCGTCTGGTACGTCTTTTTCTACATGCGGACGCCCGAGTACGCGCTCAAGGAAGTCCACCAGGCGTACGACGACCTCACGCGCGACCTCTTCGCCTACGACGCGACGCTGACGCCGAAGACGCGCGTGCTGTTCGAGAAATTCTACATCCTCGTGAAGCCCGAGCTCACGCGCGGCACGCAGGAAGCGATCCTGCGGCGCGTCGAGAGCGGCCTCTGGACGCTGCCGGACGGCCTCGACATCCTGAAGGGCCACCAGCTCGGCATCGACTTCGAGCGCTTCCTCGCGCGCACGCAGCTCCGCAATACGACGCTTGTCTCCGTCGGCAGCATCACGCACGAAGGCACGACGGCCACGGCCGACGTGAATGTCAGGGAGGATGACACCGACACCTCGTTCACGCTCGTCGTCGTCCTCGAAGAAGCCGAGGACGGCCACTGGCAGGTCGCCTACATCAAGAACTACCGCAACTACCTCGACACGATCTCGCCGCTCGTCAATGACGACATCGCGAGCTACATCGACGCGACGAAGCCCATCGTCGACGAATTCAACGCTTCGCCTCGATGAACAAGACGTCGGACGGCCGCCTCTCGAAAAAGCAGCGCGAAAAAATCGCGGACTTCCTCGAAGAAGACGTCCTGCCCGCACTGAAGCAGCGGCAGGCCAAGCTCGACGAAGTCGACGTGCCGAAAGGCGCGGGCTATCTCGCGCGGCAGCGGCAGAAATCGACGGAAATCACAATCAGCGCCTGGCAGCACTACATCAAGGGACTGCGCGAAGACAAGCCGCGCGAGTTCGACACGGCCGAGACGCTCATGAAGCAGGAACTCGCCATCGACCTGCGTGTCGATGACATCATCCATCACACCGCGGTCAGCAAGAACATCCCGAATCCGCCCTGATGCTCCGCAAAAAGTCACAAAAAATTCATCGTTGCATCTTGCAACGATACGTGAAATCGAGTAAAATAAGAGCAAAGAATTTAGAATATAGTAGAAAACAGAACCAAGAAGGTGTTTCTCATGACGAATCAGATTCTCGCTCCCGTTTCCGGCAAAGTCGTCGAGCTTTCGAGCGTTCCCGACCCCGTTTTCTCCGAAAAGCTCACAGGCGACGGCTGCGCCATCCTGCTCGAAGGCGCGGACGTCCTCGCGCCCGTTGACGGCGAAATCACGCTCTTTTTCGAAACGAAGCATGCATTCGCCATCACGACGGCAAGCGGCGTGCAGGTGCTCGTGCATGTCGGCCTCGACACCGTCATCCTCGACGGCGAGGGCATCACGGCGCTCCATCATACGGGCGAGCACGTCACGGCTGGCACGCCGATTCTCCACCTCGACCTGCCGTTCCTCAAGAAACGCCACATCAATCTGATTTCGCCGGTCCTGATCGTCAACTACGACAAGGTCCGCGACCTCGCATCGGCGGGCTGCATCGGCGAGGAAGTCGCGGCGGGCAAAGATGCCGTCCTGCGCTATGCCGTCTGAACCGCGGGAGAACATCATGCTGCGATATGGAAAAGAGCCTCCGAAGCTTGCCAGCTCCGAAGGCTCTTTTCCTATCTCGAATTTCCTAAAATCCCAAAAGGCGATTCCGACACCGGCCAGGCAGCCATCGCATGTGCCGCTCGCCGTTGGGATTTCCCACGTCCCCTGTCGTCCTGTCTTTTCGATATTTCTATTATACGTCAGACCATTGATTCAGTCAACGGTTCTTCCTCCCATTCCATTGGAACTTATTTCCTATATCATCGGCCGAAACAATCAAAAATAAGAATTCCGTTGCGACGCTATCCATGTTATAATGAAGTATCAAAATCCATCGAAAGGGCGTGATCTCATGTCCCGCTTCTACGGCCACGGCGACAAGGTCGCCTATTTCTTCATCGCGTTCGGCATCTACCTCTTGTTCCGCGCCATCTCGGAGGCGCGCGTGACGTCGCTGATGGGCGAGGCGCTCTACATCTCGATCGCCATCTCGCTCTTCGCGAGCAACGTGCCGCGCGTCATGGACATCCCGCTGCACCTCGTGCAGCCCATCCGCAAGGTGGAGTTCTTCACATTCGCGCTCGCGCTCTGCTGCTTTGTCGCGCTGTGCCTGCGCTACCTCATCTGACGTCCCCTGATTTAGAAAGAAGGCTTTTATGCGGCTCTTGAAAGCCATGCACGAAACGGAACGCTTTTCCTCGACGGAGCAGAACATCGTCGACTACATCCTCGCGCACCCGGCCGAAATCGCCGACCTCACGACGCGCGAGCTCGCGGAAAAGACGTTCACGAGCCCGGCCGCCGTCTTCCGGCTCTGCCAGAAGCTCGGCCTCAAAGGCTATAACGAGTTCAAGCTCAAATTCATCAGCGA
>CACZFT010000218.1 GCA_902780535.1 uncultured Selenomonas sp. | reverse complement strand
ATGCGATAACTTGGCAAGAATGCATGCGTCGCTAAAGTCTTTAGCAACGTTCTGCATACTTGTTTGTCTCCATCACCCAACTACTCCCCCAGTCAGCTTTGCTGACAGCCCCCTCTTGAGGGGGCCTGACTCTTAACTTAATGACATTGCTCTGAGAGGGAGCCTGCTGTATCCGTCACGCACACAATCTTCACGCTTGTTCTCGGAGCCACGCCTTTTCTTTTTCCGAAAGCTCCGCCTTCGCGAGCAGATCCGGCCGCCACTTCTTCGTTGCGAGCAGCGCCTGCTCCCTGCGCCACTTTCGGATCTTCGCGTGGTCGCCCGAAATCAGGACATCGGGGACCGCCTGCCCCTCGAACTCCCGCGGCCGCGTGTACTGCGGGTAGCCGAGCAGGCCGTCGTAAAATGAATCCGTCGGCGCCGACTCCGCATCGCCGAGCACGCCCGGCAGCATGCGCGAGACGGCGTCCGTCACGACCATGGCAGGGAGCTCCCCGCCCGTCAGCACGTAGTCGCCAATCGACACGGCCTCATCCGCGAGCCCGTAAATCCGCGCATCAAAGCCCTCGTAATGGCCGCAGATGAAAACGAGCTGCTCATACTGCGCGAGCTCCTTCGCCTTCTCCTGCGTGAACGTGGGCCCCGACGGGTCCATGATCAGGACGCGCCTGCGGCCATCGAACTCCTCCGACTTTGCCAGCACATCCCGCACGGCGCGGTACATCGGTTCCGGCTTCAGCACCATGCCCGCGCCGCCGCCGAACGGCGAATCATCGACATGATGGTGTTTGTCGAACGAATAATCGCGGAAATTCGTCAGATGGATGTCGAGGATGCCCTTTTCGACCGCGCGCTTCGTGATGCTCGCACCGAACGGCCCCGTAAACATCTCCGGGAAAATCGTGATGACATCAATCCGCATCGGACGGCGCCTCCTGCGTGTCTTCGAGGACCTCCGGCAGCTCCACGGTCATCCGGCCGTCCTTGACATCGATTTCCTTCACGACGGCCTTGAGCGCCGGGATCAGGAGCTCCTTTCCATCTTTGCCGCGCACCTGATAAACGTCGTTTGCGCCCGTGCGCAGCACGTTTTCCACAACGCCGAGCTCCGCGCCAGCCATGTCAAAGACATGGAGCCCGATGATGTCGAACGTATAGAACTCGCCTTCGCCCAGCGGCGCGGCGTCCTCACGGGCGACCGTCAGCAGCCGCCCCGTGAGCGCCCGCGCATCCTCGCGCACCGCGTACTCGCGGAACTTCATCAGGACGAACTGCTTGTGATAGCGCACGCTTTCGACGTGCAGCAGTTCATCGCCGACCATGATTTCTTTCTCTTTCAGTCCCTCGAACCGCTCCGGAAAATCCGTCAACGGCACGACGCGCAGTTCGCCGTGGATGCCCTGCGGCGCCCCGACGCGGCCGATCGTGATGCGGCCTTTCGGCGGCAGATGGCGGCCTGCGCCCTTTGCGCCGTTCGCGCCTTTCAGGCCCTCAGCCACGGATCGCGACGATCTTGTCATCTTCCACCAGCACTTCCACATTCATGAGTTCGCGCATGTTGTCGCCGACATGGACTTCGACCTGGCGCTCGAGCGTGCCCTGCACGATTTCCGCCCCGATGGCGAGTTTCTCGAGGTCTTCCTTGCGCCGCCTGCGGGCCCGCCGCCTCGTTCTCCTTCAGGACGCGCTGCTCCTGGATGTTGAGCTGCTGCAGATCCAGCACGACGCGGTTCAGGTTCTCTTCGAGCTCCTTCAGCAGGCGCGCCTTCAGCTTCTCCGTCAGCTTCGCCTTGACTGTAACCGGCATTTTCAGGGAAATGGAATCCATGTCTTTTTCCTCCAATTTATGCATATAAACGAAAGAATGCGGCAACGGCCTCCCCTTGCGGGAAAGCCCTGCCGCATCCTTTATTCGATCTCAACCGATACCTTTTTGTTTTCGCGTGTGGCGGCGGCCTTCACAACCGTCCGCATGGCTTTCGCGATGCGGCCCTGCTTGCCGATGACCTTGCCCATATCGTCCTCTGCG
>CACZFT010000217.1 GCA_902780535.1 uncultured Selenomonas sp. | reverse complement strand
GGCATGCGTCGTCGAAGCAAACGTGAACGGCGTCGTGATGACTTCGCCCTGCAGGTTCATCGCCTGCAGCGAGAGCTCCAGCGCCATATGCCCGTTCGTAAAAAGGTCGATATTCGGCACCCCGAAGAACCGCCGCAGCGCCTCTTGCAGCGCCCGATGCTTCGCCCCCATATTCGTCAGCCAGTGCGTCTGCCAGATGTCACGGATTTCGTCAATATACTCCTCCAAAGGCGGCATCGACGAACGAGTTACCAAAATCTTGTTTTCCATCATATTATTACTTCCCTGCTTGCTTCACGCAGACCCTTTTCCCGCAAAAGGCAATACCGTAATGCAGTACATCCGTCACACCTAACGCGCGGAACTCAGAATCATAATTGCGGTCTGTAATCTGCTGGAGCGCGGCTTGCGCCTCCTGTTCCAACGTCGTTTCTTGCTTGGCGGTCTTGCATTCGATAATCATGCCACGTTTTCCCTCCTGCTTCGGGAAAGCTGCAATGTCGTAACGGCCGTAACCTGACTCGCGGTTGGAACGAATACGATAATCGCCTGTGAGAACAGCAATCATGCCAAGGACAAAACCATGGTAAAACGCTTCTTTCCCCTTCGCTGCATCAAAGCTGCTCGTAAGCACCTCAAGGTATTCGCTGAGTCCCTCCTGCACAGTCGCCAAGTCGCCTTCGACAAATGCCTGCATGAACTCGATAAGTTCGATGTTCATGTCATCGCTGCGGTAGCGGCTGATAACCTCGCGACGAAAAAGTGCGCGGATTTCGCGGTTCGGGATGATGAGTGAAGCATCCATACCGAGATCCGTATCCTTTACACGCTCTATCGTGAAGTATCCCGTCGTAACGAGCATCGTGTAGAGCGCATTCTGATTCCGATAGATTTCATTATAGATAAAACTTTCGTCCACCAGTGCAGAAACCGTGCCGCCTTGCAAAACGGCTTCGAGCTCGTCGAGTGTCTTGCTCTTCGCATGGCGTAACATCTCACCGAGAATAGCATTCCCCGATGTATTGACCCAATAAGCACGGGGGCGGCAACTGTTATCGAAGTAATTTATGACAGACCACGGATTATAAATCTCACGGCCATCAAATCGGTATCCATCATACCAGTTCCGAATCTCCGGCAACTTGTCCTCACGACCGAAATCCCGCGCCATCTTTGCAACCTCGGCTGACGTGAATCCGTACGCCTCAGGATACTGCGTCTGAAGAACGCTGTCCACCTTAAGATTGTTCAAAGCCGAAAAAATATTCTCTTTCGAGATTCGCAAGACGCCTGTGAGTATAGCAAAATCGAGAGATGGATTCGTCTTTAATGCGACGGAAAAAAATCTGCGAAAAAAATCCATCGCTTCTTTGTAATAATCATGCTCCCAGGCAGCCTGAACAGGTGCATCGTATTCATCCAGCAAGAGGACTGGCTTCTTTCCATAATGCGCTTCCAGAAGACGCAATAGAAATGCCAATGCATCACTGTAAACGGTAAGTTCCCCACGCCCTTCCAAGATCCTTTGAAAGATCATGCGATCTCGCTCTTTCAAATCATCCTGCAGGATGAAATCATACTGGCTGAAAAGCTCTCCGATGTTCCAACGGATGCTTTCCTGCTGGAGCTTCCAAGAAATACGTCCCCATTCCTTCAGCGTCAGGAACAACACTGGCCGTGTCCCCTGCTGCGCCATGGTCTCCGCATCATCAGAAACGGCAAGCCCATCAAAGAGCCGCCGATGTTTCTCCGCTCCTTCGATATCAAAAAAATACCGCATCATCGACATCGTCAGTGTCTTGCCAAAGCGACGCGGCCGCGTGAAAAGTGTCACCTGTGCATGACGTTTCAAGAACACACGGAGGAACGATGTCTTGTCCACATAACCATCCGCATCGCACTCACCTCATCTGCTCCATCCTGAAAAACTCGTGCTATACATAGTATAGCACGAGTTTCATCGTTCTGTATATTATTTCCTGCATGCGAGCACGATATCGCAGATGCGGTCGACATCCTCGAGTGCGAGGTCTGCGTAGAGCGGCAGCGTTAGGACGTGGCGGCTCAGGTGGAGTGCTACAGGAGTCTTTTCCACATCAAACGCCCCATGGAAGCACTCAAATGTATTCGTCAGTGGATAGAAATATTTCCGCGCTCCGATGCCATGCGCAGCCAGAGCATCTGCCACCTCATTCCGTGTCGCACCAAAGACTTCTTCCTCGAACACCACGGGGAAATACGCGTAGTTCGGCTTCACATCCTTTTGCACGGGATTCAGCTGCACGCCCGGCACGCCTGCCAGA
>CACZFT010000216.1 GCA_902780535.1 uncultured Selenomonas sp. | reverse complement strand
CATGGACAAGCTCAACATCTTCGAGCACGCCATGGAGTACCGTGTGCGCGACCGCAAGGGCAACTATGTCTGGATCCGCTCGCGCGGCCGCGTCGGCGCTATGAATTCCGACGGCAGCCAGCCCATCTTCGTCAGCATGATCCAGCGCATGGGCCAGCGCAACCAGGCCGATGACGTGACGGGGCTGCTCAACAAGTACCAGTTCGAGCACAACATCAAGGTCGCGCTCTCGGCGTACCGCATCACGGGCGTCGGCGGTGCCGTCATGGTTGTCGGCATCGACAATTTCAAGATCGTCAACGAGACGTTCAACCGCATGATGGGCGATGTCGTGCTGCGGAGCGTCGCACAGGCCATCGCGGAGCTGCTGCCCGAAGAGCTCACGCTGTTCAAGCTCGACGGCGACGAGTTCGGCATCATCTACCCCGAGGCGGACACGACAACGATGACGACGCTCTACAGCGGCATCCAGAAAGCGCTGACGCGCCCCATCGATCTTGAAGGCCATCCGTATTTCTGCACGGTCTCGGCTGGCACGGCGTTCTACCCGCAGGCGGGCAAGGACTACCTCGTGCTGCACAAGCATGCCGAAGCGGCGATGGATCTCGCAAAGCGCGACGGCAAGAACCGCAACTGCATCTTTTCGCGCGACCAGTACAACCGCTGGGTGCGGTCGATTTCCATGCGCGACAGCCTGCGCGAGAGCGTCGAGCGCGGCTGCACGGACTTCAGCTTGTTCTACCAGCCGCAGGTCGAGGCGCATACGCGGGAGCTCATCGGCGCTGAGGCGCTACTCCGCTGGCGCGATCCGAAAGGGCGCATGGTTGCGCCGATGGAGTTCATCCCGCTCCTCGAGGAGACGAAGCTCATCCTGCCGGTCGGCAAGTGGATTTTCGAGACGGCGGCGCGGCAGTGTCTCGAATGGCGCAAACGCGTGCCGCATTTCCGCATGAGCATCAACATGAGCTACGAGCAGGTGCGCGATCTGTCATTCCGCGACTTCGTGCCGCAGTGCCTCGGCAAGCTCGGCCTGCCGGCGGACGCCATCACGCTCGAGCTCACGGAGAGCAAGATTGTCGCGGACTGGAACTTTGTCAACGAGCAGTTCGACGGCTACCGCGGGCAGGGCATCCGCATCGCGATGGATGATTTCGGCACGGGGTATTCGTCGCTCGCGTCGCTCAAGAACCTCTCGTGCGACATCGTCAAGATCGACCGCGAGTTCGTCAAGAACATCCTCGACAATGATTTCGACAAGCAGCTCGTCTCAGCCGTCGTGGCGCTCTGCCACAGCATCGGCATCAAGGCGTGCATCGAGGGCGTCGAGGACGTGCCGGTCTACGAGCTGCTGCGCGACCTCTGCGGTGCCGACAGCATCCAGGGCTACCTCTTCGGGCGCCCGGAAATGCCGCACATCTTTGAAGAAAAATTTTTGGAACACTATCAAGGAGAGCCATATGCCGAGAGAGAAGACCGCTGAGGACATCACGCTCCTCGGAAAAAAGAACGTCCACTATCACTATGACTACTGCCCGGAAATCCTCGAGACCTTCGAGAACCGGCACAAGGAGAACGACTATTGGGTCAAGTTCAACTGCCCGGAATTCACGGCGCTCTGCCCGATCACGGGGCAGCCGGACTACGCGACGATCTACATCTCGTATGTGCCCGATGAGCGCATGGTCGAGTCGAAGTCGCTGAAGCTCTATCTCGTGAGCTTCCGCAACCACGGCGATTTCCATGAGGACGTCGTCAATGTCATCATGAAGGATCTCGTGAAGCTCATGAATCCGAAGTACATCGAGGTCTGGGGCAAGTTCCTGCCGCGCGGCGGCATTTCCATCGACCCATGGGCGAACTACGGCCGACCGGGCACGAAGTATGAAAAGCTCGCCGAGCAACATGGTCGCGATGGACAAGGTGGACAACCGATGAGCGGCGCAAAGCGGCAGAAGCGCATCGCGCTCGTCAACGACATCACGGGCTTCGGCCGCTGCTCCGTCGCCGTCGAGCTGCCGCTGATCTCGGCGCTCAAAGTGCAGGCCTGTGCGCTGCCGACGGCCATCCTCTCGTGCCATACGGGCTTCCCGACGCACTACATCGATGACTACACCGACCGCATGCGGCCGTATATGGAGGACTGGCAGCAGAACGGCGTCCAGTTCGACGGCATCGCGACGGGCTTCCTCGGTTCGGCCGAGCAGATTGCCATCGTGCAGGACTTCATCCGCACGTTCAAGCAGCCTGGCACGCGCGTC
>CACZFT010000215.1 GCA_902780535.1 uncultured Selenomonas sp. | reverse complement strand
CGCGATGAGGCGCGGTGCGCCCGTGAGCGGCAGCTGCGTCGCGACCACGGTCAGCACGGCCGCGACGAGGATGCGGATGAGGTTTCGCTTCTGTTTCTCCGTCATAGTAGTGACTCCCTCCGACTGCACGTCCTGCAATTTGCTATGCCCTACCTTCGCCACACCCCCAGTCCCTTCGGGACAGCCCCCTCGGAGAGGGGGCCATCATCTGCGGGGGCCTAGCCAACGTATGAGCAATCATTCATTTGTTGACTTCAGTATAGCATGCGGTTGTCAACTTGACAAGTCTTTTTTTTTGTGCTAGCCTATTCCTCGTAAACCGTTGAAGCGAATGGATGGATCGTCCCTCCCCCATAGAGAGCCTGCGCTGCTGCGATGCAGGCGGGGAGCCGTTCCGGATGGATCGCCGAGGGCGCACGGAACAGGACAGTATGCTGCGACGCGCGGCCTGCGTGAAAAGGCCGGGGAATCTCATGTTCCCTTGAGTTGCACGGCACGGCCGTGAAGCAGGGTGGCACCGCGAATTTCTTCACATACATCGAAAAGTTCGTCCCTGACAGTGTTCTTGTACTGTCAGGGACTTTTTGTATGCCATGTCCCTGACGCATCCACAGGAGGAATCCATCATGGCAGAAGAAATGCAGAAGAAAATCATCCTTTCCGGCATCCAGCCGACGGGCGTCTTCACGCTCGGCAACTACCTCGGCGCCGTCAAGGGCTGGAAGGATCTGCAGGAAGAATACAACTGCTACTATTTCATCGCCGACCTGCACTCCATGACAATCCACATCGACCCGCAGAAGCGCCGCGCCCAGACGCGCCAGGCATTCGCTCTCTTGCTCGCCTGCGGCATCGACCCGGAAAAGAGCCTCGTCTTCGTGCAGAGCCACAACAAGTGCCATGCCGAGATGGGCTGGATTATGGACTGCTGCTCGCAGTTCGGCGAGCTCTCGCGCATGACGCAGTTCAAGGACAAGTCGCAGAAGCACCCGGACAACATCAACGCGGGCCTCTTCACGTACCCCGCGCTCATGGCTGGCGACATCCTGCTCTACCAGGCGGACTACGTGCCGGTCGGCGAAGACCAGACGCAGCACCTCGAATTCACGCGCGACGTCGCGACGCGCTTCAATCATACGTATGGCGAAATCTTCAAGCTACCGGAGGGCTATTTCCCGAAAGCGGGCGCACGCGTCATGAGCCTGCAGGATCCGACGAGCAAGATGAGCAAATCCGACACGAACCCGAAGGCAACGATTTCCATCCTCGACGACGAAAAGGTCATCCTCAATAAATTCAAGAGCGCCGTTACGGACAGCGAGTCCGAGGTCGCGTTCCGCGAGGGCAAGGACGGCATCAACAACCTCATGACGATTTACTCCGCCGTCACGCACAAGACGATGGACGAAATCACGGCCGAGTTCGCGGGCCACGGCTATGGCGATTTCAAGAAGGCCGTCGGCGAGGCCGTCGCCGAGGAGCTGCGTCTGATTCGCGAGAATTTCGACCGCCTCATGAACGACCGCGCCTACCTCGACGAACAGATGAAGAAAGGCGCCGAGCGCGCGACGTACATCGCGAACAAGACGCTGACGAAGGCGAAGAAGCGCGTCGGCCTGCTGCTCGAGAACTGAGTCACGCACGAAAAATAATTTTCTTCTAAACAACAAGACCTCCCAATGTATCATAATAGAAGGCGTACAATCCTTCGACTTGCACATTGGGAGGTTTTTCTTTGTTCAGCAATTTCGTTGTCGCCGTGAGCGCTGTCATCCCGATTTTCGTGCTCATCGGCATCGGCCTCTTCGTCAAGCACGCCAAGCTCATGACGCCCGAGGAACTCAAGCACACGAACCGCATGGTGTTCCGCGTGTTCTTCTTCTGCATGATGTTCGCAAACATCTACCGCGCCGACTTCGAGGACGGCTTCGACCCGAGCCTCGTCGTTTTCGGCATGACGGCCGTGACGCTGCTGTTCCTCGCCGCGATGGCGTTTTCCATATGGTTCGAAAAAGACAACCGCAAGCGCGGCTCGATGGCGCAGGCCATCTTCCGCAGCAACTTCGTCATCCTCGGCATCCCGATTGTCGTCAACATCTTCGGCGAAGAGGCGGCGCTGATTCCGACGATGATGATTGCGGCCATCGTGCCGCTCTACAACATCTTCGCTGTCTTCGAACTTGAGATGTTCCGCGGCGGCAAGTTCCAGCTCGTTCCGATCCTCATCCGCGTGCTCAAGAACCCGATGATTGACGGCATCATCCTCGGCGCGCTCTGCCGCCTGCTGCCGTTCCCGATTCCCGACCCGATTCTGAAGCCGATTGCGCAGGTCGGCGCGGCCACGACGCCCGTCGCGCTGATCATCCTCGGCGCTTCGTTCGAGAAGGGCGGCATCTCCGACATCGTCGCACCTGCCATCATGCTGACGGCCGCCGCGCTTCTCGGTTTCCGCGGTGCCGAATTCGTCACGCTCATCGCCATCTTCGCGACGCCGTGCGCTGTGGCGTCGTATGCCATGGCACAGCAGATGGGCGCCGATGCCGCGCTCGCAGGCAACTGCGTCGTCTTCACATCCGCACTCTCGGCATTCACGATGTTCGGGTGGGTCTTCGTGACAAAGACGCTCGGACTGTTCTGATGTATATTATCGAAAGAAAGGAGGCTCTCCGATGGCTGACACTCCCTTGTCTGGAACACGTCTCTGCATCGCACCGCGCCATGTGACATCGTTCACCTGCCGCGCGGCCTCCTGTCCGCTCGCGGATGGCGGCCCTGTCCCTCCGCGCTGTCCGGCGCTGCGCGACCTGCATCTTTCGAGCCTCTACGAGCGCTCGCTGCTGCTCGTGTGCCCGCATGCCGCCGCGCA
>CACZFT010000214.1 GCA_902780535.1 uncultured Selenomonas sp. | reverse complement strand
TATATGGATAACCGCCAGATTATCTTCGTGAAGAAGGGCGCGACGGGCATCACGGATGAGCAGAGCCTCGCAGGCAAGGCCGTCGGCACGCAGAGTGCGAGCACGGCGGAAGAGTACATCGACGGCTCTGACTTCTTCAAGACGAAGGTCAAGGAAGTCAAGAAGTATTCCGACTTTGTCTCGGCATTCATGGACCTCGAGAACGGCCGCATCGATGCCGTCATCGGCGACGAAATCGTCGGCCGCTACTACATGAGCAAGCATCCGGACAGCATCGACGCCGTCGACGTCGCCGTCGGCCCGGTCAGCCAGTTCGGCATCGCGTTCGCGAAAGACAACCAGAAGCTCCGCGACGACGTGCAGAAAGTGCTCGACGAAATGGTCAAGGATGGCACGGTCGCGAAGATTTCAGAGAAATGGTTCGGGAAGGATATTACGCTGAAGAAGTAAATGTGTAGATAGAAAGCTGCAATCGTGCACGGCGACGGGGGTTCTCCAACGGAAACAACGCTGCTGCGGCATGACGGGCCTGAGATATGAGGCAGGCCGTCTCACCGCACAGCTAAAAGTTTCCTTATGGAGAGCCCCCGTCGCTCGTCGTGAAACATCTCTGGACAATCCAAGAAAATTGCCCTAGAATAGAGAAACTAGGGAAAGGGTGTGGGAAAATTGAAGTATGAATTCACAGATGATTTTCTGACGGGAATCGAGTTCATTGACAAGCAGCATGCGCGCTTGTTCGAGCTTGCAAATCAGACGTACGATCTCCTGCATGACGAGCTCGTGACGGACAAGTACGACCGCATCGTCGATGTGCTCGCGGAGCTCCGGGACTACACGAAGACGCATTTCGCGGATGAAGAGGAGTTCATGAAGGGCATCAACTTCCAGTACATCTGGAGCGAGAAGCATCAGCATCTCACGTTCATCGCGAAACTCGACAGCATCGACCTCGACAAGATTGACGAGGACCAGCAGGCGCATATTCTCGAAGTCCTCGACTTCCTCGCGCACTGGCTGACCGGCCATATCAAAGGGCCGGATGTCCGCATCGGCGAGGCCGTGAAGGCGATGACGGGCGCGGAAAAAGAAAAGGCAGATGCGCTCGCGAAAGAGATGCTGGAGAAAATCGAGAAAGAAAAAGAAGAATAAGAGCGTGGTCGCGGAGATTGGGCTGTGCTCGCAGGCGGAAACGGGGATGCAACGGAACCCACGGACGATTCCTTAACGGGTTCCTTTTGCATCCCCGTTTCCGCCCGTAGATAGAACGTGCCCGCGAAGAGGGCGTTTTTGCTTCTCTTCGCGGGCATGTTTTAGTTTTTCGCGGTCATTTTCAGGAACGCTTCATGGATTCTTGTATCTTTCCCGAGTTCGGGATGGAATGCCAGTCCAATCTGGTGATGATATTTCACGGCGACGATGTGGTCATCGACCGTGGCTAAGACATCGACGTCGGGGGCGGCTTTTTCGATGTAGGGGGCGCGGATGAAGGTCATGGGGATGGGACCGAGGCCTTTGAGGGCGTGCGTGGTGACGAAGCTGCCGAGCTGGCGGCCGTAGGCGTTGCGGCGGACGCGGACGGGGAGCGTGGCGAAGCCGGGATAGGGGCAGGCATCCTGCGTCGCGTCTTTTGCAAGCAGGATGAGGCCCGCGCAGGTCGCAAGGACGGGGAGGCCGGCCGCGATGCGGCGGTGGAGTTCGTCATAGAGGCCGAGGTCGGCGAGCAGCTTTTTCTGCGTCGTGCTTTCGCCGCCGGGCAGGACGAGGCCGTCCATCGGCGCATCGAGGTCGGCGCGTTCGCGGATTTCGTGGCAGTCGGCACCGAGGCGCTTCAGCATGTCCTCATGCTCGATGAAGGCGCCTTGGAGCGCGAGCACGCCGATTTGCGGCTTTTTGGCCGCGCAGGTGCTCATTTGCCGCGCTCCGCCATCAGCGTCGCGATTTCATCGGCATTGATGCCGACCATCGCTTCGCCGAGGTTTTCCGAGAGATGTGCGATGAGGCTGGCGTCCGTGTAGTTCGTGACGGCCTTGACGATGGCGGCGGCGCGCTTCGCGGGATTGCCGGACTTGAAGATGCCGGAGCCGACGAAGACGCCTTCGGCGCCGAGCTGCATCATGAGCGCGGCATCGGC
>CACZFT010000213.1 GCA_902780535.1 uncultured Selenomonas sp. | reverse complement strand
GTGGCAGACGGCGAGGACGCCGGTCGCGCCGAGGCCGCGCTGGACGGCGTCGGCGATGTCGTGCGTCAGGCGTTCCTGCAGCTGCGGGCGGTGCGCGGCGATGGCCACGGCCTCGACGAAGTGCGTGAAGCCTGCGATGCGGCCGTCCTTCGGCTGGTAGACGATGTCAACGGTGCCGAAGAACGGCACGAGATGATGCTCGCACATCGAGAAGAACGGGATGCCCTGCACGGCGACAAGCCCCGAGCTCCCAGCCTCGATGGGTTCGCCGAACGCTTCGGCGGCATCCCGTCCGAGGCCGTCAAAGAGGTATGCATACATCTCGGCGACGCGCATCGGCGTCTTTTCCATCCCCGCGGCATCCGTCTCCACGCCGAGCGCCGCGAGAAATTCGCGCACGGCACGTTCTGCGCGCATGGCATCGATTGCCATCGCATTCACCTGCTTCCAGATTCTCTTCGAATCTTCTGATATTCTTCTATTTTATAACGCATGGTCATGGCCGTCAATCATTTCTGCGCACAATCATTCGATTTAGTTATCGTTATCCCATCCAGGCAGGAATCGGCCCCGATGAAATCGAATACAGGCAGAAGAATCAAGCCATGCACACAAAGAATCCAATCATCCAAAGAGGGGGCATCATCATGCTCAAGAAAGAAATGACGCGCGAGGCCATGTTCGACGCGCTCGAACAGGATTACGACGGCCTCATGAATCTCGGCGACATCTACGGCGCCCGCGGCGTCGAGACCGCCATCGACACCATCCATCTCTACGAGCAGGCGCTCCGGCTCGCCTGCGAGGAAATCCAGAAAAGCCGCGCGAAGAAATTCACCGATACGAAGACCACGGCCGAAATCTTCGACGAGTACATCGGATATGCGAAATCGACGGATTACGGAGAAGACAGCGAGCACTGAACAAAAAAACTGCGAAGGGATTTTCCCTCCGCAGTTTTTTATTCGCAGGAACCAGGCTTATTTCTTGTCCATGGCCTTCTTCATCTCATTGAGGCGCGGCCACATGATCTTCTTGTAGGCCTCGACGCCCGGCTGGTCGAAAGCATCGACGTCGGCCAGCTCGCCTTCGTAGGCGACGGACATCGCGAGCATGTAGAGCAGCTCGCCGAGATGGTAGGCGTTGAGCTCCGGCAGCGTGAAGCACGCATTGTAGCGATGGTTCGACGTCAGCGCGTCCGCATTCGACTGGCGCGCCGTCTCGAGCGCCTGGCTCATCGTGACGCCGGCGATGTCTGCGAGCTTCTTCGCCTCGGGGAAGACGTTCGGGATTGCATAGTCGTTCTTCCAGTTCGCGATCTTGATGAACTGCACGACCTTGTTGAGCTTGCCCTGCTGGTGCTGCTGCGTCTGCGAATGCATGTCACGCGTGCCGACAGCAACGAGCGGCGTGCGGCCGTAGCAGACTTCCTTGCCTTCCTTGTTGTACTGCTTGCCGAGCGACTCTGCGAGCAGCTGGATGTACCACTCGGAGATGGACTGCATGTAGTCGCCATACGGCATCATGACCTCGATGTCACGGCCGTGCTTCTCGGACGCAGCGAACTTCAGCGCGGCGTTGAGCATGGCCGGGTTCTGCCAGATGTCGTCGTTCTGGCAGGCTTTGTCCATGTCCTGCGCGCCCTGGAGGAAGCTCTTGATGTCAAAGCCGACGCAGGCAGCGAGCGAGAGACCGACTTCGCAGAAGATGGAGAAGCGGCCGCCGACGCCGTCCGGCACGGCATACTGCGGCCAGCCGTGCTTGATGGCGAGCTTCTTGAGGAGCGTCTGGTTCTCCATGTTCGGATCCGTGACGGCAACGACTTCCTGCTCGACGTTCGCGCATTTTGCGAGCTCGTCATAGATGACGAGGAAGTTCGACATCGTGTCGAGCGTGCCGCCCGATTTCGAGATGACGAGCAGCAGCACTTTGAGCTTGCGGCCCTGATGGCTCTGCGAAATCTCGCCCATCTTCTCGAGGCCCTGGCGCTCTTCTTTCGACATGGCGTTCCAGAACTCGCCGCACTGCACGTCGAAGATGACCTTGTCGCCGAGGTACGAGCCGCCGATGCCGAGCGAAACAACGACGTCGACATTGCCCTTGACATGATCCGTGAGCTCCTGCAGGTGCTTCAGCGACGACGGGGAGTTCAGATGGCCCTCCTCGACGTACGGCAGCTGCGAGAACAGCACTTTCTCCGGCTCGCCGTCTTTCGACAGATGCGCGCGGATGAAGCCTTTCTCGCGCATGACCTTCATGGCTTCGTGGGCCTTCTTGAGGTCGGCCTCATACGACTTGAGGTCGGCCTCCGTGACCTTGCCCTCGCCGTACAGGTTGTCATAGTCGAATTCGAACCCGGACTTCAGTTTCAAACTCATGATCTGAACACTCCTCTTTCTTGATTCCAGTCAATCCTTTGCGCATCTTTCAGGGGAAATGCGCGATATATCGTAGTTATTATATCATGAGTTTGCGCAGGTGAAAATATCTTCTCGCGCATTTTGGAGCAGCTGCCTGAATTTGTTCCAAACAAAAGCAGGAGCCGCAGCTCTTGCTTGCTGCAGCTCCTGCCAGAGATGGTTCCCGTGTTACTTGCGGATCTCCGCGAGGAGTTCCTTCGTCTTCTCTTCGCAAAGCGCCTTGTCGCCGCGCGTCTCGATGTTGAGGCGGATGACGGGCTCCGTGTTCGACTTGCGGAGGTTGAAGCGCCACTCGGGGAACTCGACGGAGAGGCCGTCGACCTTCGTGACGGTGCCCTTCGGGCCGTAGTCTGCCTCGATGCGGTCGAGCACGGCCTGTGCGTCCGCGACCTTGCTGTTGATCTCGCCCGAGATCGGGAATTTCTCCATGCGCTCCTTCATGAGGTCGGAGAGCGTCTTGCCGCCCGCCTGAGAAAGCAGCTCGAGGACGAGCAGCCATGGAATCATGCCGCTGTCGCAGTAGGAGAAGTCGCGGAAATAATGATGGGCGCTCATCTCGCCGCCATAGACGGCGTTGACTTTGCGCATCTTGTCCTTGATGAAGGCATGGCCGCTCTTGCACATGACGGCCTCGCCGCCGTTCTCCTCGCAGATCTCAATCGTGTTCCAGATCAGGCGCGGGTCGTAGATGATCTTGGCGCCCGGGTTCTTGGCGAGAAACGCTTTCGCGAGGAAGCCTACCATATAATAGCCTTCGATGAAGCCGCCCTTTTCGTCAAAGAGGAAGCAGCGGTCGAAGTCGCCATCCCATGCCACGCCGACGTCCGCATGCTGCTCGCGCACGACTTTCGCCGTCGCCTCGCGGTTCTCCTGCAGGATCGGGTTCGGCACGCCGTTCGGGAAGTTGCCGTCCGGCTCGTTGTAGACCTTGATGAGGTCGAACGGGAGCTTCTTCTCGAGCGCGTTGATGATCGGGCCG
>CACZFT010000212.1 GCA_902780535.1 uncultured Selenomonas sp. | reverse complement strand
ACGAATTCGGCCACCCCGAGTGGATTGATTTCCCGCGCGAGGGCAACGGCTGGAGTTATAAATACGCGCGCCGCCAATGGCATCTCGTCGACGACAAGATGCTCTGCTATCATTGGCTCGGCGATTTTGACCAGGCCATGCTGCGCGTGCTGAAGAGTGTGCCAGCCATTGAAACCATCCCCGTGCAGGAAATCTGGCACGATGATGGGGATCAGGTGCTGGCATACGAGCGCGGGGAGCTGGTCTTCGTCTTCAATTTTTCACCGACCCGCTCGTTCCCCGATTACGGTTTCCTCGTGCCCGAGGGGAACTATCAGGTCGTGCTCAACAGCGATGCCAAAGCCTTCGGCGGCAACGGTTTCGCCGACGACAGCGTCGTGCATGCGACGAACTACGACCCGCTCTACGCGAAGGACGGCAAAGGCTGGCTGAAGCTCTATATCCCGGCGCGCAGCGCCGTGGTGCTCCGGCGGAGCTGAAGCCTGCTGACTGACGAAAAATAAATCCTTGCATTCCCTCTGTCTGCGTGGTATAATTTTCAAGTCGCGGAAAAGCGACAGAGAATTTTAACTCTGCCCCCTCCATGCGGAAGGGGCCAAAGACCAGAGAGGGAGGTGATTTCGTGAGAAAGTACGAAGTCATTTTTATCGTGAAGCCGATGGAAGAGGACGCTACGAACGCTGTCATCGATCGTTGGGGCAAGAAGCGTCTTGCTTATGAGATCAAGGACAATACGGAAGGTTTCTACGACCTGTTCTATGTGACGGCTGAGCCTGCCTGCATGGCAGAGTGCGACCGCGTCATGAAGATCACGGACGAGCTCTTGAAGCACATGATCGTCCGCGCTGACGAGGACTGATCGCTGGATCATTTCCGAAATGATTGCACCATCGTGGTGCGAGGAGGGAAACCATGAACAAGGTGATTCTGATCGGCCGCCTGACGCGCGACCCGGAAGTCCGCTATACACAGTCGGGCATCGCGGTCTGCACGTTCACGCTGGCTGTGGATCGTCGCTTTGCGAAGCGGGACGCGAATGACGGACGCCCGACGGCGGACTTCATCCCCATCGTCTGCTGGCGCAAGCTCGCCGAAATTTGTGGTAACAATCTGGTCAAGGGACGCCGCGTCGGCGTCGAGGGCAGCATGCAGGTCCGTTCCTACGATGCGCAGGACGGTTCGAAGCGCTACGTGACGGAAGTCGTCGCGGACGAGGTGGAATTCCTCGATTCGCGCGGTGACGGCCAGCACGGACAGGGCGGACAGCAGAGCTATGGCGGCGGTGCCCCGCAGCAGCGGCAGGCCGCGCCAGCCCAGCAGAATAACAATTTCGGGCCAGATATTCCTGACGAAGAAATCCCATTTTGACAGGAGGGAAATATAGATGAGACGTGACAGAGGTAGAAGACCTCGCAGAAAAGTCTGCACGTTCTGCGTTGACAAGGTCGAGCATATCGATTATAAAGACGTGGCGAAGCTCCGTCGCTTCATCTCCGGCAACTGCGCAAAGCATCAGCGCCAGGTGACGGTCGCCATCAAGCGCGCCCGCAACATCGCACTGCTGCCGTTCACGGCGGAGTAAAACGCATAGCGAAAGAAAGGAAGGCTCTCCCGAGGGAGGGCCTTTTTTGAGTACTTCGCGGGGAAGGTCAGGCCCCCTCTGGAGGGGGCTGTCAGCGAAGCTGACTGGGGGAGTAGTTGGGTGATGGAGACAAACAAGGATGCGGAAGGTTGCTGAAGGACTTTAGCAACGCCTAAATTCTTGCCAGGCTTCAGCATCTTACTACTCCTTCCACCGCTTCGCGGTCCCCCTCCCTCTAGAGGGAGGCTACTGTTCTCGCGACGTTCTGTAACAGATGGAAAGGATGTTTTCCTTGACACAACGCATCTTGCAGCTCCTCGACTGGCTCTCTGCCCCGTCCCGCATGAAGCTGCGGCTGTTCCTCGAGGGGAACCTCATCGGCATCCTGACAGGGTTTGTGATTGCGGCGTTCCGGTGGCTGCTCGTGCTTTCCGAAGAGGCGCTGCCGCGGCTCTATGCGTTCCTCGCCGTGCATCCTCTCTGGGCGCTTGCCTGGGCGGGCGTGCTGGCCGTCATCGGCTATGTGCTCTACCGCATCGTGCGCCATGAGCCGATGACGTCGGGGTCGGGCATCCCGCAGATTGAGGGAATCCTCGCGGGCGAAATGCAGATGAACTGGGCACGCGTGCTCGCGTGGAAATTCACGGGTGCCGTGCTTGGCATCGGTGCGGGCCTCTCGCTTGGCCGCGAGGGGCCGAGCGTGCAGCTCGGCGCGTGCCTCGGGCAGGGCGTCGGCCGCCTCGCACGGCGCGCTCCGGGCGAGGATCGCTACCTCCTGACGGCAGGCGCAGGCGCGGGCCTCGCGGCGGCCTTCAATGCGCCGCTCGCGGGCGTGATTTTCTGTCTCGAAGAGCTCACGAAGGGTCGCGGCCTGCGTGACGGCGACGACCGTGACGCAGCAGTTCTTCGGCCTCGCGCCCGTCTTCCACATGGGCGATGTGCCCGTCGTCGCGACGGGGAGCTTCTATTTCCTGCTGATTCTCCTCGGCCTCTTCGTCGGTGCGGTCTCGCTTGCGTTCAATCATTCGCTGACGTTCTCGCTCGATACGTTTGCGCGCGTGAAGCTCCCGGCGTGGTCGAAGCCGATGGTGCCGCTGTTCCTCTCCATCGCGTTCGGCTTCACGTTGCCGCAGGTTTTGGGCGGCGGTTCGCCGCTCGTCGACAGCCTCGTCGTGCAGGATTACGGCCTCGTGATGCTCTGCGTGTTGTTCGCGGCGAAATTCTGCTTCCTGATGGTCTGCTTCGGTTCCGGCGTGCCCGGCGGCATCTTTCTCCCGATGCTCGTCTTGGGGGCGCTTGCCGGTGCGATTTTCGCGAAGCTTGCGGCGTTTGCGGGCGTGCTGCCCGAAGGGCTCGCGGTTGATTGCATGGTCTTCGGCATGGCGGCGTATTTTGCCTGCGTCGTGAAGTCGCCCATCACGGGCACGGTGCTGATCATGGAGATGACGGGCTCATTCTCTCACATGCTGCCGCTCATCCTCGTCTCGATGACGGCGTACCTCGTCTCCGACCTCACGGGCGGCCAGCCGGTCTACGAGATGCTGCTCAAAAGGAGCCTGCGTCTGCGCGACCGCGCCCGTGCGCGCTTCGAAGCTGGGCGGAAGCGACCAGCCAGACGAGAGCCTCATGTGTGAGTGTCAAGAGATTTGTGCGATTTTCACAAAAAATTTTATCTTGGGGTCTTGAAAAATCGGATTTCATCTTGTACAATGAACTAAAAGTAAGAGTAATCAATAACTCGGCCAAAAAAATTCTCAGCATTTGAAACAGGAGTGATAACAAGATGTTTTTGGAAGAACGGCAGGAGGCCATCCTGAATCTCTTAGCGCGTGACGGCAAGGTGCGCGTCAAGGATCTTTCCGAGATGTTCAAGGTCACGGAAGACTGCATTCGAAAAGACCTCGGCGCTCTCGAGAAGCAGGGCAAGCTCAAACGCACGTACGGCGGTGCCGTTGTGCGCCGTGAGAATCTCCACATGCTGGAGGTCAGCAAGCACCGCAACACGGACGTCGAGGCAAAACGCCGCATCGCGCAGGCCGCGGTCAAGCTCATCCATGACAAGGACATGGTCTTCCTCGACATTTCGACGAGCAACCTCGCGATTGCCGAACTCCTCGTCAAGACGGATCGCGAGATGACGGTCGTGACGAACATGATTGACATCCTCGTCGTGCTCGCGCGCAATCCGAAAATCCGCCTCGTCTTCGCGGGCGGCAAGATCAACAAGAGCCGCGACGGCTTCTGGGGCGGCATGACGCTCGACTTCATCTCGAAGCTGAAGCCGGACATCGCTTTCGTCGGCGCTGTCGGTGTCGATGTGAAGGAGAACAGCGTCTCGACGTACGACATCGAGGACGGCATCAACAAGGCCGCCATCGTGCGCGTGTCGAAGCGCGCCTACGTCGTTGCCGAGGCCCGCAAGCTCTCGAACGACGGCAACTACAACTACACGAGCCTCGACACGCTCTCCGGCCTCATCACGGACTCCAAGCCCGCCGATGACATCTGTGAAGCTGCCGAGGATTACGGCGTCGAGATCATCCTGCCATGAGGCAGCAGGCGTTTTTCGCCTGGGAAAGATTCGACGAGCTCCTGGGGAAAGGACTGAAGGTATGGGTTTTCTACCTGGCAGTCCTTTTCTTTTGTCGTCTTTTCTTCCTCTGGTGGATGAAAGAATACATGGGCGCGGGCACGGAGGCGGCCGACATCTGGGCGGCCGTCGTGCGCGGCGGGCGGCTGTCGTGCCAGACGGCAGGTGTGCTGACGGCCATCGCCCTCGTGCCGGGCATGCTCTTGCACTACGTCCTGCCACGCGTTGAAAACGTTTGCTGGAAAATCGTGCTTGGCGCCGAGCTGCTCGTGACGTCGATTCTCTACGTTGCGAGCTTTCCGTACTACCGGCAGTTCCATGCGAACTTCAACCAGCTCATGTTCAATGCTGCGAATGACGACATAGTTGCGCTGTTCTGGTCGCTCGTGCAGGAATTCTACCTGCCCGTGCGAATGGTCGTCGCATGCGCGATGGCATTCGTGCTCTGGAAAGTGGCGGTGGCCTTCATCCTGCGCTGGCAGGGGCCGCGGCTGACGTTTATTTCTTATTTTCCCTGGCCCGTGCGCTGGGCTGTGCGGGCATGCACGCTCGGCGTCTGCTATGTCGTGGGGCTTCTCTCCGTCTTTGGCGGCAGTCTTGGCTGGGAGACGGGCGTCGACTGGGAGAACGCGGGCGTCACGAAGGACGACTTCCTCAACGAAGCCATCCTTGATAGCTTCCAGGCCGTCCATCGCGGCTACGTGCTGCAAAATCGCATGCTCGCCTGCAACGGCCTCGATTTCACGGTCGAAGACATCCGCGCGCTCGCGGCGCTGCATGCCGGCATGGAACCGACGAGCGACGACCTCGACACATATCTGCGCCACGAGGCGGCAGGCGCGGGACTCGGCCGCCAGCCGTCGCATGTCTTCATCATCCTCTCCGAAAGCTATGCGAACTGGCCGCTTCTCGACAAGTATCAGGGGCTCCACATCGCTGACGGCATGCGCTCCGTCATCGCCGAGGACGACAGCGATTACTGCCCGACGTTCCTGCCGAATGGTGCGAGCACGGTTTCAGCCGTCACGGGCGTCGTGACGGGCTTTGCTGACGCAAACCTCTACCTCACGACCATGCCCGAATCGTTTGCGGAGCCGTATCCGACGGCGAGCGCGCCGCAATTCCAGAAGCTCGGCTACACGACGAACTTCTGGTATGCGGGGCCCGCGACGTGGGAGCGCATCGGCGCGTTCACGCAGGCACAGGGCTTCGAGCATTTCTACAGCCGCGGCGACTACGGCGACGTGCCCGGCAGCGTCTGGGGCTGCGAGGATGAAGTGCTCTACGAAAAAATTCTCGATGGCCTCGAAGCGGCGGGCGACGCACCGAGCTACAATGTGATTCTCAACGCCTCAAACCATTCGCCGTACGACGTCGATGTCGATGAAAAAGGCTTTGACCGCGAGCAGGTGCGCGCGGCGCTGCCTGCCGAGGCGCAGGGCGACGAACACCTGCTCACGGAGCTCGGCCATTACTGGTACGCCGATCGCGAGCTCGCGAAGTTCGTCCGCGCTGCGAAGGCGAAATATCCTGACAGCCTCTTCGTCATCGTCGGCGACCACGGCGACCGCTACAACATCGACAAGACGCCGACGACGTACGAGCGCTACGGCATCCCGTTCGTCATCACGGGGCAGGGCGTGCACAAAGGCACGCTCCTCGCCGACAGCGCCGGCAGCCAGATCGACATCGTGCCGACCATCCTCGAACTCATTGCACCGCAGGGATTCGAGTACATGAGCCTCGGCACGAGCCTCACGACGGGCAGCCGCCAGGGCGTCAACTACGGCTTCTGGATCACCCGCCACGCCATCGGCAAAGCCGACACCGTCCCGCTCGTCGAAGAGCCCATCGAAGGCGACCTGCAGCCCATCGACCAGCAGGCCATGCAGGACTACATCAACGCCATCCGCAGTGTCTCGTGGTGGCGGGCGAAGTATGGAGCGACGCTGGATGAAACGAAGCTGGAAGGAAGAGAATAGAAAAAACAGAGGCTGCGAAGATACGCAACCAGCAGCCTCCCTCTAGAGGGAGGGGGACCGCGAAGCGGTGGTGGGAGTAGTAAGGTGCTGAAGCCTGACAGGCTTGCGGACGCTGCTAAAGTCTTTAGCAACGTTCTGCATACTTGTTCGTTTCCAGCATCCAACTACTCCCCCAGTCAGCTTCGCTGACAGCCCCCTCTAGAGGGGGCCGGCTTGTGTCCGCAATTTCTGTCGACAGTAAGAAATGTTGGAATGAAGAAGAAATGGAAGCAAGTATTAGTTTCAAAGAGAAGAGCATGCTCTCTTCTTGCCATCTTTGTCCGCGCGATTGCGGTGTCAACCGTCTTTCTGGCGCAGTAGGCTTCTG
>CACZFT010000211.1 GCA_902780535.1 uncultured Selenomonas sp. | reverse complement strand
TTTTTCATGCCCGTCTGCCAGGAAAGCCTGCTTCAAGCAACCACAGCTTCCCTGTGGATAACTAATTCCCCTCAATTTGACACTTTTTTCAGCAGCCTCTCTAGAGGTAGGGGGACCGCGAAGCGGTGGTGGGAGTAGTTAGTAGCAGAAGCCGAACAATCATAACGATAAAAATAAGGAATCTCGCAGCATCATGTGACAGACACTGCGAGATTCCTTTATTTTGGGATTACTCTTTCGCGCCGCGCTTTGCCATCCAGACGAGGAACGTGCAGAGGCAGAAGTAGGCGACGAGGCCACAGGCCGTGCCAGCCGGGCTGTTGGCCCAGGCTTTCGCGAACCAGTTGACGCCCGCGATGTGGAGGACGGCCGAGATCAGGCTGCCGATGGCGCCGCCCGCGACGAAGCCGGAAGCGACGGTGTTGCCTTCGGCGAGGCGGAGCTGGTTGATTTTTTCGTCCTTGCTGCTATGCGAGACGAAGTACGAAATCAGGCCGCCGACGAGAACCGGCGTGTTGATGCCCATCGGCAGGTACGCGCCGAGTGCGAACGGGAGCGGCGGGATTTTGAGGAAATAGAGCAGCACGGCGAAGAACGCGCCCGCCATGTAGAGCGGCCACGGCGCGTCGCCCGTGTCCATCATCGGCTGCACGATGGCGGCCATGGCGTTTGCCTGCGGCGCCTGCAGCGCGTCGGGGCCCGTGAAGCCATAGGCGTGGTTCAGCAGGAACACGACGCCGACGGAGACGAAGCCCGAAAGGATGATGGAGACGAGCTGCCAGCGCTGCATCGTGCGCGGCGTTGCGCCCGTGATGTGCGCGACTTTGAGCTCGGACATGAAGTTGCCCGCGACGGCGAGCGTCGTGCAGAGGAACGACGCCATCATGAGGATGGCGACGATGCCGACTTTGCCATGCATGCCGGCGCCGCCCATGACGACGGCCGAAACGATGATCATGAAGATGGTCATGCCGGAAACCGGCTCGTTGCCCGTGTAGGCGATGGAGCTGATGCCGACGACCGAGAGCAGCACGGCGAAGACCGTGACGACGACAAATGCGAGGATCGTCTGCGTCATGTTTTCGGCGCACATGAGATGGAAGAAGATGCCGAAGCCGATGGCCATGAGGATGCTGCCGACGACGATGCGGCTCATCGGGATGTCGCGCTGCGTGCGAAGGAGCCCGCCCTCGGATGCAGTGCCCTTCGTGAAAAGATCATGTATCGCTCGACGCATGACGCGGCCGACGACGCCAGACATCGTCAGCAGGCCGATGATGCCCGCCATCGCGAGCATGCCGATGCCGATGTGGCGCACATACTGCGAGAAGACCGCGCCGACCGGTGCCTGCGCGAGCAGGATGTCCTTGCCGCCGACGACCATCTGATGGTCGCCGCCGAGGTAGTAGACGACCGGGATGCAGACGATCCAGGCAAAGAACGAGCCCGACGCAATGATGATGGCGTAGCGGAGACCCGTGAAATAGCCGATGCCGAGCAGCGCCGCGTCATTGTCGATGCTGAAGACGAGCTTGTACTTGTCGGCGAGCGCCTGGCCCCACGAGACGGCCGTCGTCGTCAGAAGCTCCTGCCACCAGCCGAGCGTGTTGAGTACGAAATCGTATACCATCGCGACCGCGCCCGAAAGCAACATGATGTGCGCTTTCGAACCCTCGTTCGACTGCAGGACTTCGGCGGCCGCGCTGCCGGACGGGAACGGATAGATGCCGTCCATTTCCTCGCAGAAATAACGGCGGAAGACGGTCGCGAGGAACACGCCGAGCACGCCGCCGAGGACGATCGGGACGGACATTTCGAGGAACGAGAGGTCCTCGATGCCGAGGATGTAGAGCGCCGGCAGGATGAACATCGCGCCGCCGAGCACGTTCGTGCCCGCGCTCGCGATGGCCTGGATGTGCACGGTCTCCGGGAATGCGTTCTTGCGATGGAAGATGACCGCCATGCCCATAGCGAGCACGGAGACCGGCGCGAACGCATCGACCGTCTGGCCGATCTTCAGCGCGAGGTAGCCGACCGCGAGGGCGAACAAGACCGCGAAGAACAGTCCCCAGACGACGACGTAGGTGTTGATTTCCTCATACGTCTGGTACGGGGACATCAGCGGCGCATGCTGCTGCCGCTGATCTGACTCCTTTGACATGAAAAATTGCCTCCTATAATTGGATAGATTTGCGGATGAATTCCGACAATC
>CACZFT010000210.1 GCA_902780535.1 uncultured Selenomonas sp. | reverse complement strand
CTTGTTCTTTGAGCGTTTCATCCGTCCGAAACGATACCATCGTCATACGACCACCTCCATACATACATTATACTGCTCGTATATATATTGTCAATTTCTGCACCGTTTCTTCCGGCAGCATGTGAATCGGATGCCATGACCGTCGAATAGTCGAGATGATCCCAATGGTCGTGGCTGATGGCAAGCACGTCGAGCGGCGGGATGTCATCCGCCGTATAGATGTTGCTGCCCGGAAACGCCTTGTTGATGAAAAAGACCGGCGATGCGTACGCATGGAACGTCGGATCGATGAGGATGCGCCGACCGCCGAGCTGCAGGTAAAAATTGGAATGTCCCATCCAGACGACGATGTCTTCGTCGCGCGGCAGGGAGAAAAGATCCGTCTTCTTCGAAATCAGGGGCACGGACGGCGAGAGCGCAGACTTGTCGCCGAACAAGAATTTCCACATCGCCGTGAAACGGTTCTCGTGGTGATCGACTTCCTCAGGAATGATTGACACGGGCACAAGGTTTTCGAACTTCCCATTCACAAAATGCGGGGAAGCCATGACGCGCTCGAGCCGCGCCCTGCGCGGCGAACGCCCGAAGGCTGCCGTATGCACGAAGCCGAAACCGCCAAGCCCTGCTGCTCCCATGATGCCCAGCCTTTCAAAAGCCTTGTCCGTTTTCCATGTTCTCTGCGAGTTTCGGCATCCACTCAGAAATATGGATATGCTGCGGACAGACGCGCTCGCATGATTTGCAAGCGATGCAGTCCGAAGCCTTCCCGTACCCCTGGCTGAGGTAATTCTCGTAGTATTCGATTTCTGGTGAGAAATCCCTGCGCTTCATGAGCTTGCGCGTGTTGAAGAGCGCGAAGTAATTCGGGATGAGGATGTTCTTCGGGCATTTACTCGCTTCCACGCAGTAGCGGCAGCCCGTGCAAGGAATCGCGATGCCGTCGCGAATCTTTTCTGCCGCCTGCAAAAGAAGCGCCTGATCTTCCTCTGTGAGCGGCGTGAAATCCTGCATGAAGCCCATGTTCTCGTCGAGCTGCGCGAGGTCGCTCATGCCTGAGAGCACGACCATGACATTTTCAAGGCTCGCCGCGAAGCGGATGGCCCACTCGGCCGGGCTCCAGTCGGGATGTGCTTCGTGCAGCATCTCCTTGACGTTCTGCGGCGGATTCGCAAGCGTGCCGCCCTTGACCGGCTCCATGACAATGACGGGCAGGCCGTGTTTCGTCGCGACGTCATAGCACTTGTGCGACTGGATGCCTGCACTTTCCCAGTCGAGATAATTGATCTGGAGCTGCACGAACTCGAAGAACGGATTTTCATCGAGGATGCGGTCGAGCACCTCCGGCGTGTCATGGAACGAGAAGCCGAGGCAGCGGATTTCGCCGCTTTTGCGCTTCTCCCGCAGGAAGTCAATCGCTCCGTACTTCTTCGCCTTCTCGTAGTTCACATGGTTCATGTCGTGGACGAGATAATAGTCGAACGAATCAACATGAAGCTTCGCCTTCTGCTTCGCAAAGATGTCCGGCACCTCTTCCTTGCTCTTGAGCATCATGTCCGGCATCTTCGTCGCGATCGTGAAGGATGACGGTCGACGAGCGCCTTGCCAACCGTTTCCTCGCTCTTGAAGTCATGATACATCCACGCCGTATCGCAATATGTGAATCCGCGTTCGAGGAACAGATCCACCATCTGCTCCACTTGCGCGACATCGATCGACGTCTGATCCTTGGCATCCAAGAGCGGCAAACGCATGAACCCGAATCCCAGTTTCTTTTCCGGCTTCTTCATATCGTTCCCTCCAAAATACACAACAGAATCTTCTTCTTTCTGCTATTCGCCATCGCCCCCGATTTTCCCTGCCGAGAACGCTGTCACTCCCAAAGGACGCAATCTTGCCAAACGGAATCTTCATGGAACGCGCAATGTCTTCGGCAAAAGAATTTCTACATAGGTTCAAGGCATGGAAACCGCATCAAGATAGGTATTTGTCCTTCTGCCCTCTCTGCCTTACAATGAAGGTATCCAAGCCCAACCACCACCAGAAAGGAACACGCCATGAAATACACGACACTCGGTACCACAGACATCCGGATTTCCCGCATCTGCCTCGGCTGCATGGGTTTTGGCAATGCGGCAACAGGACAGCACAGCTGGACGGTCGATGAAGAGACGTTGAACACGTCTGGACGACGAACGGAAAATACGTGAAATGACAAGAAACAGCAAGCCCCCTGCAGATCCATCCGCAAGGGGCTTGCTGTTTTCATCGTTGATGTTCATCCTTCTGCATTTCAGCAGAACGCTTCCGCCCAAGCCTTGAGCTCGCCTGCGCCCGCACTCGACGCAAAGCGGCGACCTTCCGGGAGTTTCGCCCCCGGGCACGACGGCGCGAGGGCGTCATTTGTGCGGCCCATCGTGCTGCCGCCAGACGTCGCGAACGGCACGACGGTCTTGCCCTGGAAATCATAGCTTTCGAGGAACGTGTTGATGATGTTCGGCGCGATGTACCACCAGATGGGAAAGCCGACGAAGACCGTGTCATATGCATCCATCTGCGGCACTTTCTTCGCGATGGCAGGGCGCAGCGAACGGTCGTTCTTCTCTGCCGTCGTGCGGCTCGATGCGTCGTTCCAGTTGAGGTCGGCAGACGTATACGGCTGTGCGGGTTCGATTTCAAACAGGTCGGCACTGATGGCGTCCGCGAGCTTCTTCGCCACGCGCGCCGTCGTGCCCGTCGCGCTGAAATAAGCAACAAGGGTCTTGCTCATAGCTTGATTCCTTCCTTTCAAAAGTCAGAAATTTTCTTTTCCCGTCCAGCATAGCACGCGCACGCCAGCCTGTAAAATACTTCATGCATTGGCTTCTGCATACCGGAAAGGCATGTATCATGCGTCAATCATTAGATCAGCAACGGAAAACAGGACGGCCTTTCCGCCGAGGAAAACTTTTTCACCATCGACGCGACAATACAGGACGCCGCCACGGGCAGAAGCCTGGTACGCCGTCAGCGTGCTGCCGATGCGCTTGCTCCAATACGGGGCGATATGGCAATGGCCCGAGCCGCAGACAGGGTCTTCCTCGACTTTGAGCTTCGGTGCAAAGCTCCGCGACACGCAGTCATACGATTTGCCGCGCGCCGTCACATGCTGCAGGAGGCCGGGCAAGAGTGCCAGCCGTTCCATGTCCGGCTGCATCTCTCGAATCGTTTCTTCCTTTGCAAAAACGCAGAGCAGGTCGCGTCCCAGCCATGCCTCCTGTGGCCGCTCGCCAAACGCCGCCGTCATCGCATCCGTCACAGGCACCTGCCGGAGCTCGTAGGCAGGGAACTCCATTTCATATTTGTCCCCCGACCGCCTCACAAAAAGCGTCCCGCTCAACGTCGTGAACGTAACAGATGGTTGCTCTTTTTCGTAATGATTCAGCAGCACATAAGCCGTGGCCAGCGTCGCATGGCCGCAGAGGTCAATCTCTCCCCCTGGCGTGAACCAACGCAGATGATATGCCGCACCTTCTTTCACGACAAATGCCGTCTCCGAAAAGCGGTTCTCCATCGCGATGTCCTGCATCAGCGCATCGGGAATCCAATGCGAAAGAATGCACACGGCGGCCGGATTCCCCGCGAAAATATGATCCGTAAAAGCGTCTACAACAAATTGCCGCATATTTGATTTCCCCTTTATCTCATGGTTCGATTTTCGACTTCACGACAGCCGATACGCCAGCTGCGACGCTGTTATCCGGCACATCTTTCGTCACGACGCTGCCCGCTGCAATCACGCAGCCGCTGCCAATCGTCACGCCTGGCAGCACGGA
>CACZFT010000209.1 GCA_902780535.1 uncultured Selenomonas sp. | reverse complement strand
GCCCGTGTCGGCGGAATTCGCGGAACCGCCTGCTTTCGCAGAGGCCGTGTTATTTCCGCCATTCGCCGCCGCGTTCTGCGCGCCCTTCGCTGGCACGCGGATCTGCTGGCCGTCCTTCACGGCCTGCGCCATGTTGATGGCCTCACCATCAGCGTCCGGCGAGAGGCCGCCGCAAGCGTTGACGGCATCGGCGATGCGCGCGCCCGTCGCGACCGTCACAACGCCGGGCTGGTTGACCGCACCTGTGACGTAGACGGTCAGGCCGCCATCCTGCGATGTTCCACCATCGCCAGAGGAAGCGGCTGGCTGCGTCGCCGCATCGAGCACGGTCGCATCACTTTGCGCGTGCATGCCATAGAGCGCCCCGCCGCCCGCGACGAGCGCGAGCAGCAGCAGCACGATCATCGATTTTCGAAACATCGGCATCCCATCTGCGCCCCTTTCCATGTTCCCTGTCTGTTTCTCTGTCTCTTTTCCAAAAATTCTACAGAAAAAAAGAATCTCCTGCCATTTCTGGTGGAGATTCTTTCATTTTCAATAAAGCATGCTCAAACTTTGAACTTCGCAACCTGTTCTTTGAGCTTTTCGGCGCCTTCCTGCGACTCGCGGACCTTCTCGAGAATCTGGTTCGCCTTTTCGGCGACTTCCGTGACCTTCTCGGCGACCTGCGTGTTGCCCTGCGCTTCTTCCTGCGTGGCTTTCGCAATCTGCGTCATCGCGTTGTTCATCGTCTCGACGTCGTCCGTAATGCCCTGCGACGTCTGCTTGCCCGCACGCGCGAAGTCGCGCATGTAATCGGCATCGGCGAGGTACTGTTCTGCCGTCTTCGTGATGGCTTCGTAATCCTTCGCAATGTTCTGCTCCATGAACTGCAGCAAGCCGTTCGCGCCTTCGGAGAGGTCGCCGACCGAGCTCGTCACGCGGCCCGTCAGCGACTGGATCTTCTCGGCCGTCTGCTGCGACTGTTCCGCAAGCTTGCGGACTTCGTCAGCGACGACGGAGAAGCCGCGACCTGCTTCGCCTGCGCGCGCCGCCTCGATGGCCGCGTTGAGCGCGAGGAGATTCGTCTGCTCGGCGATGTCCGTGATGTCCTTCGTCAAGAGCGTGATGTTGTCGACGACTTTCGCCGCCTCGATGGCCTGCTCGACCGAGCCCTTCGTCTGATGATAGACGTCTTCCGCCCGCTTGCTCGACGCATCCATATCCTGCTTGAGCTTGCTCGCGCGCTCGGCGACTTCGTTCGTGTACGCCTCGCTCTTTTCTGCCTCGTCGGCATTCGACTTCACGCTTGCGCTGATCTGGTCGCTGAGATTCTCGAGGTTCGACGTCGATGCCGCCGTCTCCTCCATGCCCGCTGCCATCTCTTCCGTGACAGCCGACATGTCCTGCGCTCCGTCGTTGAGCGCGCCGACGAGTTCCTGCACCTCGTGCACCATCGTGACGCTGCGCTCGGCCTCCTCGTGGACGTCCTTGAGGAACGTGCGGAGCGCCTGCTGCATCTTCTCGAGCGAAGCCACCATCTCGCCGACTTCGTCGCTGCGGTCGGCGAGCTCGGGCGGCAGCTCCTGCGTAAGGTCGCCATCGGCCACGGCATTGAGGAGGCCGACGGACTCTTCGAGCGGGTCAGCGATGTTCTTCGAGATGATGCGGGCGGCCGCGACGCCGATGATCAGGCCCGCGAGGATGATCCCGAGGAAAATCTTGATGGAACGCTCATAGACGGCATTTGACTGCTCGAACAGCAGCTTGCCCTGCTGGATGTTGTCCGGCGTGAGCTCGGAGAGGCGCGCGCTGATTTCCTTGACGCCGCTGAGGCTCTTCATGAGCTTCGCCTTGTCTTCCTGCGACGTCGTGAGGCTCTTCGCGCTCTCGGCCGACGTGATGAAGTCGCTGAGATTGCCATTGAGCTTTTCGATGGACGCCTGTGCACGGTCGCCCGTATCGATGTCCTTGATCTTGTCCGCATCGCCCTGGATGGTCTTTGCCTTCGCGATGAGGTCATCGATGAGCTTCTTCTGGTTTTCCGGCGTGAAATCCTGCAGCAGCAGGTAGTCCACGTCGCTCTCCATCGTGCGGAGCTGCACCGTCGCCTCATTGAGGTACTGCGTCGTCATGAGGTTGCGGTTGTACATGTCATCGGCCGCCTGCTTCGACTGGTGGTTCGAATAGATGCCGACCGCCGCGACGATGCACGTGATGACGAGCATGATGACTGCGAGCAGCAGGATCTTGATTTTGACACTGAGATCTTTCAAAATGCACACCTCCCGCTCACTTCAGAAACTGC
>CACZFT010000208.1 GCA_902780535.1 uncultured Selenomonas sp. | reverse complement strand
GCAGCGCGTGACAATCGTCGCCGAGCGGTGGCACGTGCCGCAGCCGCCCGTGCAGAGCACGATGTCGACGCCCTGCGCCTTGAGCTTCTTCGCGATTTCGGGCCCCGTCTCGTTCCGGAACTTCTCGACGTTGCCGCCGCCGCCCATGAACGTATATGTTTCTTTCGGCAGCGAACCGATGAATCCCTCCTTGACAAGCTCATGCAGGCGGTCAATCGGGAACATGGCGTTGACATCCTTGTTGATGTCGGAATTGTCAAAGCCGCCATGCGTGACCATGAGCTCCGACGACGGCGTGTCGAACTCGATCGTGCGGTAGGAGAAATCACCGGACGTATTGAATGGAACCTGGCTCTTCTTGTGAATACCGCCCGCCGTGATGAACGCGACTTTGCATTCGGAAAGCGGCTTCTTGAGCTCGGTGAAGACCGGCGGCGGCGTGAGCGGGACAAAGATTTCGGACTGAAGACCTTCGATGGTGGTAAGCATATGTTTTCCTCCTTTGAGGGTTGTCATTCAAGCGACAAGATGCATGCAGCTGAAGTAGAATTCGGCGGTCTCGCCGACGGCGAGTGCGACATCGGTGAAGACCCAGCGGCGCGGCACGGCAATCGTGCCATAGCCGCCCGCCATCTCGACTTTGACGGCTGTGTCATTGACCTCTGTCAGCGTGCCGTGCAAGAGCGCGGGAAAGATTTCCTGCGCGGGATTCATGGTGGCCGTGTCGTCATCGTAGCCGGATGGGACGATCCTGAGGTAGCTGAAGAAGAATTTCGTCTGCTGCCCTGCGGCCACGATGCCCGGCTCGATGATGAGGCGGCGCGGGACGGTGAGCACGCCGAGGCGTCCATGGAGGTGAACTTTGACGGTGTCGCCTGCCACCTCTTTGACCGTGCCGCCCATCAAAATCGGATTAATGAGAAAATCCATCGGCGTACCTCCTTACTATGCCTCCCCAAAAGGGGGAGCCTTTTTAGATTTAGTGCAGCGTCCCGCTCTCCACGAGCTTCGTCTCGGGCAGCCCGAGCAGGCGGTTGTTCGCGTTGATGACGTCGTTGTTCCATTTCTTCGGTGCGGCTTTGATCGGGACGCCTGCCATCTTGTTCTTGAGCATGGCGATGGCGCGCGCCGCGACTTCCTTCGTGACGCAGGAGCAGCCGCAGACGTTGTTCTCAAAACCGCCCGCATCCATATTTTCCTCGACCATGGCGTCCGCATACTTGTTGCCGACGACGAGCTGGCCCTGGTACGCGCAGAACGAGACACCGACGACGGGGATGCCGCGCTTGCCGGCCTGCCCGATGTGCTGGATGAAATCGATGTGGTTGTTGCCGAAACCTTCGGTCGTGATGATGCATCCATCGATGTCCAGCGATTCGAGCAGGGAGCCGAGGCGTTCGCTGACCCACATTTTCTCGTCATTGACCTGCGGCGAGCCGACGAAGATGACGCCGATGAGGTCGAGCTCCGCATCGGCCGCGAGGCCTTCGACGAGCGGCTCGCGGATGTAGTGGCGCGTCATTTCCTTCGTGGCCGGGCCGATGCACGTCAGCGCATGAATCGAACCGTCGCGCACCTGGTTCGGCGTCAGCATGATCGGCACGTTGCCGCAGTCGACGTTCTTCTGGCCGCCCTTGACGCCGCAGGGCTCGACCGGGCAGATGACGTTGTCGTGCATCGCGCCCTGTCCCATGATTTCCTTGACGAGCACGACGCGCGGATTGCCTTCGCGGCGCAGGTCTTCACAATGCTCCTCGCGCACGACTTCGCCCTCGTATTTCTTGAGCTCGTCGCGCACGGCCTGGATGATGTAGTCCTCGCATTTGTGCGCGGCAAACGGGCCGGGGCGCGTCATGCCGGACTTCTTCGCGATGACGGCATGGCAGCGGATGATGATGTCGCCCTCGTCGGCGCAGCCCGGATGGCCGAAGTACATCTTCTCATCGAGGAATCCTTCGGACGAGCCGAACTCGTGCACCTGCACGCCATCTTCATCAACACCCGTCAGCAGGAACACGACGCCGTCCGCGACCTTCGTGACACCTTCGCCGAGCGCGCCTTCGACTTTCGTCGCAATCGGGCAGACGTCCATGATCGTGTCGGTGTAGATGTGGCGCTCGCTCGGATGGATGACGTCGAGCTTGAGGCTCTTGCAGAGCGGGTCCTCCTTGATGGCCTTGTCCGCAAGGCTGCCGTCAATGGTGATGACGCCGTTCTCAATCTTCGTCTCCGTGCCGATGACGGCATCCGTGATCTTGATGTGCTTCTTGATCAGCGTGCGGATGACTTTCTTCGTCCCG
>CACZFT010000207.1 GCA_902780535.1 uncultured Selenomonas sp. | reverse complement strand
ATATGCATTTCCACATCTTAGCGGATGTCTTCTTTTTTGACAACATGAATTATTCTTCGAAACTATTCAATCCCACAAGTTTTGTGATTGAACCAAAATTTTTAGAGAGGAGGCATGTCGATATGTCTACCCGGAGCGTCAACATGCTCAGCGGGCCGCTCTATCGTGAGCTGCTCGCATTTTCTCTGCCGATTGCTGTTACGGCCATCCTGGAACAGCTTTTTAATGCGACGGACACGATGGTGCTCGGACGGTTCGAGGGCACGGCAGCGATGGCTGCTGTCGGCAACAATGTCACGATCATCAGCCTCATCGTCTCGCTGCTGCTCGGCATCTCGCTCGGTGCGAATGTTGTCATCGCGCAGTACATCGGCGCACGTCGGCTGAAGGAGGCAACGCGCACCGTCCATACGGCGCTGCTCTTTTCGCTGCTCTTAGGCCTCGTCGTCGCCATCCTCGGCCAGTGGCCCGTGCGATGGGTGCTCGATGCGCTCGCCGTCCCAGCAGCCGTCCAGCCGACAGCGGAAATCTACCTGCGCATCTACCTCGCGGGCATGCCGTTCCTCTCGCTCTACAACTTTGCGGCCGCGATCCTCAGGAGCCGCGGCGACGCACAGACGCCTCTCTATGCCCTGATTCTCGCAAGCGTGCTCAACATCGCGCTCGACCTCGCATTCGTCCTGATGTTCGGCTGGGGCACGGCAGGCGTCGCCATCGCAACCGTGCTCTCCTACCTCGTCTGCGCCGTCTGGCTGTTGCAGCACATGGTGCACGCCGCTGGCATCCTGCACCTCGAGCCCGGCCTGCTGCGGCTCCATTTCGGCGAGCTCGTCAAATGCCTGCGCATCGGCCTGCCCGCCGCGCTGCAGGGCATGGTCTTCTGCATCGCAAACCTCGTGATCCAGAACGCCATCAACAGCCTCGGCCCGGAAGTCATGGCGGCTTCGGCAGCGGCGTTCACGATCGAAATCAACATGTACTGCTTTTCGATCGGCATCCAGCAGGCATGCACGACATTCGTCGGGCAGAACTACGGCGCGCGCCAGTACGCCCGCTGCCGCGAGGTCACGCGCGACTGCGTCGTGCTGAGCGCCGTCATCCTGATTGCGCTCGCCGCCTTCATCTTTGTCTACATGCGGCAGATGCTCGGCTTCTTCTCGACAAATCCCGTCGTCATCGAAAACGCCGTCACGCGCATCGAATACGTCGTGCTGCCCGAAGTCCTCTGCGTCGGTTACGACATCTGCTCCGGCGCGCTGCGCGGCTATGGCGTCTCGCTCGCCCCGGCACTCGCGACGCTGATTTCCGTCTGCGGTGTCCGCCTCGTCGGCGTCTGGTGGTACTTCCCCATGCATCCGACGTTTGCAAACCTCATGGTGCTGTTCCCGATCAGCTGGCTCGTCGCCGACGTACTGATCATGTCGCTGTACCGGATGCATTTAAAGCATCTGCGGTATTAGGTTAAAAGAAACAATCGTGGTCGCAGACGCAAAAGACCCTCCAACGGAATCCACGCTTTCCTGCTTAACGGATTCCTTATGGAGGGTCTTTTGCGTCCGAAGATACTTTTTCATAAATTTAACGATCATATGCAACAAATCGGAAACAGTTTGCCTGATTTTGATAGATATAAAATTCAACTGCGACTCGCCGATGGACATTCGATCCCCAGATACTTGCGGCCCCCGTGCTCATGGCTTTCGCATACGACAATGAAGAAATTTCTTGCTGCGTTAATCCTGAACAGACACTGACGGCAAAAAGTGCCCTTGCCATTTCCTTTATCGCACGCGGGTCATTTACCCGCACACCAGAGACGACCACTTTTGACACATAGCCTGCTCGATTCGCAAAAATATAAATCATAGTTCCATCCCAAACAGTGATATACATATCATAGGGACTATCAGGAGAAGCTATCCCGATATGCGTCAAATCATCCAACCCGCTCGATTCATGCAATGCTGCAGCAACAATTTTAAGATTCTGATAGAAACTTTCCGCTCCCAAATCTGATAGCTGCACAGCCTGTGCCGACGCCACCGAAATGGAAAAAACGAAGCTGCAAAAAAGGAAAAGAAGAATACGTTGAAGCCTCCGCATGACCATCCACCTCTCAGAGAATAAAAAAACTTTTTACCTCAGCTTCACTTGCTACGAGCATAATTCGCGATTCTTCTTGCTTGCTCATATCCAATAGTTCCGTTAGGATAACTGAAATCACGTCCATCATAAAACTCTTTGGTCTGATAGCCAGAGCCATTATAGAAAAAAACCTGTCCATACGTTATACCTGAATTATTCAACCGGCAAAGGATCAACACTGTCGAGCCCTTGCCATAACTAACGAAATGCTTCTTTCCGTCCTTCACCCGATGGGTTGAGACGAA
>CACZFT010000206.1 GCA_902780535.1 uncultured Selenomonas sp. | reverse complement strand
TTTTTATGCCATGATTATCGCCAGTGTCAGATGACCGTGATTGAGGTCAAAGAAAACGGGGCTATCCGCACGAAAATGCTTTCGTGAGACAGCCCCTTTCTGCTATTATCAATCTTGTTCTCTGCTGGCTTCGGCCTCGCGCTTGCGATCAAGTTCCTCGAGCTCTTTAAGCTCTTCGGCTCGCTCTGCGTCTGGTTGCTTGCGTGAGCAGAACATTGCGTCTGCGCTTTTTAGCCAACATTGCGCTTGGCCGTGTGCGGTGCGTTTCCTCGCGGGGCAGCAGCCGCTCAGTCGTCGCATTCCGTGACGTTCTCGAGGATGCGGATCTCGTTGCGCATGATGTATTTCTCATGCTCGGGCGCGATGCCGTTGACGAGGTAGTCGAAGACGACCTGCATCGCGCGGTGGCCCTGCGTGCGCGGGTGCTGGTAGATGGCCGCGCGGATGACGCCGCGCTTCATCATGTCGATCGTCGTCGGGATCGTGTCGAAGACAATGGCGGTGAGGTCGGTGCGCTCGCGCGCGAGCAGGGCGCGCGAGGCGCCGTAGGCGCCGGAGGAGGCGACGAAGAGCGCGTTGGTCTCGGGATGCTCATCGAGGAGGCGCGCCGTCTCCTCGTAGGCGATCATGTCGTCGTCGTTCGTCTCCTGCACGCCGAGGTAGCGGAAGCCCGGCTCCTTTTCGAGCACGTCGAGGAAGCCCGCGAGCCGCTGGCGGTGGCCGTACATCTCGAGCGAGCCGAGGAGCACGCCCGCGCGGATCTCGGACGGGCCGATCATCTTGAGTAGCGCGCCCGCCGTGCGGCCGCCCTGCAGGTACGACGGCCCGACGTAGCAATGGCGCTTCGAGGCGGGCGCGTCGTTGTTGATGGTCACGACGAAGATGCCGGCGTGGACGCAGGCGTTGAGCTTCTCGAGCACGCGGCGCTCCGAGAGCGGGCTCACGATGAGCGCGTTGACCCTCGGCATGAGCTCGTCGAGGATGCGGCACTGCTCGGCGGCGTCAAAGCCGCGCGTGCTGCGCCAGAGCACCTGCAGGCCGAACTCCGCGTATTTCTGCGCGCGGTGGTGCATGGCGTCGAGCACCTCGTCAAAGAAATGGACGCCCTCGGAGGCGATGAGCACGCCGACGACGGGCTGTTTCTTGCGCGCCGAGAGCGCCTTGCCCGCGGGGTTCGGCCGGTAGTTCAGTTTCTCCGCCATCGCGCGCACGAGGGCGGCCTTCTCAGGCTTCACTTTGCCGCGCCCGTTCAGCACGCGGTCGACCGTGCCGCGCGACACGCCGCAAAGCTCCGCAATCTGTTTGATCGTAACCATTCCTGCCGCCCCCCATGTTTCTTTGCTTCAAATTATATCGGGCGGTGCGGAGGGCGTCAAGGAAGGAGAGGAGATAAAGGAAATCCAACCAATCGCGCGCCGCCTTTCGCTTGCGCGCTTGAGGATTTCTTAGTAGAATAAAGGCAGGAATGGAGGTGCTGCTCATGGCACAGCTGCCGAAAAACTTTCCGGAGGAATACCTGGCCATCCTGCAGAAGTTTCGTTTCATCGACGATACCTTTTTCGCCGCCTGTCTCGATGGGGACATTCCCTGTATGAACCTCATCCTGCGGCTCGTCCTTGCGCGAGATGATATCGAGGTGCAGCGCGTCACGACGCAGCAGAGTGTGCAGAACCTCTACGGGCGCGGCGTCCGGTTCGACGTTCTCGCGGTGGATGCGGCAGGGAAGCTCTATAACTGCGAGGTGCAGCGCGCGAGCGAGGGGGCAATCCCGCGGCGGGCGCGGTACAACAGCGGCATGCTCGACAGCCGCGTGCTGGCGAAGGGCACGCCGGTGCGCGAGCTGCCGGAGACGTACGTCATCTTCATCACGGAGCATGACACGTTCGGCGCGGGGCTGCCGCTTTACCACGTCGATCGCACAATCCGCGAACTAGAGCGCGACTTCGGTGACGGTGCGCATATTATCTACGTCAACGGCGACTGCAAGGACGACACGCCGCTCGGACGCCTGATGCAGGACTTCTTCGAGCCAGAGGCAGAGCGCCTGCACTATCCTGTCCTGGCGCAGCGTATGGAGTATTTCAAATCTGAGGCAAAGGGGGTTGCTGCCATGTGTGAATTGATGGAGCGCTTTGGCGCGGAAAAAGAAGCGAAAGGCCGCAAAGAAGGCCTTGCGGCGGGAGAGCACGGCGCACAGTGCAAGATGGCGCGCCGCCTGCTCGCACGCGGGCAGATGACGCCCGGCGAAGTGGCCGAGCTCACGGAGCTGCCGCTTGCCGAGGTGGAGGAAATCGCGAAGGGAATCTCGGCGTAGCGACGCCTTGCTTTTGAACGGTTTTTGAACGAGGTTTTTGAACGAATGAACATCCCCGGGGATATGAGCCTCAAAGGCGCGTCCCTGGGGATGTTTTTGATAGGATGATTTCGTTTTTGCTGTATTGTACTTATAAGGAACCGCTGATTAAATGAGGTGCCCTGAATTTACGTAGATGCGCTGTATCTCTCTAGGAGACAAACCGGAGGCGTAGCAGCCAAAACGCTCCATCGCGTTTTGTGCTGAGGATTGTAGGGCGACGAGAGGACAGTGCAGATACGTAAAGACAGGGTGCCGAATTAATCAGTGGTTCCATAATGATTTGGCGCTCACTGGTACCACGCCCGCGTCTGTTCCTCGCCGACGGTGGTCGGCTCGCTGTGGCCGGAGAGGAGCAGGGTGTCCGCGGGCAGGGTGAGGAGGCGGGTTTTGATGCTCTCCATGAGCGTGCGTTCGTCGCCGCCGGGGAAGTGGGTGGCGCCGTAGCTCGCGCGGAAGATGGTGTCGCCGACGAAGGCGAGGCGGTCGCCGTCCGTGCGCCGGGCCGCGGCCTCGCTGACGTAGGAGCAGCCGTCCTCGGTATGGCCGGGCGTGGCGATGAGATGGAGGCGGCAGGCGGGAGCGGCGGCGAGCGCGAGGCAGGCGCCGTCCGGCAGGTAGGTCATGCGCGCGGCGGGCAGGGTGAAGCCCGCGGGCGGGAAGAAGTTCGCCGAGAGGTTCCATTCGGGACTCTCGGCGTATTTTTTGCCCTTTTCCCACATGCAGATGGGGAGCGCGCCGAGCGCGTCGCTCACGGCGAGTGCCGCGCCGATGTGGTCGAAGTGGCCGTGCGTGAGCAGGATGCGCTCGACGGTGATGCCTTTCTCGCGGATGGCGGCGAGGATGCGTTCTGGCGTAAAGCCCGGGTCGATGAGGAAGGCGTGCCGCG
>CACZFT010000205.1 GCA_902780535.1 uncultured Selenomonas sp. | reverse complement strand
GAATGGTCGGTGATGACAGCGGCGGCCGTGACCTCGGAGCCCGTGCCGGCCGTCGTCGGCAGGGCAATCAGCGGCACGGGCTCGCCGGGCACCGTCCCGGCGCCCTCGTAGTCCGTGATTTTGCCGCCGAACTTCGCGACGACGGCGACGGCTTTCGCGACGTCCATCGGCGACCCGCCGCCAAATGCGACGAGGAAGTCGGCACCGCAGGATTTGTACATCTCGGCCGCTTTCGCGACGGTCTCCGTCGACGGGTTGCCCTCCGTCTCCGTGAAGGCGTCGGACGCGATGCCGGCGGCGGCGAGCAGGTCAGCGCAGTGCTTGACGTGTCCCATCTTCGTGAGATGCGGGCCCGAGATGATCAGTGCATGCGTGCCGCCGAGCTTCTTCGCGGCCTCGCCGAGCTTCTCGGCCGAGCCGGAGCCGACGATGACGTCCTGGGGAACGGAGAATTGGAATGGTTTCATGGGGAAGAGGACTCCTTTCTTTTACGCCATGTTGAGTTTCCTCTGCGTCAGAATCTTGTTGATGGCGGCGTCGATAGCACCATCGAGGGCGACGGAGATTTCTTCGTCCGTCGACTGCAGTGCCGCGGCATCCTCGTCGGAGATGATGTCGACGAGCAGGCCGAAGCGTTCGCCGTATTTCTGCTTGCAGAGGAAGCCGAAGATCAGGCCGAGGAAGCACCAGCCGCCGACCATGGCCCACTCCTGCGGGACGAGCGCGGCGTCGGAGCCCGGGAGGATGTACATGACGACCATGAAGCCGCTCATGAGGACGGCGAGCGCGCCGACGATCTTATAGTGGCTGACACGGTACGGACGCGCGAGGTCCGGCTCCTTGCTGCGCAGGATGATGAACGAAATCGCGACCATGCAGTACGCGACGCAGCAGCCGAAGTTGCCGGCATCGACGACCCAGACGAGCATCTTGCGGCCGGCGAACGGCGCGAGAATCGTCAGCGCACCGATGAGGTAGAGCGCATTGATCGGCGTCTTGTAGGACGGATGGAGCTTGGAGAACGTCTTCGGCACCATGTAGGACTCGGCCATGGAGTAGAGTGCGCGGCTGCCGCCCATCAGGAAGGAGTTCCAGCTCGTGACGATGCCGCACATGCCGCCGATGATGATGACTTTTGCCATCATGGCGGAGTTCATGACTTTCGCCATCGCGTCGGCCGTCACGAGGCCGGCAGCGCTTTTCTCGGACGCGAGAATTTCAGGGCCCGAGAGCGCGAGGCCGACGGCGATGATGACGAGCGCGTAGAACACGACGGACAGCACGACGGAAAGGATCAGGATCTGGCCGATTTTCTTGAGATCGACGTTGATTTCCTCTGCCGCCTGCGGGATGACGTCGAAACCGATGAAGAAGAACGGCGTCATGACGGCGACGGCGAGCGTCGTCTTCAGCATCGAGAAGCCGTCGTCACCGACAAACATCTGGGATTCGAGGTTCGAGGCGTCGCCATTGATGGCCGAAGCGACCATGAGCAGGATGCCCGCGCCTGCGATGATGACGGTCAGCAGCGTCTGGAGCTTCGCGGCCGCCTTGACGCCGCGGATGTTGATGTACGTCATGAAAATGGCGACGATGACGGCGACGGCGAGCCACGACGCATAGACGTCAAAGCCCTCGACCGTGTAGAGATAGCCCTGGAGAAAGTCCGGGAACAGGAACGTCACGATCGTCGGCAGCGCACAGGCCTCGAAACACGCGACGCTGGCATAGCCGAGGACGATGGCCCAGGTGCAGATGAACGAGCCGATCGGGCCCATGGCGCGGTGCGAGAAGACATGCTCGCCGCCGCACTGCGGCATGGCGCTCGTGAGCTCGGCGTATGTGAGGCCGACGAAGAAGACCATGATGCCGCCGATGACGAAGCCGAGCGCTGCGCCGCCGACGCCGCCCGTCGTGATCCACGAGCCGGACGAGACGACCCAGCCCCAGCCAATCATGGCGCCAAAGGCGATGACGAGGATGTCCCACGAAGAAAGGACTTTATCAAAAGAAGATGATTTCTGTTCCATAGCGGGTCACGCTCCTTTCAAGCGGTTATGCGGTGACGGGCGGGAGGTCGGGAGCGGCGGATAGCGAAGCGGCGGCTTTCGCCGTCTCGACCGTCGAGGTATCGACGTCTTCCGCGCCCGCGATGCCGAAATGGGCAAACGCGAGGCGCTCGATGAGGTCCGCTGTGCGCTCGGCGCCGAGCAGCGACGAGTCAATCAGCATGTGGCGGTTGTGGCGGTCGCCGCGATACGTGCCCGTGACCTGCTTGTAGCGGGCATGGAGGTCTTCGTCACTCTTCGTGATCAGGAGCTCGGCCTCCGTCTTGCCGAGGTTGTGCTCGCGCATGACCGTCTTGAGGCGCACATCGCTCGGCGCATAGATGAAAACATTGAGCGTCTTGACATCCGCATGGCGCAGGGGCGAGGCGGCGCACCGTCTCGCGCTGGAGGAAGACGACGCGGTCCGTGAGGTTGTGGTAGCGGATGGCGCCGAGCTTCTTCGGATCGACGTCGCCCGTGTCGCGGCCGCGGATGGCATGGCCTTTCTCGGCCTTGTCGAGCAGGTCTTTCGAGAAGCCGGCCTCCTCGATGATGTCGTCGATGAGGTCGCGGTCATAACAAGGGATGCCGAGGTCGTCCGCGATGCGCTGCGCAATCTCCGGCCCCCGGCAGCCGTATTCGCAGCCGACCGTGATGATGAGTTTTGTTTTTGCAGGCATGGGGTATCATCTCCCTAAAAAATAGAAAAGCCACTCGGCGGTCACATGCGTGACCGCCTGAGCAGCTTCTTTGCTGATATGATGTTATATGAGACGTTGCGTCCGAGTGTAGCCCCCTTCATTGAGGGGGGACGAGCCCGAAGGGCGGGGGGAGTAGTAGGAGGCTGAAGCCGAACAGGATACTCGTATGTGGCTGAAGGACTTTAGCTGCAACGTGAAAACCGTTCGGCTAAAGTACCTAACTACTCCCACCACCGCTTCGCGGTCCCCCTCCCTCAATGAGGGAGGCTTTCAATCGTGTTACTTGCTCAAACTCTCGACCGTCTCTTTGATGATGGCGAACGCTTTGTCGCAATCCGCTTCCGTGATGATGAGGGGCGGGATGAGGCGGATGATGTGCTTGCCGATGGCCGTAATCAGGAGCTTGCGGTCGAAGCAGCCATGCTTGACTTCGACGCCCGAAATCGTGTCATCGAACTCGCAGCCGATCAGGAGGCCCTGGCCGCGCACTTCTTTGACGTGCGGCAGCGTGGAGAGCTTCTTCTTCATGTATTCGCCCATCTTCTCGGCGTTGTCCGCGAGGTTGCGGTCGAGGAGCTCATTGACTTCGGCGAGCGCGGCGGCGCAGGAGACCGGATGGCCGCCGAACGTCGTGCCGTGCGAGCCCATCGTGAAGGCGCTTGCGACTTCCTTCGTCGCGCAGATTGCGCCGATCGGCATGCCGCCGCCGAGCGCCTTCGCCATCGAGACGATATCCGGCTTGATGCCGTAATGCATGAAGCTCATGACCTTGCCCGTGCGGCACCAGCCCGTCTGGACTTCGTCGATCAGGAGCAGCATGCCGTTCTCGTCGCAGAACTTGCGGAGGCCCGTCATGAATTCCTGCGTTGCCGGATGGACGCCGCCTTCGCCCTGCACCGGCTCGATCATGATGGCGATTGTGTTTTCCGTACATGCATCCTTGAACGCCTCGAGGTCGTTGTACGGTGCATAGGAGAAGCCGTAGGCCATCGGGCCGAAACCGACCTGGCAGGCATTGCCCGGCTGGCCCGTGGCCGACATTGCGCCGAACGTACGGCCGTGGAAGCCCATCTTTGCCGTAACGATGTGGTACTTGTTCGGGCCGTAGTGCTCGATGCCGTACTTGCGCGCCATCTTGATCATGGCCTCGTTGGCCTCGGTGCCCGTGCTCTGGAAGAAGATCTTGTCCATGCCGATCGTCGTGCAAACCTTTTCCGCAAGGAGTGCCTGCGGGATCGTGTACGGATAGTTGAACGTCTGCATGATGTCAGCGGCCTGGTCCTGCACGGCCTTGACGACCTTCTCGTTGCAGTTGCCCGCGCTGTTGACGGCGATGCCGGCATAGAAATCGAGGTAGGCCGTGCCGTTTTCGTCATACATGTACTGGTCTTTCGCCGTCTCGGCGAGGAAATCGAAACGCTCGTACGTCTCGATCATGTACTTCTTGACCTTTGCCTTGATGTCTTCTGCCGTGAGGCCCGTGTCCTTCAGTTTCATGTCATTGTCCTCCTATCGTGTCAATTGGAACAGTGGAAAGGATGCGGATGAACAAAAAAGACGCCAGCGGACATCATCCTCGATGTCCCGCTGACGTCATTGTCATCGGATCTTGTGGGGCAAGGATGAACTTCATCCTTGCGCCTCTGCTCTTGAGCTGTGTCCAATATATCACACAGGAGGGGGTTCGTCAAGAGGGAATTTGTAAAATTGTAAACCACACTTTCTTCAGCCCCCCTCCCAGAGGGGGGAGGGCCACGAAGTGGCAGGGGGAGTCCCCTGCAGGACGACGAAGAACGTCGTGAACTTCAGCATCGCGTCCCCGAGGTTGCGGTACGTGTGCGCTTCCTCGCAGGAAAAGCGGAACGACTGCCCGGCGGCCACGTCGTAGCTCTTGCCGCCGGCGAGTTCGACCGAGAGCGTGCCCGCGAGCACGAAGAGATATTCCTTCGTCCGCTCGCCGTGGCCGCCGCTCCAGTACGTGCCGCCGGGCTCGATGTCGATGCGGTAGATTTCGACGATATGGTTGTCCGCGATCGGGAAGCACGTCCAGACGCGGTACTGCCCGGGCACGTCCTTCGTCGGCGCGAGGCTCGCGACATCGACGAGGTAGGCGTCCTTCGACGGCGCCTGCGTGAGGTCCGAGAGCGTCACGCGCAGCCCGCTCATGATTTTTCCGAGCACGCCGATGGACGGATTGGCGTGCCCCTTTTCGATCGTCGCGAGCATGCTCTTGCTCACGCCCGTCTGCTCCGCGACGACGTCGAGGCTCATCCCCTTCGCCTTGCGGATGCGCCCGAGATTGATGGCGATATTATGTGCGAGATAGTCCATAGAGAAGCACCCCTCTCAAAAGAGAATTTGGCTCAAGAGCTGCTTCTATCGTGCATCCTTCTCGC
>CACZFT010000204.1 GCA_902780535.1 uncultured Selenomonas sp. | reverse complement strand
GATATCCTGACGATGAATACTTCTTCTTGAAGCTCATCGACATGAGTCGCCATTGACTCGCTGTGCATCATTCATCCCACAGAAAAAATGATTGAGCCATAATTTCCATTGTGCATGAAAAATGGGGGACTTGACAATGTCCAAACGAAATAACCTTTTCCACTTTGCGACAAGCGAGCTATCACAAGATGCTTTTCTCGGCTGGTTGCTGTCGTTCGCCATGAAGGAACATGGACAGGAGGATGCTGCGCTGACGCAGTGTGCGCGGGCGCTCTTGAAAAAGATGTACAAAGGCATGAAGCCAGACGAATCTGTGACTTCGGTCGAGTTGCAGAAAGATAACATCGACGTCTTGGTGACGATGGGCGATCATTCCATCATCATCGAGGACAAGACGTTCACGGGACAGCATGACAACCAGATTGAGCGATACAAGCGCGAGCTTGAAGAAAAGCGCCCAGAGGCGAAAATCCTCACGGTCTATTACAAAATCGACGATCAATGCAATTCCGAGGCTGTAGATTGCAATTTGTTCCGTCGGGACATTTTGAAGATTCTCCAGCCTTTTGTCAATAAAACCAATAACGCAATCTTCCGCGATTACGTGGAACATCTGCAAGAGATGGAAGATGAAGCGGAATCGTACGCCACTCCCGAACATGCCAACATGCTAGAATGGACGGGAACAATGCACACGCGCTTTTTCCAGCATCTTCGAGAACAGGGTATCGTGCAGCCGAAAGATTCGGTCGGCTGGGGGTATGTCAGCAATCCAACCGGTGGATTTTTCGGACTTTGGTGGCATTGGCTCACGGAAGAACAATTTGCAAGCATGGGATTTGCTGAGGACTCTCCCATGGGGAAATATGTTGGAGAAATCTACCTGCAAATCGAAAATGCTGCCAATCCGAAGAATTCTGCTGAGAATGCCAACATTATCGCTCTGAAATATTCTGTCAGCGCTGGCAAGCTGACGCCCGCAGATTGGGATGTCGTCCAGCAGATTCGCTGGGGACTCTACGAAAAGATGAAGGAATATTTCAATCACTTTAACGTATCGTATCAGAAAAAGACGTTCCGCACTGGCACATTCATGTCTGTTGGCTATGTGCCATATAACATGACGAATTACAAAGAGCGCATCCAAGAAATGCAGAAGGCGCTCGACGAAATTGTCACTCGGTATCACTACGTCATTGGCAAAGGCTTTCAAGAAAATCCGTAAGGAAAATAAAAATCGACCGACGATGCCATCAGAACAACGCAAACGGAGGGAATCCGCACCAAAGATGCAAATCCCCCCCGTTTTTCATTCATCGAATTGCGTCGCATTCACTCTTCTGCCTTGAAATCACTTGATAATACCGTTCGCGCGCAGGACTTCCTGTACGCTGGCCGCGCTCTTCTTCAGGAGCTCGATCTCGTTCGGCGAGATGTGGAGCGGCAGGCGGCGCTCGACGCCGTTCTTGCCGATGACGCTCGGCAGCGACAGCGCGACGTCCGTGAGGCCGTACTCACCCGAGAATGGCATCGAGACGGGCGTCACGAGATGCTCGTCGTTCAGCACGGCACGCGCGAGGCGGCAGGCGCCGACCGCGATGCCCGTGTTCGTCCAGCCCTTCGACTCGAGCACGTCATAGGCCGTCTGCACGACTTCGTCAGCGACAGCCGAGAAATCGAGCGGGCCTTCGTGCTCATAGAATTCGTCGAGCTGGTCGATGGGGATGCCGCCGATCGTCAGCACGCTCCATGCCGGGAATGCGCTGTTGCCATGCTCGCCGAGCATGTATCCCTGCACGCTGGCCGGATTGACATGGTAGTGCTTGCCGATGATGTACTTGAAGCGCATCGTCTCAAGCGTCGTGCCCGTGCCAAAGAGATGGCCTTTCGGATAGCCGAACTCCGTCGCCGCGACATACGTCGTGACGTCGAGCGGATTCGTGATCATGATGAAGATGGCATCCGTCGTGTACTTGACGACCTCTGCCATGATTTCGCGCATGACCTTCGTGTTCTCGCGCGCGAGCGACAGGCGCTCATGGCTCACGCCCGGCATGATGCTCGGACCCGCCGCGCAGATGATGACATCCGTGTCCTTGAGGTCTTCCCAGCTGCCAGAATGGACGTTCATGCCCGGATAGAGGTCAGTCGAGAGCGCGTGCATCATATCGAGTGCCTCGCCGTGCGCGACTTTCTCCCGAATATCGATGCAGACGATTTCCGGTGCGAGGTGCAGTGCGACGGCCTGCGTGAGCACAGCGGAACCGACATGGCCGAGGCCGAGGATGGCGAGTTTCTGAGTACGTTTCATGAGAAAAACCTCTCTTCAAATCTTTAGAACATGCTTTCAACCGCGAATTACGTGATTACGTACCATCTTATTCCTTTGTTCTCTCGATGTCAACAAATTTCCATCAAATCCGCGTCAGCTGAACAGCACCATCTGGTCGCTCTCGCTCATGCCGTCGAGGCAGCCGTGGTCGCGCAGGATTTCGATGTTCGTCTTCGAGATGCCCGTGCGCAGGCGCAGGTTTTCAATGGACGTGAACTCGCCGTCCTGCCGCGCCTCGGCAATCGC
>CACZFT010000203.1 GCA_902780535.1 uncultured Selenomonas sp. | reverse complement strand
GTAGCCTGCATACTTGAGTGCCGAGCGCAGCACGCTCATGTAGTTCGTCGCACGGCAGGCGCCGCACGTCTGGAACATCGCGATGCTCGTGTGGTCGGGATCATACTTGCCCGATTTCAGAGCGGCCAGCAGCTGGCCGACGACGACGATGCACGGATAGCACATGTCGTTGTTGACATAACGCAGGCCGAGGTCGATGGCGGCCTTGTCCGGCATCGGCGGCACGACGACCTGATAGCCGAAGTCCTTCATGACGCTCTCGATGAGCTCGAAATGAATCGGTGCCATCTGCGGCGCAAGAATCGTATGCGTCTTCTTGCACTCCGCCGTGAAATGCGGGCGCTCGATGGGCGTGGCAGGGTGCCACGCGACAGGCTTAGGCGGATGCGGGCCGCGCCGAGGTTTGAGACCTCGTCGAGCTTGATCATCGTGTAGATGCGGTCATGCGCTTCGAGGATGTCGCGCACCTGCCCCGTCGTGATGGCGTCGAGGCCGCAGCCGAACGAGCTGAACTGGATGAGCGTGATGTTCGGATGCTCGCAGACGAACTGCGCCGCATGGTAGAGGCGCGCATGGTAGCTCCACTGGTTGACGATATGGAGCTTCTCGCCCTTGACGGGCATGTGATAGACGGCGTCCTCCGAGAGAATCGGCAGATGATAGCTCTGGATCATCTCCGGGATGCCATGGTTGATTTCGGGGTCGATATGATACGGACGGCCGACGAGCAGGATGGCGTGCTCACCCGTCTGCTCGATGCGTTCGAGAATCTTTGCGCCATAGTCGCGCACGTCCTGGCGGTACTGCGCGAGCTCCTTGTAGGCCGCATCGACGGCCGCAGTGATTTCATCTTTCGGCAGATGTTCGTCTTTGAGCGCTTCCACGAGGCGCTCCGCCATGCGCTTTTCGTCGTTGATGGGCAGGAATGGCTGGATAAAATCAATATTCTTTTCGCGCAGGATGTCCATGTTGCCGCGGATGTTTTCGGCATACGAGGCGACAATCGGGCAGTTGTAGTGGTTTTCGGACGGATGCTTTTCATCGACCATGTTGTAGGGCTCGCACGGATAGAAAATCTTCGTGACGCCCTTCTCAATGAGGTCCATGATGTGGCCGTGCGTGATTTTCGCCGGATAACAGAGCGAGTCAGACGGCACGGTCGCCATGCCTTTGTAATACATCTTGGCCGTCGACTTGCCCGACAGCTGCACGCGGTAGCCGAGATACGTGAAGAACGTGAACCAGAACGGATAGTCCTCGTACATGTTCAGCACGCGCGGAATGCCGATCGTGCCGCGCTGCGGGTTTTCGAGCGGCTCATAGTAGCGGAAGAGACGGCGGTACTTGTACTGGTAGATGTTCGGCGTCTCGTCCTCGTCCGGCTTCTTGCCGCCGATGCCGCGCTCGCAGCGGTTGCCCGTGAAATACTTGCCGCCGTCTGGGAATTTCTGCATCGTGATGAGGCACTTGTTGCCGCAGCCCTTGCAGCGGTATGAGCTCGTCTGCACGTCGAAATTCTGGAGTTCGTCCGCCGAGAGCAGTGACGACTGCTCGCTGCCGGATTCGAGCGCGAGGATGGCCGCGCCATACGCGCCCATGATGCCTGCGATGTCGGGACGGATGACGTCGCGGTCCAAGAGCTTCTCCATGCAGCGCAGCACGGCATCATTGTAGAACGTGCCGCCCTGCACGACGATATGGTCGCCGAGCGTGCGCACGTCCTTGAGCTGCATGACCTTGAACAGCGCATTCTTGATGACGGAGAACGCGATGCCCGCCGAGATGTCGGCGACCTCCGCACCCTCTTTCTGCGCCTGCTTGACTTTCGAATTCATGAAGACCGTGCAGCGCGTGCCAAGATCGACCGGCGCTTTCGAGCCGATGGCGAGCTTTGCAAACTCCGCCGGCGTCATGTGCAGGCCCTCGGCGAAGTTCTGGATGAACGAACCGCAGCCCGCCGAGCATGCCTCGTTGAGCGTGATGTTGCCGATGCTGCCGTCCTTGACGAAGAAGCACTTCATGTCCTGCCCGCCGATGTCGAGCACGAACGTGACCTCGGGGCAGAATTCCTGCGCCGCGCGCAGGTGGGCGAACGTCTCGACCTCGCCGCCGTCCGCATGGACGCCGGCTTTCACGATGGCCTCGCCATAGCCCGTCGTCATGCAGCCAGCCACATGCGCCGTTCCCGGCAGCACCTTGTAAAAGTCCTGCAGCTCCGAGACGACGCTCTTGAGCGGCGAGCCGTGGTTGCTGCCGTAGGCCGTATACAGGAGTTCCTTGTCCTTGCCGATGGCCGCAATCTTCGTTGTCGTCGAGCCCGCGTCGATGCCGAGATAGACCGGCCCCTCGTAATGCTCGAAATCGCCGCGCGGCACCTTGTCGCGGTCGTGGCGCGCCTTGAACGCCGCATAGTCCTCTTCGTCGGCGAACAGCGTGAAATCCGCCTTGCGCGTCTCACCAGCTGCCGCTTCTTCCGCACGGCGGATGGAATCTTCGAGGCGCGACGTATCGATGGTCTCCGTTTCGTCCGAGAGCGCGGCGCCCATCGCAACGAAATAGTTGCCGTCTTCGAGATCGACCGTATGCTCCGCGTCGAGGCCAAGCGTCTCGACAAAGCGCTTCTTGAGCTCGGGCAGGAAATGGAGCGGCCCGCCGAGGAATGCGACATGGCCGTCAATCGGACGCCCCTGTGCGAGATTGCCGATGGTCTGGTTCACGACGGCCTGCAGGATGGAAAGCGCGATGTCAGCCTTCTCCGCACCGTCATTCATGAGTGCCTGGATGTCCGTCTTCGCAAAGACGCCGCAGCGCGAGGCAATCGTGTAAATCTGCTTGCCCTTGGCCGCGAGGTCGTTGAGGCCTTTTGCGTCCGTCGAAAGAAGCGACGCCATATGGTCGATGAACGAGCCCGTGCCCCCTGCGCAGACGCCGTTCATGCGCTGCTCCGGCGCCGCGCCGAAGTACGTGAT
>CACZFT010000202.1 GCA_902780535.1 uncultured Selenomonas sp. | reverse complement strand
CCAGCCGACTTCGGCATCCGTCTTGCCGAGGATGTCGTGCACGGACTTGAAGCCGTACGTGTCGAGGAAGCCGCGCGACGCCCCGCGGAAGCGCAGGTCCTTGTCCTTCCAGAAGAAGTTGATACGCTTCGTCTGCATGAGGCATTTCCAGAGCATCGCGTTGTCATGGAGCTCGTCGACATGATGCTGCGCCGACAGGCTCGTCGTATCGACATCGAGCTCGTCCATCAGGGCGATGGTCGCACTCTTGCGGTCTTCGCCGATGTCCTTGACGCAGATCAGCGCGCGCGTCCAGCGCGATTCGGCGACGACGACGACGGAAAATTCTTTCCAGGCATAGTTGCCCTCGCGATTCTTGACGCGGAAGATGTCTGACAGCATATGATGCGGCCGCTGCTCGCGCAAGCGGCGCATGAGCGTCTCAGGGTCGAGGAAATCAAAGAAGCGCTGCTGGTCGTCCTCGTGGAGATTCGCCCCCATGTAACGGCGCAGTGCGAGCTCGATTCCCGTCGTCTCCTGCAGGATGCCCTCGGCCGAAACGTTGTTCGTGAAGAGCGGCGCTATCATGTCACGGCGCAGATCGACCGTATGAATGGAGTCGAACATCTGGTAGACATGGCGGAGCGCCTTGTCGAGCTGCATCTTCTCCTTGGCGCGGCGGTCGAGCGTGAGGTTCATCGTCACGACGCGGAACGTCGAACGCCCCTGCGCCTCGGCGATGAGCTGGATGGCCGTGCGCATATAGCTGCCCTGGTTCGTGTAGAAGAAGACTTCCTCCTGCCCCGAACGGCGCGGCGCCTCGATGAACGAGCGGAACTTGTCATAGAGGACGTTGTCGGGCTCATTCATGGCCTGCACGGACTCGTCAAGGCCGTCATAGCCGACGGAAGCGAGCTGCTTGCGGCACGCTTCGTTCGCATAGTAGCCGCGGAAGCGCTTGCCGTCGTACTCGAGAATCGATAGCGGATCCTGCGTCGTGCGGATGCAGGCGCCGATATGCGTATAGTAATGGCTCCACTTCGGCTCCTCGAACGAGAGGCCGCGGTCATTCACATACGTTTCGAGCCGGGTCATGGGCATCGGGCTGCCATAGTAGTAGCCCTGCACCATCTCGCAGCCGATTTCGTGCAGGAACAGCACATGCTCGGCGCGTTCCGCGCCCTCGGCGAGCGTGCGGATGCCGAGTTCCTTCGCCATGTTGACGATGGACGTGACGATTTTCTGCGCCTTTTCCGTGAACGCCGAGAGGAACCGCATGTCGAGTTTGATGAGATCGACATCGAAATCCTTCAACGTGTGGAGCGACGAATATTCGCCACCGAAATCGTCGAGCCAGACCTGATAGCCCGCCTCGCGGAACTGGTCGATGGCACGCTTGAGCTTCGCCGTGCCCTCGACGAGCGATTTCTCGCCGAGCTCGATGCGGATGAGGTTGCGCTGGAGGTTAGCCTCCTCAAGCGTCCGCTCGAAGAAGCGGAACGTATCCTCGCGCAGGAAATCCTGCCACGAAAGGTTGATGGAAACCGGCACGACCGACTTTTCCTCCGCGATGCGCTCTTTGAGCATGCGGCAGATCTCGCGCAGCACGGCGCGGTCGAGCTCATAGAGACGCCCTTCGCGCTCGAGCACGGGCAGGAAACGGTTCGGCGGCACAATGCCCTCTTTGTCGTCCTTCCAGCGGACGAGGGCCTCCATGCCGCAGACCTCTTCGGTCAATGTACGGACAATCGGCTGATAATAAACCTGGATATGCCCCTGCTGAATTGCTTCTTCCAGGTGTTCCAGGAAATATGCATTTTTCTCAATCATTATGCCATCCCTGCTTCCCATAAAGTCTTGCAGTTCTTCTTTTCCCTTCCGGCATCCCAATTTCCTGCTTTTTCTCTGTTTTTTATGGAATTCTTTTTTATTTCACAACGATGTTGACGAGTTTCTTTGGAACGCAGATGACCTTGACGATCGTCTTGCCCGCCGTGAGCTCCTTCGCGCGCGGCAGGTCTTTCGCGACCTGCTCCATGCCTGCGCGGTCGAGGCCCGACGGAATCATGACGCGATCGCGCACTTTGCCGTTGATCTGGAGCACGATTTCGACCTCGTCGACCTTGAGCGCTTCCTCGTCATAAGACGGCCACTTCTGCTGGTGGACGCTGCCATTGGCAAAGAGCTTGCTCCAAAGCTCTTCCGTGATATGCGGCGCGAACGGCGCGAGCATGAGCAGGAGGTCTTTGGCGACTTCGCGCACGAGGCTGGCATTGATTTCCTTATCCTGGAACGCATAGAATGCGTTGACGAGTTCCATGACGGACGAGACAGCCGTATTGAACATGAAGCGGTCGCGGATGTCCTCCGTGACTTTCTTGATGGTCGTGTGAAGCACGCGGCGCAGGTCTTTTTCTTCCTTCGTCAGCGCGCTAACGTCGTAGTCGTCCTTGCCGCTCTTGATGGCGTCCTCGAAATGGCCGAGGATGCGCCAGACGCGGCCGAGGAAGCGGTATGCGCCCTCGACGCCCTGGTCGCTCCACTCGAGGTCGCGGTCGACCGGCGCGGCGAACAGGATGAAGAGGCGCGCCGTGTCCGCACCGTACTTCGCGATG
>CACZFT010000201.1 GCA_902780535.1 uncultured Selenomonas sp. | reverse complement strand
GCTGCACGCGCAGGCGCAGGCGTCGCAGGACCCGATGGCCGTGCAGGTCGTCGCCGATTTCGAGGCGGGCGTCGACCGGTTTGAGAAAAAGGTGCACGATCTGAAGCTCAGCCGCACGATCGCCATCCAGACCGCGCCGCAGATCCGCCTGATCCAGAACAACGACAAGGCGCTCATCGACCGCGTGCAGACGGCCATCTACAGCACGATCCCGCTCTGGAAGAACCAGCTCGTCATCGCGCTCGGCCTCCAGAGCCAGCGCCGCGTGCTCGACATGCAGCGCGCCGTCAGCGATACGACGAACGAGCTCCTGAAGCGCAACGCCGAGATGCTCAAAGCCAACACGCTCGAGACCGCCGCCGAAAACGAGCGCGGCATCGTCGACATCGACACGGTCAAGAAGGTCAATGAAGACCTCATCGCGACGATCGAGGAAACTGTCAAAATCCAGCGAGACGGCCGCGCCAAACGCGCCGCCGCCGAACAGGAACTCGCCCAGATCGAAGGACGGCTGAAAGAAACGCTTCTCAAGTATAGTGGGAGAACAGAACAAAAGTAATGGCAGAAGTGGAACTGACCTTATACAGCAGCCTCCCTCATAGAGGGAGGGGGACCGCGAAGCGGTGGTGGGAGTAGTAGGGTACTGAAGCCGAACGAGGTCGTTGTTTTCACTAAAGTCCTTTAGCAACGTTCCACATACTTGTGTGTCTCCAGCATCCAACTACTCCCCCAGTCTCACTTCGCTCGACAGCCCCCTCAATGAAGGGGCCTTGCATGAAAATGCCATTCCGTTTCTATTGCTAATTTTATAATATAGGGAGGACATACTCACATGCAGAACTTCACGTTCAAATGCCCGACGGACATCGTCTTCGGCAAGGACGCCGAACTCCAGGTTGGCAAGAAGATCAAGGAGTATGGCGGCAGCCACGTCTTCATCGTCTATGGCGGCGGCTCCGTCGTGCGCACGGGACTCCTGTCGCGCATCGAGCGCGTGCTGACGGAGAGCGGCATCGCGTTCACCGTGCGCGGCGGCGTCAAGCCGAACCCGCTCGTCTCCCATGCGCGCGACGGCGTGCGCGAGGCCATTGCGTTCGGCGCCGACTTCATCCTCGCCGTCGGCGGCGGCTCCGTCATCGACACGGCGAAGGCCATCGCCCACGGCGTCGCGAATCCTGAGACGGATATTTGGGATTTCTGGTGCGGCCGTGCAAAGCTCACGAAGACGACGCCGGTCGCCGTCGTGCTGACGCTCGCGGCCGCGGGCAGCGAGACGAGCGACAGCGCCGTGCTGACGAACGAGGAAATGGGTGTCAAGGGCGGCATCAACACGCCGTTCAACCGTCCGACGCTCGCGTTCATGAACCCCGAGCTCACGTACACCGTGCCGAAAAAGCAGCTCACCGCGGGCATCAGCGACATCCTCATGCACACGCTGGAGCGCTATTTCACGAAATTTTCCGGCAACGAGCTCACCGACCTCGTCGCCGAAGCGCTCCTCAAGGACGTCGTGAAGAGCGCCCGCGTCGCTGTCAAAGACCAGAAGAACTACGACGCCATGAGCGAGATCATGTGGTGCGGCAGTGTATCGCACAGCAACTTCACCGAGCTCGGCCGCTGCAAGGATTTCTCGTGCCATAAGCTCGGCCACGCGCTCAGCGCGAAGTTCGACACGACGCACGGCGAGAGCCTGACGGCCATCTGGGGCTCGTGGGCGGAGTACGTCTACCATGACGACACCGCGCGCTTCGCGCATTTCGCCGAAAAGGTCTGGGACGTCCCCGCGGACTTCGGCGATGACGAGGCCAAAGCAAAAGAGGGCATCCATCGCCAGATTGCGTTCTTCGAAGAACTCGGCATGCCGACGAGCCTCGGACAGCTCGACAGCGGCGTGCTCAAAGAAAGCACGATCAAAGACCTCGCCGACCAGGTCACGGCCAAAGGCACGAAGACCGTCGGCAACTTCCACCCGATCGACTGGCAGGCGGCCGTCGACATTTATACGATGGCAAATCACTAAAACTTTGCGCATACTTCCGAAAAACAGATGATGAAGCTTGCGAATGGCAGCGATGTGCGCGGCGTGGCGGTCGAGGGCGTCGACGGCGAGCCCGTGAACCTCACGGCCGAAGCCGCGAACCGCATCGCTTCGGGCTTCATCGATTTCCTCGCCGAGCGCACGGGCAAGGCGAAGAAGGAGCTGCGCATCGCCGTCGGCCACGACACGCGCATTTCGGCGCCGACGCTGAAGAAGGCCGTGCTCGAGGCTCTGACGGCGGCGGGCTGCGTGACGGTCGACTGCGGCCTTGCGTCGACGCCTGCGATGTTCATGTCCATCGTGCTCAAGGAGACGCAGATGGACGGCTCCATCATGATCACGGCGAGCCATCTGCCGTTCAACCGCAATGGCCTCAAGTTCTTCACGAAGGACGGCGGCGTCGAGCATGAGGACATCCTGACGATCCTCCGGAATGCCTGCCGCACGCCGGAGGTCACGGGCGATCTCGCACGCGTCCAGAAATACGATCTCATGGACCGCTACTGCCATTACCTGCGCAAGAAGATCCGCAAGGCACTCGGCGAGGAGAACACGCCTTTGAGGGGCATGCACGTCGTCGTCGATGCCGGCAACGGCGCGGGCGGCTTCTTTGCGACGCAGATTCTCGGCCGCCTCGGCGCCGACACGTCGGGCAGCGTCTACCTCGAGCCGGACGGCCATTTCCCGAACCACATCCCGAATCCCGAGAACAAGCAGGCGATGGCATCGATTCAGAAGGCTGTGCTCGACAGTCACGCCGACCTCGGCTTTATTTTTGACACCGATGTCGACCGCATGAGCGCCGTGCTCGGCAATGGCCGCGAGGTCAGCCGCAACGCGCTCATCGGCATGATGGCCGCCATCCTCGCGCCCGAGTACCCGCAGAGCACGATTGTCACGGATTCCGTCACGAGCGACGAACTCACGGAGTTCCTGACGCAGGATCTCGGCCTCAAGCACCACCGCTACATGCGCGGTTACAAGAACGTCATCGACGAGTGCATCCGCCTCAACAAAGCGGGCACCGTCTCGCCACTCGCCATCGAGACGAGCGGCCACGGCGCGCTGTCCGAAAACTATTACCTCGACGATGGCGCCTATCTCGCCGTGCGCCTGCTCGTCGCCGCCGCGAAGGCAAAGCAGCAGGGCAAGAAGCTCTCCTCGCTCATCGCAAAGCTCGGCGAGCCGCTCGAAAGCAAGGAATACCGCATGGCCATCAAGGGCGAGGACGATTTCAAGGCTTACGGCAACGGCGTATTGAAGACGCTCGAGCAGCGTGCCGAGGCGCAGAAAATCAAGCTCGCAAAGCCGAACTACGAGGGCGTCCGCCTCGTCTTCCCGCACGGCTGGGCGCTGCTGCGCCTCTCGCTCCACGACCCGCAGATGCCGCTCAACGTCGAGAGCAGCAAAAAAGGCAGCGTCGCCGAAATCACCGCGAAAGTCCGCGAACTGCTCGATGGTTTTGCGTCGCTCGATACGGGCGTGCTGCGCTGAAAAGCTTGCGGTTTGGGCGAAAAGACGGTATAATATAAAGAAAGAGAGCACCGCCTAGCGGCCGCCCTCATAGTTGGTTAACACATAAAAGATAACCGCCTAGTCAGTTGGGAGCTAATAGGCGGTCATCTGTGATTCGTTTCCAGGAGAATCAGCCATATCAGCAATAATGCGATCAGGAACTGTTCCATGGGCGTTCACCTCATTTCTGAGGGCACGAACTAACCGCCAAACGGTACTCGATAGCATTTTAGCACAATTTCTTGGAAATGAAAAGAGCCGGCATCTTTCGGGATGTCGGCTTTTCTTTGTATTTGTGCTTTTACAGTGCTTTCTGATACAGCGCCAAGATGTCTTTCTTTGTTGTCGTTCTTGGGTTGACGGCGATGTTGCCGCTCTTCATGGCGTCATCGGCCATGGCGTCGAACTTGTCGGATTTCACGCCGACGTCGGCGAGGCAGGCCGGGATGCCGAGGCTTTCGTTGAGTTCCTTGAGCAGCTCGACGAGATCCTGCGGCTCGAAGTATTCGGACGACGGATTCAGCGCGATGTAGTCGTAGATGTTCTCATACTTGCCGTCATCGGCGAGCGCGTTGAACTCCATGACAGTCGGCAGCAGGATCGCATTCGCGACGCCGTGCGGGACGTCGAAGTAGGCGCTGACGGGATGGCTCATGGCGTGGACGTCGCCGAGGCGCGCCCACGAGAACGCGATGCCCGCGAAGAGCGAGCCCGTCAGCATGCCGCTCGCGGCTTCGAGGTCCGTACGGTTTGCGACGTAGCGGCGCAGGTTCTCTCCGATGAGCTCGAGCGCTTTCTCGGCCATCGCGTCGGAGAACGGCGAGGCCGCGCGGGAGATATAGGCCTCGATGGCATGCACCATCGCGTCGATGCCGCAGGCGGCCGCGATGCCGGCCGGCGCCGTCGTCAGGAAGTCAGGGTCGAGGATCGCGGCTTTCGGGATGAGCTTCGCGTCAAAGACGGTGAGCTTGTAGTTCCTTGAATGGTCGGTGATGACAGCGGCGGCCGTGACCTCGGAGCCCGTGCCGGCCGTCGTCGGCAGGGCAATCAGCGGCACGGGCTCGCCGGGCACCGTCCCG
>CACZFT010000200.1 GCA_902780535.1 uncultured Selenomonas sp. | reverse complement strand
TTTGATGCGCATGGCGTCGACCTCGTGCTCTCGGCGCATCTCCATACGTATCGCAACCGTGGCCATATCCGTAATTTCCAGCGCGACGCGGGCGGCCCGCTCTACATCATCACGGGCGTCGCGGGCAACGTCCGCTATCCGAATCTCTGGAAAGACCATCACCTCGATGAAGTCGTCGCGCCCCAGCCCGAGGTCGACAACTATATGACGGTCAAAGGCGATGCGCAGCACATCGAAATCCAGAGCTTCCAGCCGGACGGCAGCTTGATTGATACGGCGAAACTCGTGAAATGAAGAGATAAAAATGGCGGCTGCAAGGAACGTTGTTCCTTGCAGCCGCCTTCGTGTCTTTATGTTATTTCATCATTGCGCCATCAAATCCTGTCAGCGTAGCGAAGTGGTCTTCAAGCGTCTCGGCGCGACGGATGAGCTCGATGTTGCCGTCTTCTTTGAGTAGCAGCTCGGCACACCAGAGCTTGCCGTTGTAGTTGAAGCCCATCGCGCTGCCGTGGGCGCCGGTGTCGTGGATGATGAGCAGGTCGCCGATTTCGATTTCCGGCAGCATGCGGTCGATGGCGAACTTGTCATTGTTCTCGCAGAGAGAGCCGGTGATGTCGTACTTGTGGTCGCAGGGCGCGTTTTCCTTGCCCGCAATCGTGATATGATGATACGCGCCATACATGGCCGGGCGCATGAGGTTTGCCATGCAGGAGTCGAGACCGATGTAGTCCTTGTACGTCTTCTTCTCGTGAATGACGGTCGAGACAAGCCAGCCGGACGGGCCCGTGATCAGGCGGCCGCACTCCGTGAAGATGGCGACGTCGCCGAGGCCCGCGGGCACCATCATCTCGTCATAGAGCTTGTGGATGCCTTCGCCGATGGCTTCGAGGTCGAGCGGCTCTTCCTCGGGGCGGTACGGGATGCCGAAGCCGCCGCCGAGGTCGAGGAACTCGACATGGATGCCGAGACGTTCCTGCAGTTCCTTTGCGAGACCGAACATGAGTTTTGCCGTGAAGAGGAACGCCTCGGTGCGGCGCTCGTTCGATGCGACCATCGTGTGCAGGCCGAAGCGCTTGACGCCTTTTTCCTGCGCCATCTTGTAGGCTTCGAAAAGCTGATCGCGCGTCAGGCCGTATTTTGCCTCCGTCGGCTTGCCGATGATGTCGTTGCCCTCCATGAGGTCGCCGGGGTTGTAGCGGAAGCAGAGGCATTTCGGCAGGTCGGCGTTTTCTTCGAGGTAGTCGAGATGGCTGATGTCGTCGAGGTTGATGATGGCGCCGAGCTCGATGGCTTTCTGGAACTCGTCGGCCGGCGTGTCGTTCGACGTCAGGAGGATTTCTTCACCTTTGACGCCCGCGACGTCGGACAGCACGAGCTCGGCGAGGCTGGAGCAGTCTGTTCCCGCGCCTTCTTCGTGGAGAATCTGAACGATGCGCGGGTTCGGCAGCGCCTTGACCGCGAACTGGTTGCGGAATTTCGGTGCCCAGCGGAACGCGTGGTTCAGGGCGCGGAGCGTCGCGCGAATCTTCTTCTCGTCATAGATATGGAACGGCGTGGGGAATTTCTTCACGACGTCCTTGAGTTGTTCGTAAGTGAGCGGGAACGTTTTTTCGGACATGCAGGTCACTCCTATGCACAAACACCTGTAAAAATGTAAATCAATTATAACAAAATATGCATAGCTGTGTCAATTTCGATTCCATGAATTTCTATGGGAAATCCCTAGAAGGACTAGGAACAAGCGGCAGACTTGTGATAAGATAGAAGGGACATTTTCTGGAGGTGGAAGACGGTTGCGTTTGTATATTGCCGAGAAACCGAGCATGGGGCGCGAGATTGCGAAGTGCCTGCGCGGGCCCGTGCAGCGCCACGACGGCTATCTCGTGACGCAGGACGGCGTCGTGACGTGGCTCTTCGGCCATATCCTGCGGCAGGCCGAGCCGGAGGAGTACGATGCGCGCTACAAGAGGTGGCGCGCCGAAGACCTGCCCATCCTGCCGCAGGAGTGGAAGCTCTATGTCGCAAAGGACAGCGCGAAGCAGTTCGGCATCGTGAAGGGACTCATCGCCAAGGCGGACGAAATCGTCCATGCAGGCGACCCGGATCGCGAAGGGCAGCTGCTCGTCGACGAGGTGCTCGACTATCTCGGCAACAAGAAGCCGGTGCAGCGCATCCTGCTCAACGCGCTCGACGAGAAGAGCATCAAGAGCGCGAACGCGCACCTGCAGCCGAATGAGAAGTTCTTCAACCTCAAGCAGTCAGCGCTCGCGCGCGCCCGCGCGGACTGGCTCATCGGCATGAACCTCTCGCGCGCCTATACGCTCGCCGCGCGGCGGGCGGGCCACAGCCGCATCGTGCTGCCGATTGGCCGCGTGAAGACGCCGACGCTCGCGCTCGTCGTGCGGCGGGAACGCGAGATCGAAAACTTCAAGCCCGTCGATTACTATCATCTGCGGGCGACATTCCAGCATGAAAACGGCAGCTTCACGGCCGAGTGGAAGCCGCGCGACACGATGGCGGGACTCGACAGCGAGAACCGCCTGGTTGACAAAGCCGTCGCCGAAGCAAAGCTCAAGGCGCTTTCCGAAGCGCCGCGCGAAGGAACGCTCACGGGCTACCA
>CACZFT010000199.1 GCA_902780535.1 uncultured Selenomonas sp. | reverse complement strand
GGCTGCGCCATCCAGAAGAAGCGCCTCGAGTGCGCCATCCTCGTGCAGTCGCTGCTCGCGCTCGAGAAGAACGAGAAAAAACAGGAAGCATAAATCTCATTTATGATGAAAGCCGCTGAAGGACAGAAAAGCCGTCCCAAAGCGGCTTTCCTCGCTAAGAAAAAATAATGGAAGAATTGCTCTTGTTTATGAAATTCCATTGACAATCGGGCCCCGAATATTGTATTATGAGGGAGTAAAAAGCTTCTATATCACTTAGGGGGTATTTTTCAAATGGCAGTAAAAGTTGCTATCAATGGTTTTGGTCGTATCGGCCGTCTCGCATTCCGTCAGATGTTCGACGCTGAGGGTTATGAAGTCGTCGCTATCAACGACCTCACGAGCCCGAAGATGCTCGCTTACCTTCTGAAGTACGATTCCTCCCAGGGCAAGTACGAGTATGCTGACACGGTCGAGGCTGGCGAAGACAGCATCACGGTCAAAGGCAAGACGATCAAGATCTATGCCGAGAAGGATGCCAAGAACATTCCTTGGGCAAAGCATGACGTCGACGTCGTCCTCGAGTGCACGGGCTTCTATACGTCCAAAGAGAAAGCCTCCGCTCATCTCGAAGCTGGCGCTAAGAAAGTCGTCATCTCCGCTCCGGCTGGCAAAGACCTCCCGACGATCGTCTACAACGTCAACCACAAGACGATTCCGGCTGGCACGAAGATCATCTCCGCTGCTTCCTGCACGACGAACTGCCTCGCTCCGATGGCAAAGGCTCTGAATGACCTCGCTCCGATCAAGAGCGGCATCATGCAGACGATCCATGCCTTCACGGGCGACCAGATGACGCTCGATGGCCCGCAGCGCAAAGGCAACCTCCGCCGCAGCCGCGCAGCTTCCGAGAACATCGTCCCGACGTCCTCCGGCGCAGCAAAGGCAATCGGCCTCGTTCTTCCGGAACTCGATGGCAAGCTCATCGGTGCTGCACAGCGCGTTCCGACCCCGACGGGCTCCACGACGCTCCTCTATGCTGTCGTCAAGGGCGAAGTCACGGTTGACCAGGTCAACGCTCAGATGAAGAAGGAAGCTACGGAGTCCTTCGGCTACAACACGGACGAGATCGTCTCCAAGGACGTTGTCGGCATGCGTTTCGGCTCCCTCTTCGATGCTACGCAGACGATGGTTGTCCCGACGGGCGACGGCAACACGCTCGTCCAGGTTGTTTCCTGGTACGACAACGAGAACAGCTACACGAGCCAGATGGTTCGCACGATCAAGTACTTCTCCGAGGAAGTCAAATAATTTCCTCTTGGAAGCTTTCTTTTCTATGGTTCCATGTGAATCCATTTCATTTTGGAGGCGTTACCAGTATGGATAAGAAAACCATCAAAGACATCGACGTCAAGGGCAAGAAAGTCCTCGTCCGCGTGGATTACAATGTGCCGTTCGATGAGAACCTGAACATCACGAATGATACGCGCATGGTCCGCACGCTGCCGACGATCAACTACCTGCTCGACAACGGTGCGGCCGTCATCCTGATGTGCCATATCGGCCGTCCGACCGAGGCTCGTGAGGATAAGTTCTCCACGAAGCACATCGTCAAGCACCTCTCCGAGCTCCTGAAGTGCGACGTGCAGTGGGCTTCCGACTGCGTCGGCCCCGAGGCTGAGGAAAAGGCAAAGGCTCTGAAGCCGGGCGATGTCCTGTTGCTCGAGAACCTCCGTTATCACAAGGAAGAGAAGAAGAACGACCCCGAGTTCGCAAAGCAGCTCGCATCGCTCGCTGATGTTGCTGTCGATGACGCATTTGGCGTGTCCCATCGTGCACATGCTTCGAACGCAGGCGTTCCGAAGTATCTCGAGACGGTCGCTGGCTTCCTGATGGAGAAAGAGATCAACTACATCGGCAAGACGCTCGAGAACCCGCAGCGTCCGTTCGTCGCCATCATCGGCGGTGCGAAGGTCTCCGACAAGATCGGCGTCATCAGCAACATGATCGACAAGGTTGACACGATCATCATCGGCGGCGGCATGGCGCATACGTTCGATGCAGCCAAGGGCCTGCCGATCGGCGACAGCCTCTGCGAGCCGGACAAGTACGATCTCGCACGCGAGCTTCTCAAGAAAGCCGAGGACAAGGGCGTCAAAGTCGTCCTGCCGCTCGACCTCAAAGTCGCGAACATGTTCCCGGCAGACAAGAAGTATGCGACGGAAGGCAAGACGAAGATCGTCGATGTCGACAAAGTCGAAGATGGCTGGGATGCTCTCGATTCCGGCCCGAAGACGTCCGAGGCTTACACGAAAGCTCTCGAAGGCGCAAAGACGGTCATCTGGAACGGCCCGATGGGCGTGTTCGAGTATGACGACTTCGCTGGCGGCACGCTCGCTGTGGCAAAAGCTGTTGCAAAGGCAACGGAGAATGGCGCCATCTCGATCGTCGGCGGCGGCGACTCTGTCGCAGCCCTCAAGAAGACGGGCCTGACGGACAAGATCTCGCACGTCTCCACGGGCGGCGGCGCAACGCTCGAGTTCCTCGAAGGCAAAGAGATGCCGGGCATCGCTGCCATCGCGGACAAATAAGACATTCGATTTCATGTTTCAGGAATGGAGGCGGGAGAAGTTCTCCCGCCTGTATTCCGAATATATTTGGAGGTATCATCGAAATGGCAAGAACTCCGATCATCGCTGGCAACTGGAAGATGAACAACACGATCGCTGAGGGCGTTTCGCTCGTCAAGGATCTCGCACCGCTCGTCAAGGATGCGAAGGTCACGGTCGTCGTCTGCCCGACGGCAACGGCACTCTCCTCTGTCGCTGACGCCGTCAAAGGCACGAACATCCATGTCGGCGCACAGAATGTCCATTGGGAGGACCATGGCGCGTTCACGGGCGAGGTCTCCACGAAGATGCTGACGGAAATCGGCGTCGACTACTGCGTCCTCGGCCACAGCGAGCGCCGCGGCTATTTCGGCGAGACGGATGAAGGCGTCAACAAGCGCGCTCATGCTGCTTTCGCTGCCGGCATCACGCCGATCATCTGCTGCGGCGAGCCGCTCGAGATCCGCGAGCGCGGCTCCTATCTCGAAATGGTCGCTTTCCAGGTGCTCGAGGCTCTCGCTGGCTTCAAGCCGGAAGAGGTTGCCAAGCTCGTCATCGCTTATGAGCCGATCTGGGCGATTGGCACGGGCAAGACGGCATCGTTCGAGCAGGCAGAGGAAGTCTGCAAGCACATCCGTGAGACGGTTGCTGGCAAATTCGGCCAGGCGGCTGCAGATGGCATCCGCATCCAGTATGGCGGCAGCGTGAAGCCTGCGACGATCAAAGACCTCATGAAGCAGCCGAACGTCGACGGCGCCCTCGTGGGCGGCGCTTCGCTCAAGGCAAAAGACTTCAGCGAGATCGTCAACTTCTGATTGACACAGAAGGAGAAAGCAAGACACATGGCAAAACTCAAGAATGCACCGGTGGCCCTGATCATCATGGATGGCTGCGGCCTCGGCGGCAAGCTCGACAAGAGCAACGCAGTGGAAGCGGCGAAGACCCCGGTCCTCGATGGCCTCCTCGCAAACTATAACTCCAGCCACCTGCAGGCCTCGGGCGAATTCGTCGGCCTGCCGGACGGCCAGATGGGCAACTCCGAAGTCGGCCACACGAACATCGGCGCCGGCCGCCTCGTCTACCAGCAGCTCACGCGCATCACGCGCGACATCAAGAACGGCGACTTCTTCAAGAATGAGGCGCTGCTCTCCATCATGCAGGGCGCGAAGGAAAGGGGCGGTGCCGTCCATCTGATGGGCCTCGTCTCTCCAGGCGGCGTCCACAGCCACCAGGATCATCTCTATGCACTGCTCGAGATGGCAAAGCGCGAAGGCGTCAAGGACGTCTACGTCCATGCGTTCCTCGACGGCCGCGACGTGCCGCCGCAGAGCGCACAGCCGTACCT
>CACZFT010000198.1 GCA_902780535.1 uncultured Selenomonas sp. | reverse complement strand
TGGCGTCAGGAGGTTCGAGAGGCTGATGACGGCGAAATCGTGCATGAGCGGCGCGCCGAGCACGGAGGCCGCGGCGTTGACGGCCGAGATGCCCGCGATCGTGCCGCCAAATTCCGGCCGCTCGCCCGCCGGGCGCTGGAGGACGAGTTCGAGGACGAGCCCCGCCATGCCGTAGACGCCCGCGTCGCCGCTCGACACCACGACGGTTTCCTGCCCGGCCGCGGCCTTTTCGACGGCCATGCGGCAGCGGTCGATTTCCTGCATCATGCCCGTCCCGATGACTTCTTTTCCTTCGAGCAGGGATTCTACGAGCTTGATATACGTATGATAGCCCGCAACGACCTGTGCGTCCTCGATGGCCTTCCGCGCGCGCGGGGTCATGTCCATGAGGCTGCCCGGCCCGATGCCGATTACTGTAATCTTTGCCATACCAGTGCCACCGTCACTTTCTCATATTTCGTCTTGCCAAGGGCGATGCGGCCGCGCTGGCCCGCCTCCGCGAGGGCGGCGGACTCCGCGACATTGCCGATGCCGATGGTCTTTTTCACAAATTCCGACTCGCGCAGGCCATAGCTTTTGATGACCGCGGCGAGTGCTTCGTTTTCAAAGAAATGAATCGGGATGCCATAGACATCCGCGATGGTCAGAAGGCCGATCTCGTCGCGCTTGACGACGGTCGAGGCGAGGCACGAGATGCCACCCTCCGGCACGCCGATGCGGCCGCAGGCGTCCCGGAGCGCCGCGCGGATGGCCTCCCATGGCGTCCCCCTGCGGCAGCCGACGCCCGCGATGAGGCGCTCGGGCCGCAGGAAAAGGCCGCCGCGCTTCTGGTGCGCGGGAAAATTGGCCGGGGTACGCGTGATGACGACTTCGACGATGGGGCGCGTCTCGCCCTCCTTTGGCAGAATGCCCTCGCCGCGGAAAAAGACTTCATCGCCGAGCGCCGCCAGCTGCTCCTGATAGAAATCGGCGAGCGGCAAAGCGTCGTCGATGATATAGCGGAGCTGCGCGCCTTCGAGGACGGCGCGGTTGACGGAAAGAATCGCGCCATGCGGCTCCGGCACGAGGCCGAGACGGCCCGCGATGGCGTCAGGCGCCACCTTTCCCTCGACATCCGTCGCCGTCGTGATGACGGGGTCGCTGCCGAGCGCGGCCGCGAGCTGGCGCGTCAAGGCGTTCGCGCCGCCGACGTGGCCGGAAAGCAGGCTGATGACGTGTTTTGCCTTTTCATCCATGACGACGACGGCCGGGTCGGCGAGCTTGCTCCGGATGAGCGGCGCGATGCTGCGCACGACGATGCCCGTGGCCATGAGGAAGACGAGGGCGTCATAGCGCGAAAAGACGTCGGCCGTGGCCGCGACGATGCGGGAAAATGTCTGGACGCCCGCGAGCCAGTCCGTCATGGAACTGCCGCCCGCTGGGGCGGTGCTGTCCGTGGCGGTGTCCCCCGCCGCTGCGTCGCTCCCCGCCGCTTTGTCCTGCGTCGCCAGGGCGTCGGCCGCGCGCTTGGAAAGGTAGACGTCGGCGTCCGGCAGGGCCTGCTGGACGCGCCGCGCCGTCTCTGCCCCCTGCGCTGTCAGCGCGAGGACGGCCGTCCTCATTTGCTCGCCTTCCGGTAGCCGTGCGAGAATTCCGGCGCATAGAGGCGCGAGAGGTCGTAGTCGGCATCGAGGCAGCGCGAGACGACGATCATGGCCTGGCGCGTGATGCCTGCCGATTTCACCTTTTCGCCGATGTCAGCGAGCGTGCCGCGCACGATCTTTTCATCGGGCCACGAGGCGCGCTGGACGATGGCGACCGGCGTCGACGGCTCATAGCCGCCCGCGATGAGTTCTTTCGCGACGTCGTCCATCATGGAGACGGAAAGGTAGATGCACATCGTCGCGCCGTGGGCGGCGAGCGCTTTGAGGCTTTCGGCCTCGGGGACGGGCGTGCGGCCTTTGCCGCGCGTGATGATGAGCGTCTGGCTGATGCCCGGCAGCGTGTATTCCTGCTGCAGCGCCGCTGCCGTCGCGAAGCAGGAGCTCACGCCCGGCGTCACGTCGTAGTCGTAGCCGCGCTTCTGGAAGGCGTCCATCTGTTCCTGGATGGCACCGTAAACGGACGGGTCGCCCGTATGGAGCCGCACGGTGACCTTCCCCTGCTTTTCCGCCGCGTCGATGACGGCGAGGACTTCGTCAAGCGTCACCCGCATAGATGACGACGTCGGCCTCCGAAAGCAGCCGCGCGCCCTTGCGCGTGATGAGTTCCGGGTCGCCCGGGCCCGCGCCAACGATATGGATCATGAAAACCCCTCCTGTCATTTCTCAGGCAATGATGCCTAAAAGCTATCTACTCTATTATACAAATCTGGCGGCAAGAAGTCCACCTGCCGCCAGAAGTTTTTCTGTGATTGATTTTTCAGACCCTTTCTCAGGGCGATGTCATGAAGGATGCACGGATAAAAGTCCGACAAATCCAGGCCCCCTCCCTCGGAGATAATGCCATTAAGTTAAGCGATAAGTCATTCAAACTTCAGCCTCCCTCTAGAGGGAGGGGGACCGCGAAGCGGTGGTGGGAGTAAAGTCCTTTAGCAACATGACGCATTCTTGTTTGTCTCCAGCACCCAACTACTCCCCCAGTCAGCTTCGCTGACAGCCCCCTCTAGAGGGGGCCTGGCCTTAATTTAATGACATTGCCCTCGGAGAGGGAGGCTATCGTTTGATCACGCTCACTCCTTCTTCTCCGCCGTCACGATATAGATGGGGTTCTCCGCTTTCGCCATGTCGTAGGGGCCGACCTGGCGGAGGCGGTTCACTTGTACGTGGATGGTCTCGTAGGTGTACGCCGCTTTGTGCGCGCGCAGCCACTCGATGGCCGCGAGGAGCGTCTGGACGGTGATGAAATTGAGCGCGATGCGGCCGCCGGGGCGGAGCTTTTCGTCTGCGGCATCAAGGATGGCCGCGAGGTGCGAGCCGCTGCCGCCGATCAGGACGGTGTCGCAGGGCGGGAGCGCCTCCATGCCGTCGGGCGCCTCGGCCTCGATGACGTGGACGCGGCCCGCGACGCCGAAGACGTCCGCGTTTTCATGGATGAGCGCGACGGCCTCGCTCTTTCGCTCGATGGCGTAGACCGTGCCCTTTGGCGCCTGGAGCGCGGCCTCGATCGTGAGGCTGCCCGTGCCCGCGCCGATGTCGTAGACGACGGCGGAAGGCTCGATGCGGGCTTTCGCGATCGTGAGGATGCGGACTTCCTCCTTCGTCATCGGGACGTCGCCGCGATGAAATTCGCTGTCAGGGATGCCGAGCATGAGGTATCACTCCTTTTCAATCTCCCACGTCTCCCCCGCCTCGACGGGCGACCAGACGGGGATGCTGCGGCCTTTTTCGAAGAAGTCGTCCGGCACGCGCCATCTTGGGAAGCCGACGCTGTGCATGGTCACGAGGGCGTGGACGTCGGTCGCGGCGCAGAATTCTTTCGCGCCTTTCGCCATGGAGGATTCGAGGCGGCCGTCGACGGGGAAGAACGCGACGTCGGCGACGAGGCCCGCGAGTTTCTTGAGCTGCTTGTGGAAGCCGTTCGCGGCGAGCATGCGGTTTTCATGCGTGTCGCCCGTCCAGTCCCACCAGTTGTAGTCGCCGGCGTGAAAGAGGATTTTCCCCTCCGTCATGACGGCAAACGACGTGCCGATGTCCGTCGAGCTGTAGCTGTCGACGGCGATGCCAGCGGCCTCCCAGTGCGAATAGTCGTCGAGGAACACGCATTTTTCCGCCGGGAGCTTTCGCGCGCCGACGGTATGGCGGATGTCGTGCGAGAGGAGGTAGCGCGTGACGTACGGCGCATACCGGCGCAGGAGGTCGCCACTAAAATGGTCATAGTGGCTGTGCGACGCGAGGAAATACACCGCGTCCCACGCGCGCTTCTCGAACACCTTGTCGAGCGCGTGCGCGGGGTCCTCGTAGGCGTCGAAGACGAGGAGGGTGTGCGAAAGCTCCACGGCAAAGCCGCTGTTCAGAAGATAGGTAATACGCAAAAGTTCAGCCTCCCTTTGATTGTATTCGATGTGCGTTGGCCCCTTCCCAGAGCAATGTCATGAAGTTAAGAAGGGAATCATTCAAACTTCAGCCTCCCTCTAGAGGGAGGGGGACCGCGAAGCGGTGGAAGGAGTAGTAGGGAGCTCGAGACTGACTAAAATACATACGTCGCTAGAGTTCTTTAGCAATGTTTGGCATATTCGTCCGTCTCCAGCACCCAACTACTCCCCCAGTCAGCTTCGCTGACAGCCCCCTCTAGAGGGGGCCTGGCTCTTAACTTCATGACATTTCATCCGTCCCGTTTTTCGTCGAACTTGTCGAGGATTTTCCTCCCCGGCTGCGTGAAGCCCGGGCCCTCGACTTCGTTCGCCGAGATGATGATCATGAACGCCGTCGGGTCGATGGCGTGGGTCATGAGTTTGACTTTCGCGATCTGCGTGAGGTTCACGACGGCCATGACGACGTCGCGCTCCATGTGCGTGAAACCGCCCTGCCCGTGCAGGAACGTGACGCCGCGGCCGAGCTCGCTCAATATCGCGTCGGCGACGGCGTCCGCCTGGTTCGAGACGATGAGGACGGCCTTTCGCCGCTGGAAGCCCGCGACGACCTTGTCTGTGATCGTGCCGTTGACGTACATGCAGATGAGGGTCAGCATGGCGGGCGCGACGCCGAGGAGAAACGCCGACACGCACATCAGGACGCAGTTGAACGCGAAGATGACGCCGCCCATGCCGAACGAATAATACTTCTTCATGATGGCGCCGATGATGTCGAAACCGCCCGTGCTGCCATTCATGCGGAACACGAGGCCGTAGCCGATGCCGTTGAAGACGCCGCCGAAAATGGCCGCGAGCATGTAGTCATTCAAGGGCGCGTAGGCGTTGAGGAACCGCGTGATGTCGAGGCACGCGGAAAAAATACCCGTGCCGATGATGATGTCGGCCGTGTACCGCCGCCCCATGAGCCGCCAGGCCGCCGCGAGGAGCGGGATGTTGTAGGCGAACGTCTGGAGGCCGATCGGGAGCCCCGTCAGGTAGTAGACGATGATGGCGATGCCCGTCGCGCCGCCCGTCAGCAGGTGCGACGGCACGAGGAACAGGTTGATGGAGCAGCTCGCGATCAAACAGCCGAGCGTGATGCCCGCATAGCGCAGGCCGCGGTGGCAGATCATGCGCGTCGTCAATTCGTCAGTCCCTCCAATTTCGGCGC
>CACZFT010000197.1 GCA_902780535.1 uncultured Selenomonas sp. | reverse complement strand
CATTGGCACGATCGCGTTCTGGATCGTCGGCTTCGGCTTGATGTTCGGCGATGACATCGGCGGCATCATCGGCACGCCGGATTTCTTCATCCAGGTGTTTGATCCGGGTCCGGACGCTGGTTATCCGGCGCTCGCCTACGTCATCTTCCAGACGGTCTTCTGCGCGACGAGCGCGACGATCGTTTCCGGCGCGATGGCAGAGCGCACGAAGTTCTCGACGTACTGCTTCTACTCGCTCCTCATCAGCCTCATCATCTATCCGGTCACGGGCCATTGGGCCTGGGGCGGCGGCTGGCTCAGCGAGATGGGCTTCCATGATTTCGCTGGCTCGACGGTCGTCCACATGGTCGGCGGCATCTGCGCGTTCGTCGGTGCTCTGATGCTCGGCGCGCGCATCGGCAAGTACAACAAGGATGGTTCCGTCAACGCCATTCCGGGCCACAGCCTTACGCTTGCCGCGCTCGGCGTGTTCATCCTCTGGTTCGGCTGGTTCGGTTTCAACGGCTGCTCGACCGTCTCCATGACGGGCGATGACACGCTGATTTCCGCTGGTTCCATCTTCGTCACGACGAACCTCGCGGCCGCGACGGCCGCGACGGCCACGATGTGCTTCACCTGGATCCGCTACGGCCATCCAGATGTCTCCATGACGCTGAACGGCGCGCTCGCCGGCCTCGTCGCCATCACGGCGGGCTGCGATGCGGTCTCGCCTGCTGGCGCTTTCGCCATCGGCCTCATCGCCGGCATCGTCGTCGTCCTCGCGGTCGAGTTCATCGATCAGAAGCTCAAAGTCGATGACCCAGTCGGCGCTGTCGCCGTCCACGGCGTCTGCGGTGCCCTCGGCACGATTCTCACGGGCGTCTTCGCCGTCGATGGCGGCCTGCTCTATGCTGGCAATGCCGACATGCTCATCACGCAGATCATCGGCGTCGTCTCCGTCGCCATCTATGTCGCTGTCGTCATCACGATCGTCTTCACGGTGCTGAAGCACACGATCGGCCTGCGCGTCTCCGCGAAGGAAGAAGCTGCCGGCCTCGACTTCGAAGAGCACGGCCTCGCTTCCGCGTATGCTGACTTCATGCCGGTGCCGGAAGTCGCTGGCTCCACGTCCGCGCCGACGCCGATCGACTCCGACGAGCCGCCGACGCCCATCACGGTCACGCAGATGGCAACGCCAGCGGTCGACGCTGACGGCCACGCACTCACCTGCGTCTCCATCGTCACGGCACGTGACCGCTTCGAGCCGCTGAAGATCGCGCTCGAATCCATCGGCATCACGGGCATGACGGTCACGCCGGTCTCGAAGCTCGTCCCGAAGATCCAGGTCAAGCTCGTCGTCTCCGCCATCCCGCCCGAGAAGATCGTCGCGGTTGCGAAGAAAGTCCTCCATACGGGCCATTACGGCGACGGCAAGATCTTCATCACGCCGGTCACGAACGTCGTGAAGATCCGCACGGGCGAAGAAGGCTTCGCCGCGCTGCAGGACAAACCGGAATAAGCAACGGCTCACAGTACGAGCCCCCAAGCCCCCTTCTAGAGGGGGGAGGGCCGCGTGAGCGGCGGGGGGAGTCCCCTGCACAACAAAACAATCCGTACGACAAAAAGTTCCGCGGGTGCGATAAAACACCTGCGGAACTTTTTTATATCTTAAATCATATCTATTATAATGAAGGCAACTTCATGCGATAGCCGATGCATCGTCGTCGTCCGCCCTGCGGTCGGCGATGTGTGCGAAGTAGTGTTCGAGCATCCAGGCGTCGAGGTCGTCGTGCTGTTCGAGGTAGCCGAAAATCAGCTTCTTCGCGCGCTGGAGCGCGTTGTCGACCGATTTCGGGTTGCGGCCGAGTTCGCGGGCAATCGACGTGTAGCTGCCGCCTTCGAGGCGCGCGATCAGCACGCGGAAATGATACGGCGACAGGAGTTCCCGCAGGATGGTGTCGCACTGCGCGATGCTTTCCTCGATCATCATCTCTTCGCCCGGCGCGGGGACATCCTCGTCCACGAGCATGTCGAGCCAGCAGCGGCGCTCGTTGTCTTCGTGCATCGTCACGTCGAGCGACAGCGCCTGCGAGAGGATCTGCTGCTTGTAGCGGTTCGCCGCTTTGACGGCCGTGATGCACTGGCAGCGGATGCAGCGCACGGCGAACGAGACGAATGTCGTCCCGTACCCGGGTCGATAATCCCGCATCGCCTTGTAGAGGCCGACGCGGCCTTCCTGCAGCACGTCGTCCTGCTCCATGCCGTCCATGTAGAATTTCCGGCAGACGGACATGACGAGCGGTTCGAGAGACTTCATGAGCTCCGTCGCGATGGTTTCATCGTGCGTGCTCTGGTATTCTGAAATTTTCCTTGCGAGATCCGTTCGTTTCAAATTCCGTTCCATCCCATGTTCCCTTTCCGTTTTTCTTTTTATTTTCTCTCCCCACATATGTACAGTTTACAACTTCGTGCCAAGGATTTCTATAGTCAAATCCAAGGAACTTGTTTAGGAAATTTGTTTTAGTAAAACGGGGTAAAAAGACATATTATAAGAAATTAAATATACACACAGGATGAAAAGTGCATGAATCCTCTTGAAACAGGACAGAAAGGATGACCTACTTATGTCCATCCATCATCGTTCAAATCTCACAGCCTGGGCGCTCGCGCTCGCCCTGCTCGTGCCTGCGAGCGCCCAGGCCGCGCTCGTCACGGCCACAGGACAGGGAGCCGATGAGCGCAGCGCGCTCCACGATGCCATGCGCGCCGCCGTCGAGCAGGAAGTCGGCGTCTATCTCGACAGCCGCACGAAAGTCCAGAACTACCGCACGCTCCAAGACACGATTTATGCGCAGTCCGAGGGATACATCTCTTCATATGATATCCTCTCCCATGAAACGATTGGCGGTGTCCACCGCATCACCATCCGTGCCGATGTCGACGAAAGCCGCATCTCGGCGCGCACGGCGACGCTCCAGCAGCGGAAGGCCATCATCGGCGCGAATCTCGAGGACCCGCGCATCGCCGTCGTCGCGACGGACAGCGACGGCACGGCCTATCCGGCGCTCGAGAACGCACTCGCGAGCGCGCTGCAGGCGCAGGGCTTCTCGCGCATCATCGACCTCGATGCGGCGAACGACGGCATGCGCCGGGCGTTCCTCGCGCTCGGGGACGATGCGGCCAGTCGCAAGTCGCAGCTGACGGCGCTGCTCGCGGGGTCGCCCTGCGATTACCTCGCCGTCGTGAAGGTCGCAAAAGACACGGAGAGCCTCGATGCTGTCCTGCCCGGCCTGCACAAGACTTACGTCACCTGCGCGGCACGCCTCGTCTCGACGGCGACGGGCGAAATCACCTGGGCGGGCACGGCGCAGGGCGCTTCGTCCCATTGGTACGCGGGCGCCGAGCAGGAGGCGCTCGCAAATGCCGCAAAGACGCTCGCGCCGCGCCTCGCGCGCGGCGCGTTCCGCAAGGCCGCGGATGTCCAGCAGCACATCCGCCTCAGCATCCCGCAATCGCGCCTCGGCAGTGTCGGCGAAGCCCGCAGCACGCTTGAAGCTCTGCCCGGCGTCCAGCACGCCTTCCTGCGCAGTCAGACGAGCGGCATCTACACGATCGACCTCGACTACGACGGCACGGCCGCCGACCTCGTCACCGTGCTCGAAAACGCCGGCTATCAGGTCGCGCATTTCGAAGCGGAAAGCGTGACGGTGGAGTGATATAAAAAGGCTCCCTCTCAGAGGGAGCTGCTGAGCGTTAGCGAAGCTGAGGGAGTCTCACAAGCAGGTTGCAGTAAACTCTCGATTGTTTCTTATGCGGGCATCGTTGCTGCTTTTTCGGCGCCCGCGTAAAAAACAATCCAGAACCGCATGCGCCCATCTTGTGAGACTCCCTCAGTCAGCCATTCGGCTGACAGCTCCCTGTTATGTAGTGACCCTTGTCAAGCAAAACTTTTCAAGGACCCATAATTTGCCGAAAGGCATTTTGAAAGAGCCCGAAGCAGTAGTTCATCGGCCATG
>CACZFT010000196.1 GCA_902780535.1 uncultured Selenomonas sp. | reverse complement strand
TGGAATCATCGACATCGGCTCGAGCACGGTCCGCATGGCCATCTACGACATCCACGGCGGCGACATCGACATGCTGCTCAAAAAGAAGCACGTCGTCGGTCTTGCGGCCTATGTCAAGGACGGCGTCATGACGCAGCAGGGCATCGACAAAGCCGTCGAGATTCTCGGAGAATTCGTCTCCTTCCTGCACTGCTTCCACATCACGCACGTCGCCGCCTTCACAACGGCCGCGCTGCGCAACGCGAAGAACAGCCGCGAAGCCGTCGCCGAGATCGAGCGCCGCACGGGCCTTTCCATCCGCGTCATCTCGGGCGACGAAGAAGCCACGTTCGACTTCATCGGCGCGACGCATGCCTTCGGCCACGAGAGCGGCTTGCTCGTCGACATCGGCGGCGGCAGCACGGAGCTCGTCGCATTTGAAAGCGGCAAGATCCAGCAGAAAGTCAGCCTGCCGCTCGGCGCAACGGACTTCCATGCGCGCTTCACAGGCGACGTCCTGCCGACGCTCGCCGAATGCCGCCGCATGGAAGAAGAAGCTGGCCGCATCCTCGATGGCGCGGAACGCTATGTCACCGAGGGCGCGAAAGACGCCTTTTCTGACCTGCGCGTCGCCGAGCTCGCCGGCATCGGCGGCACATTCAAGAGCGGCCTCGCCCTCTACAATGCCGTCTATCAGAAACCAGCGGACAACCTCGCCATCGACGCGAGGAAACTCCCCGAACTCATCCGCCGCTTCACGAGTGACCGCGCGCTCGCGCAGGAAGACGTCGTCCTCCTCATGCGCGCCGTCCCCGACCGCCTGCCCACCATCCTCCCCGGCCTCACCATCGCCCATGTCGTCTGCCAGCACTTCGGCGCAAAGACCATCACGTACAGCGACTCCGGCGTGCGGGAAGGGTACATCTACAGCGAAATTCTCGGAAAATAAAAGAGCAAGACATCGAACAGCCCCCGGCCATCCGAATTCCATCGGACAGCCGGGGGCTGCTTTTTCCTTATTTTGCTTTTCCGAGCGCTTTCTGATCCATGAATTCCTTGAGGATTGCGCGCTTCGCAATCTTGCCCGTCGCCGTGCGTGGCAGATGCGGCAGCTCGTGGAACTCGCGCGGAATCTTGAAGAGCGCGAGATTTGCCTGCAGGAACTTCTTGAGCTCGCGGATGTTGATGCTCGCGCCCTCGTGCAGGCTGTAGAAGCAGGCGCCCGCCTGGCCGCGCAGCTTGTCCTCGATGCCGATGACGGCCGCCTCGGCGATGCCCGGGAACTGGTAGACGAGCTCCTCGACCTCTCGCGGGTAGATGTTCTCGCCCATGCTGATGATCATGTCCTTGAGGCGGTCGACGATGTAGATGTAGCCATCGGGATCGATGCGCGCGACATCGCCCGTGTGCAGCCAGCCGCCGCGCAGCGCTTCCTGCGTCGCCTCCGGCAGGTTCCAGTAGCCGAGCATGACATTGTCGCCCTTGATGACGAACTCGCCCGTCTCGCCGCGTGGCACATCATCGCCGTTGCCGTCGACGATGCGCCAGCGGATACCCGGCACGACCGGGCCGATGGAGCCCGTCTTCGCCTTGCCCGGCGGATTCATCGTCACGACGGGGCTCGACTCCGAGAGGCCGTAGCCCTCGCAGATCGACACGCCGAACTTGTTCGTGAAATCCGTCTGGATCTTCATCGGCAGCGTCGTGCCGCCGGAGACGACGAGGCGCACCGACTGCATGTCCTCCGGGCTCGCGAGCTTCGTCAGCAGGCTGCAGATGGACGGCACGATATAGAGGTCGGTGACCTTTTCGTTGCGGATGGTCGCAATCGTCTCCTTCGGCGTGAACTGGTCGAGAATGACGACCGTCGCACCTTTATAGAAGGAATAGAGCACCGAGCACGTCCAGCCGAAGCAGTGATACATCGGCAGCACGCAGAGCACGATGTGCTCCGGCTTGCAGCCCATCCACTCCATCTGCCAGGTATTGTACGTCAGATTGCGATGCGAAAGCACAGCACCCTTCGGCGTGCCCGTCGTGCCCGACGTATAGATGATGACGCACGGATGATGTTCGTCAAAGGTACCCGGCAGCGGCGGCGCGGGCGGCAGACCTTCCTTCTTGCGGCCGCACGTGCGGATGTCGATCTGGCGGACCTTGATGTCGCAGCGCAGCTGTGCCATCGCATCGACGAGGTTCAGCGGCTCATTCGTCATCAGGAACTTGATGCCTGCATCCTTTATAATGAAAGCGATCTCGCGATTGCTCAGCTGGAAGTTGATCGGAACCGCGATGGCGCCGAGCGAGGCGATGCCGAAATACGCAAAGACGTACTCCGCGCTGTTGCGCGAAAAGATGCCCACGCGGTCGCCCATCTTGATGCCGGCAGCATGGAGGCGGTCGCGGCAGTTCGTGACAGCCTCGTCAAATTCCCGATACGTGAAACGGCGGTCGTGATCGATGATTGCCACATCATCCGGTGCACCCTGGCGGGCAAGCTCGTGTACCAACATAATAGAGACCCCTTCTTTCTTTTCAATCCCTGTTTGCTCAAATCAAGTAAATTTTATACTAGGTACTAAAAAAAGTAAAGCGGATAAAGCGAAAACTTTCTCGAAAAGTTTTTCAAAAAAGTGTTGACAGGAAGGGTCGAAGCGTGTATCATATTACAAGTCGGCGGCAGACAGCGAGAGCACAGCACCGCGGACAACGATGAAACCAATGAAGCGAAGCTGCTTCGAAAAAAAGAAATTCAAAATTCTTCTTGACAAAGCAAACGCGCTGAGGTATCATATAGAAGCTGA
>CACZFT010000195.1 GCA_902780535.1 uncultured Selenomonas sp. | reverse complement strand
AACCTGCAGGGCGAAGTCATCACGACGCCGTTCACGTTTGCTTCGACGACGCATGCCATCGTGCGAAATGGGCTGACGCCGGTATTCTGCGATGTGGATTCGCAGGATTTCACGATGGACGTGACGAAAATCGAGAGCCTGATCACAGATCGGACATGCGCTATCGTGCCGGTGCATGTCTATGGCAATGTCTGCAATGTAGAGGAAATCGAGCGCATCGCGCACAAGTACGAGCTCAAGGTGCTCTATGATGCGGCGCATACGTTCGGCGTGACGTACAAGGGGTGGAGCACGGCATCCTTCGGTGATGTGAGCTGTTTCAGCTTTCATGCGACGAAGGTCTTCCATACGATCGAGGGCGGCGCGGCCTGCTTCCGTGATGAGGACTTCGGCAAGAAACTCTACCAGCTGAAGAATTTCGGCATCAAGAATGCGGAGTGCGTCGACGGCATTGGCGCAAATGCGAAGATGAACGAGTTCTGCGCGGCGATGGGGCTCTGCAATCTGCGCCATGTGGAGGATGAAATCGCAAAGCGCGGCAGCGTCGTCGCGCGTTATCGCGAGCGTCTCGCGGATGTGCCGGGGGTGCAGCTGAATCCTGTGCAAAAGGATGTGCAGCCGAATTATGCGTATTTTCCCGTGGTGTTCGAGGAAGAAATCTTTGGCGCGACGCGGAACGAGGTGGCGGATGCGCTGGCCGCGCAGGGCATTAGCGCGCGGAAGTATTTCTATCCGCTGACGAATACGTTCGAGTGTTTCCATGGGGCATTCGACGTCGAAAAGACCCCCGTAGCGCTCCACCTGAGCCGTCACGTCCTGACGCTGCCACTCTATGCAGAACTTGCACTCGAGGATGTCGACCGCATCTGCGACATCGTGCTCGCGTGCAGGAAAGCATGAAGGAACATCTGCGAAAAGATTGAAGGAGATTGAAGGGGTTGGAATGAGCCATACGGAAACCATTGTTATCATCTATATTGATGTGCACGGAATGCGGGAACGCATGCAGTCGCTTGCAGTGCCTGAGGGAATGGAGGTATGCTTCTTTCCAATTTCTGCGGGAGAACGAAATCGTGCTGCGGCGTTTCAGCGTGCGATGCAACAGTCCGAGGCTCGGTACAAGGTCTATGTCGGTGAAGAGATCCGCATCCTGCAGAAGAATCTTCTTTCTGACATGGTTGCGGCGTTTCGGCAGCATCCGGACATCGGATTGCTGGGATTGTCGGGCACGAAACGTCTTCTGACGTCGGGCATTACCTATCTCGCGCCGGAGCGCGTCGGCATCGTCCTTGATGATGCAGGGCGGCCATTGGCGGGGACTGCCGCTTGTGGCCAATGTGAGATGGTACAGGCCGTCGATGGCTATCTGATGGCCACACAGCAGGATGTGGAATGGCGGCAGGATCTTCTGAAGGAAACGCTCTTTCTTGGTCCTGCGGCGAGCTGTGAGTTCCATCGCGCAGGGTACGGCGTCGCTGTTCTTTCAGAGGCGGCACCTGCCTGCCAGCTTCTCAGGGATGCGCTTTCTGCCGATGACCAGGAACAGGCGGCATTCCTTGACGAATACTCGAAGGATCTTTATCCGCTCGTTTCCATCATCATTCCGACATATCAGCGCCCTGCATACTTCCAGCAAGCACTCGCGAGCGCTGCAGGCCAGACGTATCGCAATCTTGACATCTTTGTCACGGACAATAGTCATGACGAAAAGACAAAGCAAGTCTATGAGCAGGATTTCGCCGATGATCCGCGCATCCATTATGAGCATCATCCAGAATACGATAGTGCCGATGCGAACTGGCATCGTGCCAATACATATGACAACCCAGATGCGACGTATGTCAACTGGCTCATGGACGATGACCTCTTTCATCCCGAGAAAATTGCGGCCATGATAGATCTCTTTTTGCAGTGTCCTGGCGTCGTGCTCGTGACTTCGTATCGCAAGCTGATTGATGCAGAAGGGAACGAGCTGCCCGATGCACCATGGTCGAAGGCTCCAGTCCATACGACGACGCGCGTCAATGGGGACGGGATGGGGCGCGCGATGCTCGTGAATATGCTGAACATCATCGGGGAGCCGACCACGGCTCTGGTCAAGAAGTCGGCATTGTATCGCGGTCATCTGGGATGGCCTGGAGAATCGAAGAAATATTGGATTTCGGACTATCCGACCTGGTTTCACGTCCTGACTCAGGGAGATGCCATTTACATGACGGAACCCATGAGTTTCTTCCGCCAGCATTCCGGGCAGCAGCAGAAAGATGTCTCCACGTATGTGACAAGCCTGATTTGCTGGGCCATGATGGCGCGGAACGCACTCGCTCTCGGCAATTTCCTGCAGACGGACGAAGACCGGATGCAGACTGTTACGCGCTGGCTTTTGACCTCGACGGATGCATTGGATTTTCTCTATCAGCATCCGGAAGCACGACAAAAGACGTACTGGCAGGATTTCCTGAAAGTCTATGCAGGTATAGCGAGTGCGATGTCGAATGGATATCATGTTGTGTTCGATGTGGATAGCAACTCATGAGCAGGCAGGGAAGTGATATCATGGAAAACGGAATCTTCGTGACACGGTCCTCGATGCCCCCCCTTGAAGAGTATATTAACGAAATAAAAGATATTTGGCAGACGCACTGGCTGACGAATATGGGAGCGAAGCATCAGGCGCTGCAGGCGGCGTTGCGGAAGTTTTTCGGCGTGCCGAATATCGACCTTTTCACGAACGGGCATATGGCGCTGGAGCTCTCGCTGCAGGCGATGAACCTGCAGGGCGAAGTCATCACGACGCCGTTCACGTTTGCTTCGACGACGCAT
>CACZFT010000194.1 GCA_902780535.1 uncultured Selenomonas sp. | reverse complement strand
CGTCGTCATGAGCTTCGGCACGACGTTCAAGGATACGCGCGAAAAGACGATTGACGCTACGGTCGACGCCATCAAGAAGGCGCATCCGGATGTCAAGGTTGTCACGGCCTTCACGAGCCATATCATCATCGACCGCATCCAGGCCAAGGAAGGCATCAAGTATCCGACGCCGGAAGAGGCCATGAAGGAGCTCAAGGCTGACGGCTACAGCCGCATTGCGATTGCGACGCTCGATGTCATCCCGGGTATGGAGTATGCCTATGACAAGGCGGTCTATGACAACTACAAGAACCAGTTCAAGAAGATGACGCTCGGCACGTCGCTGATGTACTGGCAGGGCCAGGAAGACCAGGCCGATGATGTCACGGAGACGATCAATGCTCTCAAGAGCCAGTTCCCGAAGCAGGGCAAGGATGATGCCATCCTGATCATGGCACATGGCACGCCGCAGGTCTCGAACGCTTACTACTCCGTCATCCAGGCGAAGATCAACGAGATGGGCCTCAAGAACGTCTATGTCTACACGGTCGAAGGCTGGCCTTCCCTTGAGACGGTCATGCCGAAGCTCAAGGCAGCTGGCGTCAAGCATGTCACGCTCATGCCGATGATGATGGTCGCCGGCGACCATGCGAACAACGACATGGCCGGCAGCAATCCGGACAGCCACAAGTCCCAGCTCGAAGCTGCTGGCTTCAAGGTTGATGCCTACATCCACGGCATCGGCGAGAACAAGCAGATTCGCGACCTCTACGTCAAGCGCGCGAACGACGCCTGGGATGCGCTCGAAGCGGACAAATAATATTGAAGAGAGGAAAACCTTCTAGCTGCTGACGTTTCTTCAAAGTCAGCCCCCCTCTAGAGGGGGGACGGGCCCGAAGGGCGGGGGGAGTCCCCTGTATGACAATTCAATTCGCACATTGTGACTTCCGCGGGTGCGAATGAAAGAAGGAGCCTTTGCAACCTTTTTGCAATCGCTCCTTCTTTTGTGTTACAATGAATCGATACCATGAAGAGGGGGAAATCCATGGGAACACCCATGATGGAACTAGAGAACCTCACGAAACAGTACCCGCACAAGAATGCGAGCGGGAAGAACACGTATAAGACGGCTGTCGACAAGCTCACATTCTCTGTCGGCAAGGGCGAGGCGTTCGGCCTGCTCGGGCCGAATGGCGCGGGTAAGACGACGACGATCCGGATGCTGACACTCCTGATGGAGCCGACGTCCGGCACGATCCGCTATGACGGGCAGGACGCCCGCGCCCATGCACAGGACATCAAGCGCCTGATCGGCGTCGTGCCGCAGCATGTCAATTTCGACCAGGACCTCACGGTCGGGGAGAACATGGAGCTCCATGCGCGTCTGCACCACATGGGCCGCCGCGAGCGCGAAGCGCGCATCCACGAGCTGCTGCATTATGTCGAGCTCGAAGATGTGAAAAACGACGGCGTGCGCCGCCTCTCGGGCGGCATGAAACGCCGCCTGCTCATCATGCGGGCGCTGATTCATCATCCGCGCGTGCTGTTTCTCGACGAGCCGACCGTCGCACTCGACCCGCAGGTGCGCCGCCGCATCTGGGAACTCATCCGCACGATGAAGGAGCAGGGCGTCACGGTCTTTCTCACGACGCACTATATCGAGGAGGCCGAAGCGCTCTGCGACCGTGTCGCGATGCTTTCGCAAGGCCATCTCGTTGATCTCGACAGCCCGGCGCATTTCAAGGAGAAGACAGGCCTGCCGACGCTCGAAGACGTCTTTTTGAAGCTCACGGGAAAGAAGGTGTCGTCATGAGCAGCTTTTCGGGAGCGCTTTTCGACATCTGGACGGTGTTCTGGCGCGACTGGGTCGTGTTGAAGCGTCGCATGACGAAATTCATTCTTTCGCGCATGGTCGCGCCGATGCTCTATCTCGTGGCGTTCGGCTGGGGGCTCGGCCGCAGCATCCAGGTCGATTCGGGCACATATCTCGACTTCCTCGTGCCGGGCATCCTCGCGCTGAATTCGATGAACATCAGCTTCAACAGCATCACGCCCGTCCATGCCGAGCGCATCTACCACAAGAGCCTCGAAGAGTACATCATCGCGCCCATCTGGCCGCCGGCCTTCGTCATCGGCAAAGTCCTCGCGGCCGTGCTGCGCGGCTTGATTTCGTCGGCGATTATCTTCGTGCTCGCACTGGCGTTCGGCGCGCATTTCTTTTTGACGCCGGCGTTCCTGCTCGTGCTCGTGCTGAACTGCGCTATCTTTGCCGAAATCGGCTTCCTCGCGGCCATGAAGATCAACACGTATGAGGAGATGGGGCAGGTCAACACGTACATCCTGCTGCCGATGTCGTTCCTCTGCGGCACGTTTTTTTCGACGCATGCGCTGCCAGACCTCGTGCGCTACGTCATCGAGCTCCTGCCGCTGACGCATACGAGCTACCTCCTGCGCGGCATTGGCGCGGGGCAGGACGTCGCCATGAGCTCGGCGCTCGTGCTTGCGGCCTATGCCGTCGTCTGCTTTCTCTGGGGCTGCCATGCCTTTTCCCGCCTGCGGAAATAATTTCACCAGTTAGGAGAATTCACTTTTGTTCAAGACCATCCTGCATCATCATGCGGCGTCCTGCGACGACTGCACGAAGCTCTGCTGCACGAAGATTGAGGATTTCGGCGTCAAAGCCGGACGCCTCACGATTTTCGACCACGTCAACCTGCCGGCCCGAACGGCGCGGGCAAGAGCACGCTTTTAAAAGCCATCCTCGGCGAGGTGCCGCATACAGGCAAGCTTCATTACGTCGATGCCAAGGGCAAGCATACGGGCCATCCCGTCATCGGCTACGTGCCGCAGTATCTGCGTTTCGATGTCAGTGCGCCGACGAGTGTGCAGGACATCTTCTGCGCCTGCCTGACGCGGCGTCCGGTCTGGCTGTTCCCCGCGGGAAAACTGCGCGCGCGCATCGAAAAGAGCCTTGCGCGCGTCCATGCCGAGCACCTCATTGACCGGCGCCTTGGCGCGCTCTCGGGCGGCGAGCTCCAGCGCGTCCTGCTCGCGCTCGCGCTCGACCCGATGCCCGACCTCTTACTGCTCGACGAGCCGGTCTCGGGCGTCGATCAGAATGGTCTCGAACTCTTCTATGAAATCGTCGCCGACCTGCGCGAAAAGGAGGACATGGCCATCATCCTGATTTCGCATGACCTCAACATGGTGGCAAAGCACGCCGACCAGGTTGTGCTGCTCAACAAGGGTGTTATCTGCTCGGGCACGCCGGAAGAAGTCTTTGCCGATGCGCGCACAAAGCATATCTTCGGCCTGCTCGCAGGCGAGACGGCACGCGAAGCGGCGGCAGACATTCCCGAGAGCGAGGCCGCAGAAACCGCAGAGCCGATGGAAGGAGGGGAGCGCGGATGACATCGATTTACACCATCTTGCAGGCGCTCCTGCCGTTTGAGTGGGCAGGGCATCACTTCATGCTCAATGCATTTCTCGCCATCCTGCTCGTGACACCGCTCTTCGGCCTGCTCTCCACGATGGTCGTCTCGAACCGCATGGCATTTTTCTCTGACTCGCTCGGCCACGGCGCGTTCACGGGCATCGCGATCGGCGTGCTGCTGGGTTCCGTCTCGCCGCTCCTCTCGCTCGTGCTGTTCTCCGTTGCATTCGCCGTCTTTATCACGTACATCCAGAACAAGAGCACGGCCTCGACCGACACGATCATTGGCGTCTTTTCCTCGACGGCCATCGCGCTCGGCCTCATGATGATGAGCTACGGTGGGGGATTCAACAAGTTTTCGTCGTACCTCATTGGCGACATCCTGAGCGTCACGCCCGATGACATCGGCGCGCTCGCCATCATCTTCGTGCTCGTGCTCGCGGCATGGGGCGTGCTGTTCAACCGCCTGCTCGTGCTCTCCATCAACGCCTCGTTCGCGCGGAGCCGCGGCATCCCGTCATTCTGGATCCAGAGTGCGTTCGCGGCGCTCCTCGCGATCATCGTCTCCATCAGCATCCAGTGGGTCGGCATCCTGATCATCAACGCCCTGCTCGTCCTGCCGGCCGCCGCCGCGCGCAACGTCGCGCAGAACGTCAAGCAGTACCACGCCGTCTCCGTCCTCTCCGCCCTCGCCTCCGGCATCACAGGCCTCCTGCTCGCCTACTACTTCAACATGGCAGCTGGCGCGACCATCGTCGTCGTCTCCGCCGGCGTATTCTTCGTGACGCTGGCGCTGAAGCCGTATTTCGTGCGGTGAGGTTTTCTTGATTTAGTATCTTGAAAGATATACGCAAGTCGATGCCATTCTGAAAGAAGCAGGCATCAAATAATCGATGGGGGAATCGGAAATGGCAAAATACGTGTATCCTGCTATCTTCACGCCGGAGGATGGTAGCTATGTTGTCACGTTTCCAGACTTTGGCGGTGCGACGCAGGGAGAAGATGTCGTGGATGCCATTGACATGGCTGCGGATTTTTTGGGGTTCGCGTGCTGGAGTGCGGAACATGACCATGAAGAGCTGAAAAAACCGACGCCGCTCGAAGAGGTTGCTGTTCCAAAAGGCGGATTCGTGAATCTTGTGACGGCTGACACGGAGGCCTATCAAATAAAAGAATCCCAATTTGCCGTACTATAGACAAACCTCGGAAGCATCCTTTCTCGGACGGCCGCGTGGCCGTTCGGGCTTCGTGATGACATCTTGAT
>CACZFT010000193.1 GCA_902780535.1 uncultured Selenomonas sp. | reverse complement strand
AAGGCAAGGTGCCTTTGTGCTGTCAAGAGCTCAATCTATCGGTAGCAATGCCTTATGTTATGCCGATTCGCCTGCTGTTGGCAGGTGGGAAAGTTGAGTGAATTATTCTTCGAAACTATTCAATCCCACAAGTTTTGTGATTGAACCATTGTTTTTGACCAAAACGCCTCAGCGCTTGCTGGGGCGTTTTTTGTAGCGCTGTTACAGGCGGCACTTTTCATGAAAGAAAAATGAAACAGCATTGTTTCTTATTGCTTTCCTCTTGTTGAGCGGGAAGAGCGTCTTTGTTATGATGTCATTGTTCTTGAGGAGCATTGAGATCACAGACGCTTCTCGGACACATCGTCATCTGGTACCAAACTCTTTGACAGCTTCATCGAGTTCATGGGACGATTCGCGCAGCTCAAGGCAGTTGCCGCGCTGCGTGATGGCTTTATCATGACGACGCCGTTTACGATCTGCGGCTCGGTGTTCCTGTTGTTGGCAAATCTTCCTGTGCCTGGCTACGGCGATTTCATGAGTTCGCTGTTCGGCAAGGACTGGACGGCGCCGCTCAACGCTGTGGCCGGCGGTACGTTCAGCGTACTCGCGCTCATCGTTGTATTATCCATCACCTATAAGTATGTGGAGAATGAAGGCTGTGACGCGATGATGGCGGCCATCCTCGCGCTCTCGACATTCCTGATCCTGATGCCGCCGACCATCACGACGAAGGAGGGCGCCATCGTCGGCGACATCATCCCGAAGGCCTGGGCGGGCAGCAACGGCGTCATCACCGCCATCCTGATCGCGTTCTTCGTCTCGTGCGTGTTCTGCTACTTCGAGAAGCACCACATCGGCATCAAGATGCCGGACGCCGTGCCGCAGGGCGTGGCGCGCGCGTTCTCCGCGCTCGTGCCGGGCATGGTGTTCTTCACGACGGCGTCCGTGCTCTACGGCCTCTGCCACTACGTTGGTGCGACGACGCTGCCGGAGCTCATCTTCAAGGTCATCCAGACGCCGCTGCAGGGCCTTTCGGACTCGCTCGCGGGCGGCACGATCATCGTCAGCCTGCAGAGCATCCTCTTCTGGGCCGGCATCCATGGGCCGAACGTCGTCGGCGGCGTCGTGAGTCCGCTGCTCATCGCGAACTCGCTCGACAACCAGCACCTGCTCGACATGGGCATGTCGCTCGTCAACAATCCGCAGGCGAAGATCTTCACCTGCCAGATCAACGATGTCTTCGTCAAGAGCGGCGGCTGCGGCCTCACGTTGGGTCTGCTGATCGCGGGCCTCTTCACGGCGAAGTCCGATCAGCTCAAGTCGCTGATGAAGATGGCGTTCGTGCCGGGACTCTTCAACATCAACGAGCCGATCATCTTCGGCCTGCCGATCGTCTTCAATCCGTATCTCTTGGTGCCGTTCGTGCTCGTGCCGCTCTTTGCGATGTTCATCACCTGGTTCGCGATTTCCACGGGTTTCATGGCGCCGTTCAGCGCCGTGCAGGTACCGTGGACGACGCCGCCGGTCATCGCGGGCTTCCTGCTCGACGGCTGGCAGGGTGCGGTCATCCAGATCGTGAACCTGGCCATGGCGACGGTGATCTACTTCCCGTTCCTGAAAGCACAGGACAAGGAGTTCCTGAAAGAAGAGCACAGCAAAGAAGCAGAGTGAGCAGTGGAATCGCAGATATAGATAGTAAGCTGCATGTATAAACATCCACTTCGTGGACATTGTACATCGCCCTTGCAGTAAATTGTTTGGGGAATAAAGGAGAGAAGAGTATGAAAAAGACAGCAAGCATTCTTGCCGCATTGGCTCTGACGGCTGGCATCAGTGGGCAGGCGTTTGCCGCCGAGGGAGCGGCGAGCTTCTCCGATGTGCCGGAAGGACATTGGAGCTATGGCGCCATCGACCAGCTCGTCAAGGATGGTATTCTCGAGGGCAATGGGGACGGCACGTTCGCCGGAGATCGTGCGATGAGCCGCTACGAGATGGCAGCGGTCATCGCCCGCGCACAGGACAAGCTCAAGACGGCGAACCCCGCTGATGAAGCGCTCATCGAAAAGCTCGCGAATGAGTATCAGGCGGAGCTTGTGAAGATGGATGAGAAAAATGAAGCGCGTTACGAGGAGCTGAAGTCGAAAATTGATAAGGTGCAGCTTTCCGGTTTTGTGCGGGCGAAATATGACAGCGACAGCGGCGACAAGGGTGTCGGCTCTCAGAATAATAACAAGCACTTCTATATGGATCTGGAAGGCAGTATGAAAGTAGGGGACAAATGGACAGCGCATTTCCAGAGCGAGACGCGCAAGGGCTATACGGTCAACCAGTCATGGCGCAAGAACTCCAGGGATGACGATCAGGACGGCACGTTCCAGAGAATCTGGGTAGAAGGGAATGCAGGCAAGCTTGGCGTCACGGTCGGTACGAAGTGGTGGGGCTACGGCTTTCAGAATGTCTCCTTTGGTCATGCGGCAGATGGAGTTCAGCTCTCGTATGATTTCGCGCCGAACTGGAATATCAAGGGATTCGGTCTCCGTCCGCGCCAGGGCGATCTCGTCTCGATGCCGGACGGGCAGGATACGCATATTTACGGCGCGAGCGTGACGGGGAAGCTCGGACACAGTTTTGACGCGGCGCTCACATTCATGGGGAATAAGGACTACAAAGGCCGGGATGGCGACCGCGGCGACCAGAAGATGAGCCGCCTCTACGCCATTGATTTGGGGACGAATCTTAACAAAGACCTGCGGCTGACGGGAACGTATACGCGCACGAATGCGGAAGCGTATCGCTCGAGCAGGGAGATTCGCCTCGACTACCGGAATCTCGATATGGAGAAGGTCGGCAGCTGGAACCTCTATACGCGTATCTTCAACTTCGAGCGCTATGGCGATGTCTCGCATGATGATGAGTGGGGCTCACTGCCGGCAGATACCCGCGGCTGGCTTGTCGGTTTCCGCTATGTGCCGTATAAAGATGTCGTCTGGGAGACGTTTTATTCCGATCAGAAACAGAACTGTTCTGGAACGAGTGAGGACATGAAGCAAAAGGCCAAGCGTCATCTCTTCCGCACACAGCTCGATTTCCACTTTTAAATTAGTACTCAAACTTCCCACATGAAAAACATGAGCTTTTCCCATAACCATACGGCTCTCAGCAACAAGCATTATCAAGCCGCAGACTTTTGTAGTGCACTACGC
>CACZFT010000192.1 GCA_902780535.1 uncultured Selenomonas sp. | reverse complement strand
GCTGTGCTTCGGTCGATGAACCAGGAATCTCGCCACTGGCTGAAAGCCTAAGTTTTCCGAAAGGAATCCCCCGGCTTTAGCCGTGGGGAGGACGTCAATGGTATGCAGAGCCGCTTTTCGTCGGTCTTGATTGTGTGTCTTACTCGAAGAAAAGCATGACGCGCCCATCTACGCTCTCGGAAATCGTCGCGGTCGCATCCGTGAACCAGTGGTCGTCCGCGAACCACTCACGCTCCGCTTCCGGGAGGTCGGCATCATCATAAAGGCGGGCGATGTACAGGCTGCCGCCGTCCGTCTCCGAATCAGGGAACGCCTCGTGGAATGCAGCAATGAAGCGGTTGCCGTCTTCTTTTGCCCGTTCGTCGAATCCCTCTGTTGCTGGCGCATCCTCGCCGTGCTCATCGGCATACCTGCCCTCGGCATCGCGCAACATTGTTGCGAAGTAGTCCTTTTCGAGTTCGTCAATCGTCATGTCGTTTTCCTCCTCCTCGTTCCTATGCTTCAAACAACATCCTTATACCACAGCAACCACGAAAAATGGGAATGGCTCGCCAGCATCCGCTGAAAAAGCTGCCGAACTGCGAGTTCTGGGAACACGACCGCTCAAGCGGCGAAATACAAAGGCCCGCGAGCCTCGAACTGCGAGTTCTTGTATTCTGCCGTGCGATGTGGTACGATAGGAGCAATCGGACATGGTGCGCCGACACCACAAAAATCCCACAGTAATGCCGGACACAGGGGCCGGACGGTCGGGGAGCGACGATAAATCTCCACAATAATGCTGGACGCAGGGGCCAGACAGTCGGGGGACGACGATAAAATCGGCAAGGCGGGGCTATCATTTCGAGTGATAGCCCCGCCTTTGTATGATTGCTATTTGGCTCAATCCTGATTTTTCCAGTGGTTGCTTGTCTGCCAAAGCGCAAGAATCGAAATCGAACCACAGATGAATCCTAAAACGAATGGAAGCAAATGTCGTCCCTCCTTTCAATGCCCTTTTACGCGAGCACCGCATCCTCGCGCAGATATTTCGATGGATCGACGCCAAGTTCGTGGATGAAATGCCGGAGCTCGTCATCAGCGATAACCATCTCAATGACCCCTGCACCACGCGGGTCGGTGGAAAGGTCGATAATCAACGGACTCGGCGTCAGCTTGCCTTCGGGATTCGCGAAGAGCACGATGACCGGCGTCTCCGTCTTTCCGAACTCGCATTCCTTCACGATGGCATAGCCATACTCTGTCTTGAGAATCGTGCCGACCGGGAAGATGGCGACGTTGTTGAAGAAAAGATTCAAGAGGTCTGGGTTGAACTGCCCCGGGCTGATTTTCTTCATAATGTTGTAGGCGACATTCGGCGTGTAGGCCCGCTTGTACGGGCGCTCGCTCGTCAGAGCATCGTAGACATCGGCGATGGCGACAATCTTTGCAAAGCGATGGATGTCATCACCGGCAAGCCCGCGAGGATAGCCTCGCCCGTCAATATGCTCATGGTGTTCGCTGGCGATGGCAGCGAGGATGCCCGTAGACGGCAGCTCGTGTTCCAGTTCCAGGATGTGCTCTGCGCCCTTCTCTGGATGGGTCTTGATTTCGGTCAGCTCTTCGTCTGTCAGCCGTGTCTTCTTCGTGAGAATTCTTACTGGAACATCGATCTTGCCGAGGTCATGCAGAAGCGCACCGAGCGTCAGTACGACCATCTCATCGTGCGTATAGTTGCAGAGCATACCGAGCATAGCCGAAAGGATGGCGACATTGACACTGTGCGCGAACGTGTAGGTGTCATGCAGACGGATGTCGGTGAGCTGGACGAGGTTTTCCTTGCGCTGGATGATGTCACGGACGATGTTGTCCGAAACCTTCTCCATCGCCTGCGCATCGAGGCGGCCTTCGTGCTCGACACTCTGAAACGCACTATAAACATGCTGGATGGCATCAAAGCGCGTCGTTTCCTGCACGATGTCTTCCGGCGGCTGGAGCTGGAAATTCGGGTCGGCACTCGTGACATTGACCGTCGGAATGCCGATTTTTTCGAGGCGCTGAATATACTTCGGCGTGATGGAACTTCCTCTGACAAGATAACTGCCTCCGCAGTGATTGTAGATGCTTTGCGCGACAATCATGCCCTTCTTGAGGTCTTTGACTGGCAATCTGAGCATAGCTTCCGTTCCCCTATATAGCAAAGAAAAGATATTTCTTGTGATACGAATTGGTATCTGGAGGTATTGTAGCAGAGCCAGCAAAAGGAAAGGGCTGGATTTTCTTTGCCCAGCCCTCCCAAAATCACGATTTTCCCATGCGCCCGAGCAAGATTCCTCCACTTTTCTTTTGCCGTGCCGCTCAGTCGAGGGACACTTCTGCTTCGATATGCAACATCTTCCCGTTGCCAGAGTCCGAATCAACGATGTTGTTGCCGAACAGATTCTCGCCATTCTTGCCGAGTCTCTCCTTGGCAAATGTGCTCCTCATGTCCTTCCACGGAATCGTGCCGAGGAGCATCTTGTATTTGCCAGGAGGCAGAGAGGACGTGGAAAACTTCGCCGAGAACTTCCCGTCCTTGACGGTTGCCTGTTTGGAGGCGGAATGCCAGACCTTGCCGACGTCGAGGAGCTGCCCGGAATCCGCGTTCTCTTCGATGGACGCAATCAGCTCCGTGCCATCCGGCAGATTCGTCATCCCTGCCAAGACATAGGAACTGTCTGCTCTCGTCAGCTGATAGTCAAGCTGTACAGTCAATGAACCCGCCACCTACGCCCTGACGGGCGTTGAGGTGGGGGCTTGCCAGAAGCCGCAGCTTGCGGATTACGTTCCTGCGGCGTACTGGCTTTCTGGATAGGC
>CACZFT010000191.1:1168-4286 GCA_902780535.1 uncultured Selenomonas sp. | reverse complement strand
TCAGGGCGTGCAGGAATTCCGCGCCATCGATGATGGCGAAGGGAAGAAGCGCGTTGACGGTCATCCGGCCGTCTTTGACAAACCAGCAGACATCGGCGGAATGTTCGAGGAAATCATCGAGCGTGGTGCGTTTGACGGTTGCGACCTGACGGACGTCCTGCTTTTCGTCAATCATCGGCAGGGAAAGATTCCGCTTGCCCGCAGCCGCAGGAACAATGGTAACAGCACCATGACGCTCGACGTCGATGATATCGGCCTGCACATGATGGCCGCACTTGACGGAGGCGCGCGCGGTTTACGGCTCCATCGAGCGCGGGGACATGGACGGGATGTCGTTCTGTTTTCGCGTCGAGGAAGAAGAGTGGGAAAAGCTCGATACCGATTACCCGACACGCCACATTACCAAGATTGCGAAGGTTTACGAGGTGAGCGCCGTGAATCAACCGGCCTATCCCGATACCGATATTGCCGCGCGGAGCGACAAGGAAGCATTGGACAATGCTCGAAAGGCTGTGGAGACAGCCCGCTCCAAGGAAGTGGAGACTTCCATCGAGGCATGGAAGCTGAAGAATGAAATCATATCGAAATGAGAAGGAGAGAAGAAAGATGAATGACACGATTAAAAGCATGATTGAAGCCCGCGAGGCAAAGAAAGCAGAGCTCATCGAGCGCTCGAAGAAGTCCGAAGACGTGAACGAGCTCCGTTCCATCAATTCCGAAATCGACGACATCAACGGCCAGATTGCAGAGCTCCGTTCGCTCGCGCAGCAGGAAGAGAAAGCGGCCGAGGAACGCAAGGCGGCTGACGACAAGGTGAAGGCCGAGAAAGAGGCCGAGGCTCGCACGGCGGCTGTCGATACGGCGAAGATTGCAGAAAACATTGCAGACGGGCTTCGCTCCGCGAAGTTTGTCCAGGGAAAGGGATTTGAAAAGCGTGACAGCTCCAAGCTCGGCGGCGAGGCTGACAAGGAAGAGCGTATGGCGAAGTTCGGTGAAGACCTCAAGGAGCGCCGTTCCGTGACGGTTGCTTCGAGCGACATCATCCTTCCGAAGTTTGACGCGAAGACCATCAAGCCGGGCTTCCTTGAAATCTCGAACCTCATCGATGCGGTTTCTACGCTCAATCTCCCCGGCGGCGAATCTTACACGCAGCCGTATGAGAAGGCAACGGCCGCGGGCGATTACACGCCGGAGGGCGCAGACTACAACGAGGCTGACGTCACGTTCGGTCATGCCGACATCGCGAAAGCGAAGATTACGGCCTACAGCGAGATGACGGAAGAGCTCGAAAAACTGCCGGCCGCTCCGTATGCGCAGGTCATCCTCGACGGCATCCAGAAGAGCGTCCGCAAGAAGATCGCAAAGGAAATCATGGTCGGTGCTGGCACAGCGAACACGATTGTTGGTATCTTCAGCGCGAAGGCAGATGCCATCGACGCGGCAACGGACAAGGAGCTTGCGAAAATCGACAACACGACGCTTGACGAAATCGTGTTCAGCTATGGCGGCGACGAAGCTGTCGAAGGTCAGTGCGTCCTCATCCTCTCGAAAGCTGACCTCAAGGCATTTAGCTCCATCCGCACGACGGACGGCAAGCCGTTCTATGACATCAAGATTGCAGGCAACGGCGGCTCCGGCACCATCAACACGGTTCCGTTCATCATTAACTCGGCCTGCGGCTCCATCACGGACAGCAAGACGACGGCTGGCACGTACTGCATGGCCTATGGCAACCTCCAGAACTACCAGCTCACGGTCTTCAGCCAGCTCGACATTCGCCGCTCCGACGACTTCAAGTTCAAGAGCGGCATGATTGCTCACCGTGGCTCCGTCTTCGTCGGCGGCAACGTCGTGAGCTACAACGGCTTCCTCCGCATCAAGAAAGCCGCTACGGCCTGACACATTGTTTTCTCGGAGCGGGCGCAGTCGGGCGTCCGCTCTTTGAATTGAGGTGAAACGAATGAGGGTAAAAGTTATCAGAGCATTCGTCGATAAAGAAACGGGACAGGGGTATAACGACGGCGACCATTACGAGACGTCGGATGCCAGCCGCGCGTCGGAGCTTCACGAGGCGGGCTTCCTCTCGAAGCCGCCTGCCGTGAAAGCGCCAGCGAAGAAAGCGCCGGCAAGAAAGGCGGCATCGAAATGAAAGCGCAGGATGAAGACATCAAGCTCATCGCGCTGCTGCTCCGCGTCGATGACGGCGAGCAGTCCATGAAGATTGTCTCGACCTACGTTGCGGCCGCGGAAGCATGGCTCGAAAATGCGGGCGTTGCCATCGACTATGACGATGCTCTTGTCCGCGATGCCGTCGCGCAGTACGTCGGCCGTCGCTATGATGATCCGGCGCAAGTCCAGAAGTACGGTAGCGGCTCGACGGCGCTTGACGCGCTTGCGGAGCAGATTCGGCTCAAGCAGGCAAAGTTTGCAGAGGCAGGTGGCACGTCATGAGCATGTTCCGCGCAGGCGAGCTCAACCGATGGATTTCCATCATCAAGCCGATGCAGGTCAAGAAGGGCTCGTTTACCTCGACAAAGGAGACGGCCATCTACGAGGACATTCCGGCGCAGATACGTCCCATGCGCGGGCGCGAACGCTTGGAAGCAAAGGCCATCACGAACACGGAGAACTTTGTCGTAACGATTCGTTACCGCGATGGCATCGACGCGACGTGCAAGGTCAAGTACAAAGGCCATACCTACGAAGTGCAATCCGTCGTGAATACCGTCACGGCCGACCGATACCTCGAACTCTACTGCATCGAGAAAACGAGGTGACGCGCCATGCCATACGAAGAGAGTGTAGGCTCCTATCATTTCGACCTGCACGGGCTCGACCAAAGCCTCATTGATGCCATCAATGAGTATCCGGGCACGGCAGAAAAGTATCTCCGTCAGACCGGCAACAAGCTAAAGAACATGGCAAAGAAAGCATCTCCTGCCGGCAAGGGCGAGTACAACGGCAAGAAGACGAAGCATCTGAAAGACCGTTGGAAAGGTGAAGTCAAGGGCACGAGTGGCGCGAATCTCTCCTATGAGCTCCGCAGCACGGCTCCGCACTTCCACCTTGTGGAGCGTGGTCATGAGCAGACGACGCCATCTGGCAAGTACCCGGCGAA
>CACZFT010000191.1:0-1159 GCA_902780535.1 uncultured Selenomonas sp. | reverse complement strand
GAAAAGGAATGGGAGGCCAGCAAAGACCTCGACAAGCGGTTTAATCAGATGGTAGACGACATCAAGAAGAAGGTGGAATCGTGAAGGAGTATGACATCTTGGACGCGGCGGCGAAAGTGCTTGCGACCGTCCGTGACATTCCTGTTGTCCTCGACCATGAGGAAGAGGGCATCGAGAGTCCGCGCTTCTTCGCGTCCCTCGTTGATGTGGCAAGCCAAAGCAATCTGCGGCTCATCTACCATGATTGCACGCTGCATATCACCTACTTCGCGCCGAAAGGCCAGACGGACACGGAAGAGCTCTACGCCATCAAGGATGGCGTCAAGGATGCGTTTGTCAGCGGCATGACCGTCGGCGACCGCTACATCAAGTTCACATCCGTCTCGGCGGAAATTGCGGGCGAGGATGCGGACATCATCTATTTCGACCTGCCGTTCGTCTACTACGAGAATATCCCAGAAGATACGCCGAAATGGCTCATCGAGCACATTTACGATCATGGACATAATATGAACTACTGACATTGAATGGAGGAATCAGATATGCCACTCAAAATGCCTAGCGTGACCGTTGCCTTTAAGGAAGCGGGCATCACGGCCATCGAGCGCAGCGAGCGCGGCATCGTGCTCCTCATCTGCGAGGAAGCATCTGCCAAGGCTCCATACATTTGCTATACCATCGACGACATCCCTGAAGATGCCGAGGACACTACGAAAGAGCAGATTAAGCTCGCACTCGCGGGCTACCAGCTCGCCCCGAAGCACGTCACGGTCTACACCATCGCAAAGCCGACCTCGACGGACGGCACGACGGCGAAGCAGGATTACACGACCATCCTCAAGGAAATCGAGAACGTCCGCTTCGACTATCTTGTTATTCCCGGCATCGCCGACACAGACACGGATGACATCGCATCGTGGATTAAGGGCATGCGCACGACAAAAGACACGATGGTCAAGGCCGTGCTGCCGAACTGCAACGCCGACAGCGAAGGCGTCATCAACTTCACGAACACGAAGATCGTGACGAAGGAAAAGGAGTTCACGACGGCCGAATATTGCAGCCGTGTCGCTGGCATCATCGCAGGTACGCCGATGACGATTTCCTGCACCTATGCGCCGGTCAACGAAGTCATTGAAGTCGAGAACTACACGAAAGA
>CACZFT010000190.1 GCA_902780535.1 uncultured Selenomonas sp. | reverse complement strand
CGGCGAGAGGTTCGACGCGATGCGCGTCGAGACCATGCACGAGACGTGGCGGCCGAGCGTGTTGTGCGTCAGCGTCGGCGAGTTGTCCGCGAGGTCGCGAATCTCGCCATACGGCACGAGGCCGAGCTTGATGAGCGCCTGGAAGCCGTTGCAGATGCCGAGCATCAGGCCGTCGCGGCGATGCAGCAGGCGCATGACTTCCTCCGCGATGCGCGGATTGCGGAACATCGCGGCGATGAATTTGCCGGAGCCATCCGGCTCGTCGCCGCCGCTGAAGCCGCCCGGCAGCATGATGATCTGTGCCTTGCGGATGCCGGCCACGATCGCCTCGACCGTCTCCTCGACCGCTTTCGGCGTGAGATTGCGGACGATCAGCGTCTCGGCCTCGGCGCCCGCGCGCTCCCACGCCCGCGCGGAATCATACTCGCAGTTCGTGCCCGGGAAGACCGGGATGAAGACGCGCGGCTTTGCGAGGTGCGTCTGGTTCTTGAGGGCCGGGCCTTTCGTATACGGACGCCAGAGCGCCTGCTCGCGCGTCTTGCGCGTGACCTTCGTCGGGAAGATCTTCTCAAGCGGCTTCGTGTAGGCCTGCGTGCACTCCTGCAGGCTCACGACGGACGCGCCGCAGACGACGCTCGGCACGGCCGTCGTCTCGCCGAGCTCGTAGCAGCCCGTTTCCTTCAGCACTTCTTCGAGTTTTGCATTCGCAGCGACTTTAGTCCGGGCAGAACAGGTCGTCATGGCTGACGGTCTTCGTGAACTTGAAGCCGACGTTGTTGCCGAGGCACATCTTCGTGATGGCCGCCGCGATGCCGCCGATGCCGACGCTCTTCGCCGCGAAGACCTTCTTCTCGGCCGTGAGCTTGCTGATGGCAGCAAAATTCTTGTTCAGCTGGTCAAAGCGCGGCAGGTCCTGGCTGTCCTTCTTGCACGGCACGACATAGACCTTGTTGCCGGGATACTTGAACTCCGCCGAAACGGCACGGCCGGCTGGCAGCACATCGACGGCGAACGCCGCGAGCGTCGGCGGTACATGGATGTGCTCGAACGTGCCGGACATGGAGTCCTTGCCACCGATGGCAGGGATCTTCAGCTGATGCTGCGCCCAGAGTGCCCCGAGGAGCGCTGCAAACGGATTGCCCCACTTCTCGGGGTCTTTGCCGAGGCTCTCGAAATATTCCTGGAACGTCAGGCGGACTTTGTCGGCGCGGCCGCCGAGTGCGACCATCTTCGCCGCCGCCTCGACGACGGAGTACACGGCACCATGGAACGGGCTCCACTCCGTGAAGTACGGATTGAGGCCGAACGTCATGGCCGTCGCCGTTGTCGTCTCCGCGCCGAGCACCGGGAGTTTTGCGACCATGCCCTCTTCCGGCGTCAGCTGCGTCTTGCCGCCAACTGGCTGCAGACGTTGAGGTCGGTGAGATTTGCGAGCCATGCCTTTTCGATGTCGCGGCCCGCTTCTTTTGCCTCCGGCGTCTCGGAGAACAGGTAGCGTTTCGAGGCGTCCGGCTGCGCGATTTTTGCCGTGACATGCTGGCGCACGCCGTTCGTATCGAGGAACGCGCGGTTCATCTGCACGATCGGCTTGCCGCGCCACTTCATGATGAGGCGCGGCTCCGTCGTCACGACGGCGACCTCTGTCGCTTCGAGGTTTTCCGCATCCGCAAAGCGCACAAATGCATCGAGGTCTTTCGGATCGAGCACGACGGCCATGCGCTCCTGCGATTCGGAAATCGCGAGCTCCGTGCCATCGAGGCCCTCATATTTTTTCTTGACCGCATCGAGGTCAATGACGAGGCCGTCGGCGAGCTCGCCGATCGCGACGGACACACCGCCCGCGCCAAAGTCGTTGCAGCGCTTGATCATGCGCGAAACCGTCGGGTTGCGGAACAGGCGCTGGATCTTGCGCTCCGTCGGCGGATTGCCCTTCTGGACCTCTGCGCCGCACGTTTCGAGCGATTCCTCCGTATGCTCTTTCGACGAGCCCGTGGCACCGCCGCAGCCGTCACGGCCCGTGCGGCCGCCGACGAGCACGATGATGTCGCCCGCCGCCGGACGCTCGCGCACGACATTCTCCTTCGGCGCGGCTGCGATGACGGCGCCGATTTCCATGCGCTTCGCCATGTAGCCTTCATGGTAGACTTCCTGCACCTGCCCCGTCGCAAGGCCGATCTGGTTGCCGTAGGAGCTGTAGCCTGCCGCCGCGCCGAGCGTGATCTTCTTCTGCGGCAGCTTGCCCGGCAGCGTGTCCTTGATGGGGCGGCGCGGGTCGGCGGCACCCGTCACGCGCATGGCCTGATAGACATACGAACGGCCCGACAGCGGATCGCGGATGGCACCGCCGAGGCACGTCGCCGCACCGCCGAACGGCTCGATTTCCGTCGGATGGTTGTGCGTCTCGTTCTTGAACATGACGAGCCAGTCTTCTTCCCTGCCGCCGATGTCCGCCTTGATCTGAATGCTGCATGCGTTGATTTCCTCGGACTTGTCGAGGTCTTCCAAGAGGCCCTCCTTGCGCAGCTCCTTCATGCCGATGACCGCGAGATCCATGAGCGTCACGTCGCGGATCGTCGAGGCCCCATAGACGTTTTCACGGTCTTTGAGATACTGCTCATAGGCGCGCGTGATGGACGGCGAGAAATAACCGTCCTCGATGTCCACCATGTCGATAGCCGTCGTGAACGTCGTGTGGCGGCAGTGGTCCGACCAGTACGTATCGATGACGCGCAGCTCCGTGACCGTCGGCGCACGGTGCTCCGTGTCGCGGAAATACTCCTGGCAGAACTTGAGGTCTTCAAAGCTCATGGCAAAGCCCATCTTGTCCATGAACGCATGGAGGCCAGCATCATCGAGCGTGTTGAAGTCGTCGAGCACCTTGACGTCCGCGGGCTGCTCCATCTTCATTTCGAGCGACTCGGGCTTTTCGAGCGACGCCTCGCGGCTCTCGACTTTGTTGATCAGGTAAGATTTGATTTTCTCGAACGTCTCGCGGTCGACATCGCCGACGATGACGATGACGCGCGCCGTGCGGATGACGGGGCGCTCCTTCGCCGTCACGAGCTGGACGCACTGCGCGGCCGAATCTGCCGTCACGTCGTACTGGCCCGGCAGATATTCCATCGCGAACATGCGCGAGTTCGGGAAATGCGGCAGCTTTTCCTCATAGACGACATCGACCGGCGGCTCGGAAAAGACGACCGACTTCACCTTTTCGTATTCCTCGTCGCTCAGGCCCTCGATGTCGTAGCGGTTGATGATGCGCACGGCCTTGAGCTCCGTCAGGCGGAATGTCTCCGTCAGATCGTCACAGAGCTGCTGTGCCGGGATGTCAAAGAATCCCTGCCGTTTTTCCACGAAAATTCTTCTTACCATGAGTGCTGGGTCCTCCTGCTTCCAATGAGCGTAACTGGATGTAAATGGGCGTAAATCTCAGAGCAAATCCACGGAAATCTTGACGACGACCTTCGTCACCGGCTTCGGCCCTTCCTCCGTCTCCATGCGCGGCGCATGGACGTCCTCGGGATAGAGCACGGCAAAGCTGCCCGGCTTCATGATCAGCGTGCTCTCGGGCACGAGCTTTTCAAAGAACGTGATGTCATAGACGTCATTGTACGGCGCGTGCTCCACAAGGTCCGGGCTGAACGGACACCAGCCGAGGTACTCGCTGCCTTCCGCGATGAACTGCACATCCGCATAGCGTTTGTGCGCCTCAGGATAGCATTCCTCGGCCGGCTTCGTCGTATAGCGCTGCACGTCGGCAAAGATTTCCTCGCCGTGCTCCTCTCCACGCGGATAATAGCGCCCGTCCGCGAGCTTCGAGAAATCCTGCTGGCGCAGGTACTCGAGCGCTTCCTCGATGATGGGCGGATACTCCGCATGGCGCCGCGAAGCGGCGTCCATCGTGCCGATTACCATGAAAAGACCTTCTTTCAATAGATAGAAATCATCTGCCCTCCATTCTATCGGAAATCGGGGCCGTCTGCAACATTTCTGACAGATTATTTCTGAAAAAAGGACAGAAGGGCTGGAAAAAAAGCCGCTAGTCATCCTGCGGATTTTGAGATAGAATAGAAGCAAACTTTCATAGACACAGGAGGAATCTCACCAACATGCTCAAATGCGAACACTGCAGCAAGACGATGGACGAAAAGGAAGCGCTGCGCCACAAGACCGAGGACGGCCGCGAGGAAGTCATCTGCAAGGCCTGCTTCAAGGAAATCACGGGCGTCGATTACGACACGTTCGCGTTCCGCCGCGAGAATGCGAAGCAGACGCTCTTCGCCGTCGTCTTCTGTCTCGCTGCGACGATCTACGCCTTCGTCGAAAAAGGC
>CACZFT010000189.1 GCA_902780535.1 uncultured Selenomonas sp. | reverse complement strand
GATGTCGAGGCCGTTCCAGAGGACGTTGACGCGGCCGCTCTTGAGCTCGGCTTCCTTGCTCGACCAGTCGATGGCCTTGAACTCCACTTCGCGGCCGAGGCGCTTCGTCGCTTCCTTCGCAAGGTCGATGTCGAAGCCGACAATCTCATTGTTCTCATCCTTGAAGCCCATCGGCGGGAAATTGTCGTCGAGGCCGACGACAATCTTGTCGCCTGCGCCCGAGCCGCTGCCCGAGCTCGACGATGCCGCCTGCTGCTGGCCGCCGCAGCCCGTGAAAAGCGCCGCAGAGAGGACGGCCGCCGAAGCGAGTGCCACGAGTTTCTTCCATTTCATCATATCGATCTCTCCCCTATCCGTAAAATATGCATCTCATAACGTCGATTATACTTTCGTCTGGTAAAATATGAAACCAGCAAAGAATCAGATATTTACAGATTTACACGCAGATGCTTCCCATCGCGCCAGAAATCTCCTGTTTTCACAGCCGTTCGTTTTTCTTTTTCCGTGAAAATAAAAAAATCCTTGCAGCAAACGTCTCATCTTTGCAGAACATAGAAGGGAATTGCTCATGAAGGTCGAATAAGTAGAATTAAGAACGAATCTGCAAGGAGGGATTCACTTTGCGTGCTGTATCCTCGCCCGCACCCTGGTCAATGACGACATGGTCGTCATCCTTTCCGAGAACACCCTTTTGACGAAAGCGCACATCACGCGCCTGACGTTTCTGAATATCCCCGTTGTCTATGTCAAGGATGAATACGAGCTCAGCAAGAACTACCAGACGGTCGCTGCCATCTTCAACCGCGGCAATGCGTTCGTCAAGGATTACAAGAACGTCGTCACGACGGCGCGCCAGATCATCGACGAGGTGCGCGAGACGGGCAAGGTGCCAGTCTCGGAAACCGACGGCGTCGTGACGAAGCAGATCAAGCCGCTCGCGCAGTCAAGCGGCGTCATCGACTACCTTTTCGAGCTCAACCATCTCGCGGCCGATGTCTACAACCACAGCCTGCGCGTCTCGATTCTCGCGGGCGTCATCGCAAAGTGGATGCGGTTCGATGGCGAGGAAGCCAGAGACCTCATGCTCGCAGGATTCCTGCACGACATCGGCAAGACGAAGTTCGACCAGCGCCTGCTCGACAAGAACATCGAAAATCTCTCGGGCGAAGATTATGAGCGCTACATCCAGCACACGGTCGACGGCCAGCACATTCTCGCGACGCAGGATGACATCTCCGAGGGCGTGAAGCTCGCGGCGATGCAGCATCACGAGCGCATGGACGGCTCGGGCTTCCCGTTCGGCAGCACGGGCAAGGACATCCACGAATACGCGCGCATCATCGCCGTCGCCGACATCTACGACAACATCACGACGGAGCGCGAGGGCTATGTCAAGCGCACGCCGTTCTCAGCCATCGAGTACCTGACGAAAGAGATGTACACGACGCTCGATCCTGCCGTCTGCGTCCCCGTGCTCACGCGCATCAAGGACGCGTTCCTCGGTTCGCGCGTCGTGCTGTCCGACGGGTCAAAAGGAAAGATCGCGGCATTCCCGAACGACTTCCAGGCAAAGCCGATCATCGAGATTGCAAAGGACAATGTCGTGAACCTCAACGACCGGCCGGATCTGAAGATTACGGAGTATAATCCGAAATAAAGACATACTTCCCTCCAAGTTCTAGCCCATAGCCCCCTTCTAGAGGGGGGAGGGCCGCGTGAGCGGCGGGGGAGTCCCTTGTACAACTGGACAATAAAAAGGCGTAGCTCCCGCGGGTGCGATAGAGAAATTCGCACCCGCGGGAGCTACGTTTATATATGTTGTTTTGTCATGCAGGGGACTCCCCCCGCCCTTCGGGCCCGTCCCCCCTCTAGAAGGGGGCTCCGTATAAGAAGGGCTCCGTGCAGAAAGTGCTTTCCTGCGAAAAGCAACTATTTTACAGCGTCTTCAGAAGCTCTTTTACTTTTGCGAGATACTCGCCGCGCTGGCAGGTGAGGACTTCGCCGGTCTTGCGGACTTTGATTTCAATCGTGTCGCCTTCGACAGCTTTCGGGCCGATGGTGACGCGCAGAGGATAGCCGATGAGGTCGCAGTCCTTGAACTTGACGCCTGCACGCTCTTTGCGGTCGTCGAGCAGCGTATCGATGCCGGCTTCCTGGCATTCTTTGTAGATGCTTTCGCCATAGGCGAGCTGGTCGTCTTTCTTTGCATTGACGACGGCGACGACGACTTCGAACGGTGCGATGGCGCGCGGCCAGACGATGCCGTCCTTGTCGTTGTTCTGCTCGATGGCAGCAGCCATCGTGCGGCCGACGCCGATGCCGTAGCAGCCCATGTAGAGCGGCTGCTCCTTGCCCTGCTCGTCGAGGAACGTCGCGCCCATGGCCGCGCTGTACTTCGTGCCGAGCGCGAAGACCTGGCCGGCCTCGATGCCGCGCGTCATCTTCATCGGTGCGCCGCAGTGCGGGCACGGGTCGCCCTCTTTGACCATGCGGAAGTCGCTGATGACGATGGCGTCCTTGTCAAAGTCGCGCTGCGGGTTGACGTTTTTGTAGTGGACGTCTTTTTCGTTCGCGCCCGTGACGCCGTTCTGCACGTTCATAACGCTCGCATCGACGAAGACATGCGTGCCTTTCTTGATGCCAATCGGGCCCATGAAGCCTGGGCAGCCGCCGGCCGCCTGAATGACATCTTCGTCCGCCATGCGCAGTTCCAGAGCGCCCTCGACCTGGTTGAGCACCTTGACTTCGTTGACATCATGGTCGCCGCGGATGAAGACGAGCACGAGCTCGTCCGTGTCCGTCTGGTAAGCGACAGCCTTGATGGTCTTTTCCGCTGGAATCTTGAGGAAGTCGCAGAGGCTCTCAATCGTGTTCGTGCCCGGCGTCGAGACTTTTTCGAGCGGCAGAGCGTCTTCTGCCGGCATCATTTCAGGCTTGAGCTCGGCTTTTTCATCGCTCGCGGCATAGTCGCACTGCGAGCAGTAGGCGATGTTCGACTCGCCAGCGTCGGCGAGCACGGTGAACTCGTGCGAATGGCCGCCGCCGATTGCACCGCTGTCGGCCTCGACGGGACGATACTCAAGGCCCATGCGCGTGTAAATCTTGCTGTAGGCATCGTACATCTTCTGATACGACACCATCATGCCCTCGGGGTCTTTGTCAAAGGAGTAGAGATCCTTCATGATGAACTCGCGGCTGCGCATGAGGCCGAAACGCGGACGGCGCTCGTCGCGGAACTTGTCCTGAATCTGGTAGAGCATCAGCGGCAGCTGCTTGTAGCTGTGAAGCTCGTCGCGCACGAGGTCGGTGATCATTTCCTCATGCGTCGGCCCGAGGCAGAAATCGCGTCCATGACGGTCTTTCATGCGCATCATCTCCGCACCATAGGCTGCCCAGCGGCCGCTCTCCTGCCAGAGCTCGCCCGGCTGGAGAATCGGCATCATCTTGCGGATGACGCGCCAGCCGAGCGGCAGGAACGTGTACATGCCGCCCGCGACCTTGCGGATCATGCCCGCGCGGTACATGAGCTGGTGGCTGACGATCTCAGCCTCGGCCGGAGTGTTTCTCAGGGTTGGTGCATAAAGGTTCGATGCTCTCATTTCTTGTTTCGTTCCTCCAGTATCTTGTCGATTTCTTTGAAGAGCTCGGGCACGAGCTCGCTTTCTGGCACCTTGCGGATGATTTCGCCTTTGCGGAAAACGAGGCCTTCGCCTTTGCCGCCCGCGATGCCGACGTCGGCTCCGCGCGCTTCGCCCGGGCCGTTGACGACGCAGCCCATGACGGCGACCTCGATGGGCTCCGTGATGCCCGCAAGCTTCTTTTCGACCTCAGCCGCGATGGCCGGGAGGTCGATGCTCGTGCGGCCGCATGTCGGGCACGCGACGAGCGTCGGGCCGTATTCCTTGAGGCCGAGCGACTTCAGGATTTCATTCGCGACGCGCACCTCGACGACGGGGTCGCCCGTCAGCGAAATGCGGATCGTATCGCCGATGCCCTCGGCAAGCAGGGCCCCGATGCCGACGGCTGACTTGATGACGCCCGTCTTTGCTGTACCGGCCTCGGTGATGCCGAGGTGCAAGGGATAATCCACCTTCTCGCTCATCAGGCGATAGGCCGCGAGCGTCAGCGGCACATCATGCGCCTTCAGCGAAATCTTCATGTCGTAGAAACCCTGCGCCTCGAGGATGCGGACATGCTGCAATGCCGATTCGACGAGTGCCTCGGCCGTCACGCCGCCGTATTTTGCGAGCAGCTTCTTGTCGAGCGAGCCCGCGTTCACGCCGATGCGGATCGGGATGCCCGCCGCTTTCGCCGCCTCGACGACCTTGCGGACGTTCTCCTCGCCGCCGATGTTGCCGGGGTTGAGGCGTAAGCCGTTCACGCCCTGCCGGATGGCTTCGAGCGCCAGATGATAGTCGAAATGGATGTCCGCGACAAGCGGCACCGGCGACTTCGGCAGGATGTTCCTGAGATTCCGCGCAGCGTCCATGTCGGGCACAGCGAGGCGCACGATGTCGCAGCCCGCCGCCGCGAGTGCGCGAATCTGCGCGAGCGTCGCCTCCGTGTCCGTCGTCTTCGTATTCGTCATCGACTGCACGGAAATCGGCGCGCCGCCGCCGATCGCGACGGGGCCGATGTGAATCTGCCGCGTCTTTTTTCGTTCAAATGTCATTGTTCAGCCTCCAAAGAACACGCGCACGATGTCGTTCTTCGTCGCAAAAATCATGAGCAGCAGCAGGAGAGCGATGCCGACGCGCTGCGCGTAGTACGTCATCTTCGGACTCACCGGCCGCCCCATGACAGCTTCGAGGCAGAGGCCAGCGAAATGGCCGCCGTCGAGCGCCGGAATCGGGAACAAGTTGATGATGCCGAGATTCAGGCTCAAAAATGCCGTGAAGTTCAGCAGCGGCACGATGCCCATCTCCGCGACCTCGCCCGCCATCTGCGCGACACCGATCGGCCCTGCAAGGTCAGCGCCCGAAAGCTTCAGGATGATCTTGTAGAGCTCGTAAAGCATCATGTAGATGATGGAGCCCGTCTTCTGCACGGCGAGCTGCGCGCTCTCGATGAGCCCTGGATAGCGCAGATCGACGGAGCTCATGACGCCGATCATCGCGCGGTTTGCCTGCTTGTCATAGGCCGGCGTGACGGCGCGGTCGAACGTCTCGCCGCCGCGTTCGAGCGTCAGCGTGATTGGCGTGTCAGGATCCGCTTCGGCATCGGCCGCGAGCGTCTCCGTGAATTCCTTCCACGACGCAATCTGCGCGCCATTGACGGCGAGCACGCGGTCGCCCTGCTGGATGCCT
>CACZFT010000188.1 GCA_902780535.1 uncultured Selenomonas sp. | reverse complement strand
ATGAACTACTGCTTCGGGCTCTTTCAAAATGCCTTTCGGCAAATTATGGGTCCTTGAAAAGTTTTGCTTGACAAGGGTCACTACATAACAGAGGGAGCCAGAGTAATGCTCACATCCCCGGCGCCATCAGCGCGCACGGCACGTGCACGGTGCATTTCCCGCAGACCTCGCTGCCGACGCTGTTACTTCCTGTCCCATCCTCGTTCGTATACGAGCTGCCGAAGTCCTGATAGGCTTCGGCATTTTTCTTCAGGATCGCAAAGCATTTGTGCCGGTCGTAATGCCCGATACCGTCCGACGCCGTCAGCGCCGCCGTCGGGCAGCGGCGCAGGCAGGCGCCGCACTTGCCGTTCTTCTTGTAGAGGCAGTATTCCGTTTCGAGCGGCTGGCCCGGCGTGATGTCGAGGTCGGTCACGACCGTCGTATAGCGGCCGCAGCCGCCGGAGCGCGTGATCAGCATGTTGTTGATGCCGAACGTGCCGAGCCCCGCGAGATACGCGAAATGGCGGTGCGACCAATGGCTCACGAGCTTCTCGCGGTCGAACGTCGAAGCCGCCTGCGCAACGGCCGCGTGCACGCCATAGCTGGCAAGCAGGGCGATGAGGTCATCGTTCATGGCACCGAACATCGCATTCGTGTCCTCGTATGCTTTCGCCCACTGCGCCGAGGCGAGGCCCGCGCAGGAATTCGTCTCGGCGAGCTCTTTCGAGAACGGCACGAAGACGACGAGCACGGTCTTTGCACCTAGCAGCACATCCTCTGGCATCGCGTGTTCGGGAATGCGCTCGCGGACTTTTGCGAGCAGGGGATGGTGCGCGTCGGCAAAGCCTGCGAGCGGTGCGCGCCAGATCGGCGCGATGCCGTGCGCGGCGCGGTAGTCTTCGAGGAAAGCGGCGATATGCGCTTCGAGAGCTTCTTTTGTGATGTTCGTGTTCGTCTTGTTCGTCATGATGGATGCCCTCCATGTGTTTTCATTCAGCGCTTCGTTTCTTTCTCCTTTTATACCACGATACTGGACAAAGCGGAAGAACGAAGGTAGGATAGGGGTATCACGAAAGCTGATGGGAAGAAGGAATGACGATGGATGACATCCGCCGCCGCCCTCCAGCGCGGGCAGGAACCCCCGATTGCCATCGGCGCGTTCTCGAGCATCTCGAACACCTGCCTGCCGCGCCTCCTGCGTGATTACCAAGCCGCGCACCCGCGCGTCCGTTTCCTCATTTTCATCGGCACCGACATCCTCTCCGAATGGCTGCTCGCGGGCAAGATCGACATCGCGCTCGGCGATGAAACACGGCTTGGTAACTTCATGTTCACGCCGCTCGCCGATGACCGCTATTTCGCCGTCGTCCCGCGCGGCAGCATCCCTGAAGAAAAGAGCACGCTCACGCAGGACGAGCTCGCCCATCTGCCGCTCCTCATGGCTCCGCGCAACGCCCTCGGCGAACACCTCGAGGCGCAGGCTGACAGTCAGACCATCATCGATTGCGACGACGACCCACGCTCCTCTCTATGGCCGCCGCCGGCCTCGGCGCGACCGCCATGCCAGCCCTGAGCCTCAAGAGCCTCCATCCCTTCCCCCGAAATGTCCGCATCCTCCCGCTTGTCCCCGAGACCAAGCGCGTCCTCGGCTATGCGACGCGAAAAGAAACGACGCCGCAGGTGCAGGCGTTCGGGGCGTATTTGAAAGAGGCGTGGGAGCAATTTATGACGATGACTTCAGATGAAACGAAAGGATGATCTTTATGACAGCAGAAGAAAGCCTTGCAAAGCTGAAAACCGGCGCTGCGGCCTATGCAGCGAGCGGCGCGTTTTCGGGAGATGTGTCGGAGGCCATGCGGCAGCAGGCGGCGGAGGGGCAGCACCCGTTTGCTGCCATCGTGACGTGTTCGGATTCGCGCGTGATTCCCGAAGCGATTTTTTCGTGCGGCATCGGCGAGCTCTTTGTCATCCGCACGGCGGGCAGCGTCGTCGGCGCGCATGAGCTCGCAAGCATCGAGTATGCGGCGCATCATCTGCATGTACCGCTGACGGTCGTGCTCGGCCATACGCATTGCGGCGCGGTCGCGGCGGCCATCGCGGGTGAGACGGAGGGCAACGTCGGTGTCATCACGCAGGCCATCCGCATGGCCATCGGCGATGAAAAGGATCCGACAAAGGCGGCCTGCCAGAATGTGCGAAGTTCCATGCGCTGCATCTGCGAAGATCTCGCAGGCGGCGAATCGCATCGCGTCTGCGGGGCACTCTACGACATCGCGTCGGGGCAGGTGAGGTGGCTTGAGGAAACCGGCAGTCACGAGATTTGAGCATAGAAAATCGCCGCTGCACGGATGAGGTGATTTTTCAACATGTAGTAGATGACGATCAGCATGCTGTGCGCAACTGCGACAGTAGCACGATTGGCTTCGCAACGAATGCCAAACCTTTGGTATTGAGCACGGAAGTAACACTTGCATTTTGACGCGACCTTTGCACATTGCACCAGCGAAGACTTCAACGTACTGTTTCCATGAACCGTCTGGTTACGCCGACGCTTTTCAGCACTCTCATTGTTATCTAGAGCGAGCCTGGCTAGAGATATGACGTGCTGATGGGAATCGCGTCATGTCGAGTCCTGTCTTGATGAGGACTGTTTCTGCGCTTCGCCTTGCGATACCTGAAATTTCATCGAGCTTGGCGATGGCTTCAAATAGGAGCTGCGGTCGTTGCTGTGCATACTTTTCGTTTATCGTGGCATCGTTAAGACGTGGAAGTTTTGTGTGATTTTATCACGCCTGTACCGTCACAGCAATCATTCTTCATCCTTCTGGTGCAAAGAATTCGATGATGGTATGAATCGCGAAATCCATGTGGTCGGCGCCTTCGACGGGGACGAAGGTGATGACGTTGTTTTCGGCGAAGGCCCTGGAATCCTCGATGGGCACGGTCGTGTCGGCTGTGCCGTGGAGGATCATCATGTCGTCGGCCCAGTCGAAGTATTCGTATTTCCGCACGTCGCTCTTCGCGAGGTCTTCGAAGAGCTGCTTGTCGACTTTCATCTTGCGCTCCATGCCAATCATGACGTCCTTGCCTTTCTCGATTTTCGTCCAGTCATCGGCAGAGACGTTCGCCTTCATGAGGTCGTACATGCGGATGCCGGGGCAGCGCAGTGCGATCCGCTTGAATGGGTTGCCGATTTCGGCGATGTATTTGAGCGTCAGGTAGCCGCCGAAGCTCACGGAGTAGATGAAGATGTCCTGCGCCTGCAGAACATTTTTTGCATGGCCCACGACGAGCGTCAGGTATTCCATGCACTCGCTGAGCACGAGCTTTTTGCGCGCGTCCTGTCCGTGGCAGGGCCAGTCAAAGGCGATAACGGCGTCGGTCTTGTACTTCGCCGTTTCTTTCTCGGCAAATTTCGCGATATTCGCGCGATCCTTGTTGCCGCCGTAGCCGTGCGTGCAGATGACGACGCGCTGGTATGTGCGCGCGTCCTTGTGTGCGAAGAGCTTGCAACGGACGCTGCAGCCGTTCTCGTTGATGTCGAAATGTTTTTCCATGGGGATGCCGTCCTTTTTTGTCGAAGTTTCCTTCATTGTATCATCCCTGCACGGCGTCTGCAATTTTCACGCAGCACAAGAAGCCGGAACTGGGCCCCGGCTTCTTGCGGTTCTATGAAATTGGAGGGAGGCCTTTCTCAATCGACGTCGCACATCATGACGCCCCCCGTCACGGCATCGACCATGACGCGGTACTTCACATCGCCATGCGAGCAGGCGATCTTGTAGGCCGGATGAAAGCGGAAGTCATGCGGCGGCTGCTGGCCGTCCGCTGGCTGCTGCGGCTGTGCCTGCTGGCTGTCCGCGGCCGTCTGCGTGGCCTGTGCGCCCTGCTGGCCATTCTGCTGGCCCTGCATCATCGGCGGCTGGCCCTGTGGCGCCTGCTGGCCGTTCTGCGGCGCTCCCTGCGGTGCCATGCCCTGCGGAGGCTGGCCCTGCATCATGCCCTGCGGCGCTCCGCTGGGCTGTGCCATATGCTGCATGCCATCATGGTCGTAGCCATCATGATTGTCGCGTTCGTGGTCGTCGCGGTCATGGCTGTCGTGGTTGTCATGGTTCTTGTACCAGTCTTCGCTGTGCCGGCCTTCGCGGTGCGATTTCGGTTCGAACTTCTCCTTCTTGTCGCCTTTCTGCAGCGCGAGGTTTTCGAGGCCGACGCTCTTGAACGTCAGCGAGCTCTCGTCGATGCCGACGGCTTCGGCGGCCTTCGCCTTTGCCTCGTCCTCGCTGATCAGCGTGACGTTTTCGCGTGCCGCCTGGCTCGCGACGAGCTGGCTGCGGGCTGCATCCCGCGCCGCGCGCTCGGCTTTGTGCTGCTGGACGTCGTAGACGGCTCCCGCGCCGCCGAGGATGGCGAGCGCGACGACGGCCGCGAGACCTTTCTTCCAATACTTCTTGCAAGCGCCTTTTGCCTGATTCTGCACGTTGTTCATTTTTTCCATATCCATGATGGATCCCTTGGGACAGTTCTTATGATAGCAGGCAGTTTGAAACAGCGCCGCAACCATTTCGAAACAAAAGCTAAACAAAATATTTCAGAAGCAGAAACTTTGCTCCGTACGCACAAAAGCCCCCTTTCTTCCCGCCGGTTTCATGGTAGAATGTAGGAAACCGACATCGAAAGGGGGCTTTCTCGTGCTCCATATCCGCGACATCTCGCTCAAAAAACGCATCCTGACGGCGCAGTTTCTCATGGTCTTTATCCCCGTGCTGCTGCTCTTCGTCGCAGGCGCGGCGATGCTCGGGGCGCTGCGCCTCGCGGGCACGGCGCGGCAGAACGATTTCGCCGCACTCTGGCCCATGCATGGCCCGGCGCTGTCCATCCAGTACGCCATCGACGAACTGCGCATCGAGGCCGACAAGCACAAAGAGCCGCGTCTCAAATCATTTGAAAACGCCGTCGCCATCCTCGAAAATGCGGGCCTTTCCGTTGCCATCGCGGGCACGGACGGCCCTGTCTATGTCACGCCCGGCACGAGCACGGACGCGCTCGCACGGCAGGCGCTGCCGAAAGCGACGCTCGACCAGCAGGCGCCGCTGCCGGACATGCACAGCGAGGAGCATCACGCCATGCACAGCCATGACCACGCCCCG
>CACZFT010000187.1 GCA_902780535.1 uncultured Selenomonas sp. | reverse complement strand
GATCTTGATGTGCTTCTTGATCAGCGTGCGGATGACTTTCTTCGTCCCGGCAGGCTTTGCGGCCGGAGCGGCTGCGGCAGGTGCAATCTCTGCGGCGGCTGCAGCTCCTGCGCCAGCGCCGAGGCCGCCGAGCGGGATATCGATAGAAAGGCCGGAAAGCTTTTCGGCCGCGTCAATCTGGATATGCATGGTGCCTCCTGTCATCGTCGTGGAAATCGGGGCAGCCGCAGGCTTGGCGGTGGCCGGCGCAGGTGCGGCGGGAGCCGGAGTCGGTGCAGCAGGGCCGACATGGTCAAGCACGTCCGCCGTGATCGGCGTCAGAGCCCCGAGGACTTCGGCGACCGTGAGGCCGTCGGGGCTGAGCTTCAGCAGGCCCGCCTCCTCCATGTCGTCGAAAATATCGGGATCTTCGAGGTCGGCGGCGCTGATGGTCAATCCTTTCTGCCGGCGGCAGCAGAAAACAGCAGGATCGTTGAGGTGAGTTTCTGCCATCTCTTTTGTCATGGACATGGGGGATTCCTCCTTGCTTTGTTACGAATGAATCTTGCGGATAAGCTTTTGGTTGACCGAGCGGAGCGCCTGGTCCGTCACATGATACACGGGCAGGCCGAGCGCGGGGGCACAGGTCATGACCGTGTTCGTGCAGTCAGTGCAGTTGCCGATCAGCACGGCCTCGGCACCGGCTTTCTTGAGCGCGAGGATCTTGGCGACCTGCCCGGGGCAGATGCCGGGATTCTTGCATTTGCGCGCGGCTTTGACGGGGAGCGCCTGCTTGCAGTACTCGACTCGGGCGACGGTGCTGCCAAGCGAGGCGGCGACTTCCTTCATGCGCGCCTCAGCTGCGCTGCACGCGCAGACGAGCAGGCCGATTTTCGGCGGCGCTTTCGGGAAGCATTCCGTGACGATGATGCCGCCCGTCGTCTTGACGATGGGCGCCTCAGGCGTCGTGCGGTGGCCCGTGAACGGGCCGCCCATCAAGAGCTCGCCATAGGAATCCTCCGCCATCGTGCCGCCCGCGATATCGAGCATCGCGGAGACCTGGCGGCCAATCGGCACGTCATGATAGATGAGCGTTTCGCCCATGTGCTTTTCGAGCTTGCCCGCGACGGTCAGGCCTTTATCGATCAGCGGCTTGCCGAGGTCGACGGCCTCGTGCATGCGCGTGAGCGTTTCGATATTCGAGACGATGGCGCCAGCCGCTGATGGCAGGTCGGTCACATCGAGCAGCGTGCCGAGCACTTCGCGCACGATGGCGCGTTCCTCGCCGACGGGGTAGATGTTCTTGAGCTTGTGGAGCCGGATGTCCTTGCCCGTCAGGCCGGGCAGGCCGCCAGAAAGCGCGTGTTCGAGTGCCGCAATCGCTTTTGTATGGATGCCCTTGATAGCGATGACGCCATGCGGCGTGCCCGCAAGATCCATCGCGATGGCGAGACCGCGCAGCGCCGCTTCGGGATGCTGCTCGAGCGCGTCGATGTTGTGGGAGAGAATCGGCTCGCACTCGGCGGCATTCATGATGACCGTGCCCGAGGGGCCTAAAGGCTTCGCATACTTCACTGCGGCGGGGAATCCCGCCCCGCCGAGGCCGACGAGGCCGGACGCACGGATCATGTCGAGCAGATCGGCAGGCGCGAGCTTTTCAAACGGCACGTCCGTCATCGATACGGGGACGTCCTCCGCCGTAATCATGATGGCGTCCGCTGTAACGCTCGCCACCCTGCCCGGGACGGATGCGTAGATTGGGCAGCCGAGCTTCCCCTCCGGCGCCACCGCAATCTTCTCGCCGCGGCGGACCTCCGTCCCGACTTCCACGACGGGAACGGAAGGGGTGCCGATGGATTGGTGGAGCGGATAGATGAAAGATTCCATGTATTCACCTTCTTGTCTGGGCAACCTTCAGCCTCCCTCATTGAGGGCAATGTCATTAAGTTAAGGGACAGGCCCCCTCAAGAGGGGGCTGTCAGCGAAGCTGACTGGGGGAGTAGTTGGGGGCTGGAGACAAACAAGTATGCGTCATGTTGCTAAAGGACTTTGGCAACGACAGTATACTCGTTCGGCTTCAGCATCTTACTACTCCTTCCACCGCTTCGCGGTCCCCCTCCCTCTAGAGGGAGGCTGGAGTTTAAATGACTTCATCGCTTAACTTAATGACATTATCATTGAGGGAGGGGGGCCTGCAGCTTGAACCTAAGAACTTGCTTCGAAAGGGGCTTTCTGGAAAGTCAGGACGCTCTTTCAGCGTTCGGCAATGGTTGGAGCACCCGCTGATGCGCGGGCGCTGGTTCGGTCTTGCCAATCAGGAAGCCATACCGGAGCGCGTCGCGCTCGTCGATGATCCACTCGTTCATGCCTGTGATGTGGGCGCTGCCGGTGATCTGCGGGATGATGCCGCGGAGGCCTTTGCCGCCGTCCGCCGTGCCTTCGATGAGGACGTCGCGGACGGGCTTTCCTTCGAAGATGCTGCCCGTGATGCTCTCGTAGCAGAACGTCTTGCCAAGCGGCAATCGGCCCTTTGCGTGGAGCACGGCCATCTTCGCGCTCGTGCCCGTGCCGCAGGGCGAGCGGTCGACCTGCGCGTCGCCGAAAACGACGCAGTTGCGCAGATCCGCATCTTCATCACAGTCGCGGCTGTAGAACTCGACGAGATCAACCGTCGTGATTGGGAGTGTCGGATGCTGGATGTGCTCCTGCGTGTTGACGGCGTGGCGGAGCGCCATGCCGAGGCGCGTGATGTTGTCAATATTTTCTGTCTTCAGAGGCAGTCCGAGCGCATCGGCATCGACGAGCGCGAAGAACGAGCCGCCAAATGCGATGTCGCAGGGAATGTGCGTCGTGCCGCTCATCGTGCAGGCGGCGAAAATCTCGGGGACGCGAAGCATGACGTCGGCGCGATAGAGGAACGCGGGCACGTTCCAGATGCTTGCTTCGGCCGCATGGCCGTCCTCGACTCTGACGCGCGTGCGGATGAGGCCGGACGGCGCGTCGAGCACGACGTCGGTAAAGGGCTCCTTTGCCTCGACGATGCCGGTCTCGACGAGCATCGACGCCGTGCCGATACTGCCGTGGCCGCACATGTTGAGGCAACCGCCGCTGTCGAGGAAGATAACGCCGCAGTCCGCTTCCTCATGCACGGGCTCCGTGAGCACGGCACCGAACATGTCGCGGTGGCCGCGCGGCTCGAGCATGAGCGCGCGCCGCAGGAAGTCGTAATGGTCGATGAGGTCTTGCTTCTTTTCCATCATCGTCGCGCCGTGGAGCGCCGGGAACCCGTTCCATCATCGTCGCGCCGTGGAGCGCCGGGAACCCGTCGTAAACGATGCGGGTCGATTCCCCCTCCGTGTGCGAGTCGATGGTCTTGAGCGCGTATTCGTACGCCCGGGCCTTCATGCGCGGCTGGAGCTTCCATTCAGATTTCTTTGGCTGCATCGTCCTCCCCTCCTTGGCTGCCCTCTGCGCCATCCGCGAGGTGGAACCTCACGCGGGCGATGGCGGCGAGCGCCTGCGCCGTCCCCTCGACTTCGAGCAGGGCGCTGTTGATGATGATATGGTTGTGTTCAGGATCATTCGCGGGATAGCCCGCCCAGTATTTGTGGTAGGCGGCCCGCGCCTTGTCGACACCCGCAATCATCTTCTTCGCGATGCGCTTGTCCATCTTGAGCGGGCCCACGCAGTTCGCGAGGCGGTCGGCGTACGGCGCGTAGATGAAGATGTTCATCGCGTTCGGATGGTCGCGCAGCACGTAGTCCGCGCAGCGGCCGACGATGATGCACGACTGCGTCGATGCGACCTGCTGGATGAACGCCGACTGCGTCTCGAACAGCGTCTTCTGATGCGGCGCCGTCGTGCGCCCGAGCGGGAACAGCATGCGGAAGAATCCCGATGCCTTCTGCTCTTCGGCGTCGCTGATGACGGAGATAGGCTTGTGGAGCTTTTTCGCCGTCGCCTCGACGATGTCGCGGTCGTAGAACTCGACGCCAAGGAGCTCGGCGAGCCGTCGCGCGATGGGCCGCCCGAGGCTGCCGAAATCGCGGTTGATCGTGATGACGAAATGACCCGTGTCCTGCGGGACATCGGGAAAATCAGGAACAGGTGCCATGACGCGCCTCCTTTCCAAAAGAATCAGCAAAGAATCAGCCATCGAGGAAGCGCGAGAGAAAGGCTTTCGTGCGCTCCTCTTTCGGATGGGCGAAGAATTCCTTCGGCGGCCCTTCCTCGACGATGTAGCCATCCGCCATGAAGACGACGTGGTCGGAGACGTCGCGCGCAAATGCCATTTCGTGCGTGACGATGACCATCGTCATGCCGCCTTCGGCGAGCGACTTCATGACGGCGAGCACCTCGCCGACAAGCTCGGGATCGAGCGCCGACGTCGGCTCGTCAAACAGCAGCGCCTCGGGCTCCATCGCGAGCGCGCGGGCAATCGCCACACGCTGCTGCTGGCCGCCGGAGAGCATCGCGGGCTTCGCGTCCGCCTTGCTTTCGAGGCCGACTTTCTTGAGGAGCTCCATCGCGAGCTGCTCGGCCTCGGCCTTCTTCTTGTGCCCCGTCAAGACCGGCGCGAGCGTGATGTTGCCGAGCACGGACTTCAGCGGGAAAAGGTTGAACCGCTGGAACACCATGCCGACTTTTTCACGGAACGCGCGGATGTCCGCGCCCTTCGCGAGCATGTCGTCGCCGTGGTACTTGATGGCGCCGCCCGTCGGCTGCTCGAGCTGGTTGATGCACCGGAGCAGCGTGCTCTTTCCCGAGCCGGACGGCCCGATGATGCAGACAACTTCGCCTTCGTGCACCGCGAGATTGATGTCCTTGAGGACTTCGAGATCGCCGAACGATTTCACGAGGTGCTCGACGGAAATCACGACGTCTTTTTTCGCTGGTTCCATAACGTCCATAGCGCGCACCTCACTTCTTCAGGCGGTTTTCCACGACGTGCTGCAAGATCATGAGCGCCGAGAGCAGCACGAGGTAGAACACCGCGCACATCGTATAGGCCGGAATCGTGTTGTACGTCCGCGCCACGTAGTTCTGCGTCTGGCGCGTGATCTCGTTGACCGAGATGATCGAGAGCATCGCCGTGTCCTTGACCGAGATGATGAACTGGTTGAAAAGTGCCGGCAGCATCACCTTGAACGCGGGCGGGATGATGACGTGGAACAGCACTTGCCGCTTCGTGAGGCCGAGCGCATAGCCCGCCTCGATCTGGCCGACGTCGACGCTTTCGAGC
>CACZFT010000186.1 GCA_902780535.1 uncultured Selenomonas sp. | reverse complement strand
CGCAACCAACTCGAAATGGATGAGCGCATGTCGGCCTTGATGCATAAGTACGACAAGGCCGATTGAAAAATAATTTACACAAAACTATTGACAATCCCTGATATGATGATACTAGGAAATGACGAAAGAAGGCGAGCGCGATGCTGGATGCGGCGAAGGCGTATCTTTCGAGCCAGTATGAAAAGGTGCGGCGGCTGAATGGGGCAAAAGCGCGCAGCGAGGTCTGGCTCGTGTCGGATGCGACGGGACGGCCGGCGGTCATGCGCATCGTGCATGCGGGCGGGATGCCGTTTGCGCTACTGCGCGGGCACCAGGGAACTGGAACGCCGTTCTGGCCGGAAATCTTCTTCTGCGCGGAGGATGAAGACGAAACGATCGTCGTCGAGGAATATGTCAGCAGCCATACGCTCGAAGAGCGGCGCGTCGCGCGGCAATGGCTGACGGAGGCGGAGGCGCGGTCGCTGCTCGCACAGGCGGCGGCCGGTCTCGCTGCACTTCACGCGCTCGGCATCGTGCACCGCGACATCAAGCCCGCACATCTCATCGTCCAGCCCGGCGGCTCTGGCGCTTCTGGTTCATTGGGTTCCGTCCGGCTCATCGACTTCGATGCGGCGCGCGTCGTGACGGCAGACGCGGCGCACGATACGCACCGGCTTGGCACGGAAGGCTATGCGCCGCCCGAGCAGTTCGGCTACGGGCAGACGGACGGGCGCAGCGACATCTACGCGCTCGGCGTGACAGTGCGCGAGCTCCTGGGCCCCGACTTTGACGAAAAAAGCCGCCTCGGCCGCATCCTCGCGCGCTGCACGGAAAAGGATCCCGACCGCCGCTACCCCGATGCCAACGCGCTTGCTGCCGCGCTCCAGCCATCGCGAAAACGAACATATCTGCGCCGCGCGGCCGTGCTGTCCGCAACGGCCGTCCTGACGCTCGCGCTCGGCGGCGGCGCGCTGCTGTTCTTGACGCCAAAGGGTACGACACCGGCGCAGGAGCTCGAGCAGACGCTCGAAGATGCGACAACGAAGGCGACGGACGAAGCGCGGCAGGTGCGCGATGCCGTCACGGGCAAAAAAACAGCGCCGCCCGCAAACGACGCGGATGACGCGAAAATCAAAAAGACTGACAGCATCAACAGCCTGCCAAGTGCCGACGATGCCAGCAGCAGTGCGGCAAACGCCAACGATGCGAATCAGGCCAGCGGCACAGCAGAAAACGCTTCCGGCCGCCTCGAAAGCTCGCTGACATTCAACGGCCAGCCATGGGATGCTGCTGACACGATTGTCCTTTCCTCTGACGACTGGCGCACATGGCCGCGCGAAGCGAACGGCGCGACGAATGGCGACTATGCGCTGTTCTTTCCGAGCGGCTGGCAGGTCGCACTGACGCTGACGAATGACAGCGATGCCCCGCTCACAGACGCCTCGCTCGCCGTTTCGTTTGATGGCGGCAGCCACACGGAGACGGCCGCCATCCCCGTCTCACTTGCGCCGGGCGCGACGACGACCGTGCCCATCGCGCTCGGCGGCCGCCGCATTGACAGCGCCGAGATGCAGAACGTCACGCTCGACCTCCATCTCACGGGCGGCGCGGCAAGCATTTCCGGCAACAAGGACTGGGTCGTATCCTTCTATCTGCAGAACGTCGGCGGCTACCATGTCTTTGACGAGCTCCGTTCCCAATGACTTTGTAAAAGTATTCGTATTCCGTCAAATAATTGCTCTATCCCGTCTGCTTTATGCGTTACAAATGCGTGAAAATCCCATAAAATATAAAGAGAGCGCGACTTACCTGCGAGGGAAGCCGCGCTGGGGTGGAATCTCGTATACTATAGGAAGGGAACGATATGTGCGGGATGGAAACGGGGCAGACGATGACGAAGAAGACGAAGCGCGATATGTTTTTCCGCCAGATCGGCGCGAAAATCACTTACGAACGAACGATTCACGGCATGACGCAGGAAGAGCTCGCGGCGAGCACGCATATCAACCAGAGCACGCTGAGCCGCGTCGAGAATGGCAAGTACAACGAAAATCTCTCTATGGCTATGCTGCTCGACATCGCCGACGCCCTCGGCATCACGCCGGAGCTGTTCTTCCAATTCCGCGCCGACGAGCGGGCGCTCTGGGTCATGCCGCCGGAGAAAGGCGCCCCGCGCCCCGAATGATCCACTCCATCCCAACCACTTGACGTTTGACGAAACGACAGCCATTGCGAAATGCAACGGCTGCTTTTTTGTTCAATTTTTCCGCCAGACGCCGTAGTGGACGGGGCTGTAGCGGCCGCCTGCGATTTCGGGGAAACCGAGGCGCGCGAATTCCGTACTCTTGCTCGTCTCCTTCAGCACGACACGGCGGCGGGCGACGCGGCGGGCTTCGGCCATCATTTCTTCGCTCACGGGGTCGTGGTCGGCGGCGTAGCGCAGGGGGTTCATGTTCTCGCTCTGCAGGAGCGGATGGCGGAACATCGGATCGAAATAGACGACATCGAACGCGTTGTCCGGCTGGGCACGCAGGTAGTCGATGGCCGCAGTGTTCACGACCTCGATGCGGCGCATGGCGGCTGTCATGACTTCGTTCTCACGGTCGAATGTCGCGAGGCCGTGCGCCGTCACGGCGGCAATCAGGGGACTCTTCTCGAGCCCGACGACGCGGCCCTCTTTGCCTGTGACGAAGCTCGCGACGATGGCGTCTGCGCCGAAGCCGAGCGTGCAGTCGAGGACGCTCATGCCGGGCGCGAGCCCCATGGCCTGCGCCATGTTGTCATGCTGTCCCTTGCGGAGGTTCTTGACGCGCAGATGGCTCATGTTCGGATGAAAGAACAGCTCGCCGTCCGGCGTTTCGAGCATCAGCGTGCCGGATTTCGCGACGAGGATGCAGGGAGCGTTGTGACGCTCGCGGAGCTCGGACAAAGAAAGCGTGCCGCGCGGGATATAGGGGATGGAGAGTTTTTGCGCCGTCTGCTCGGCAAGCGTCTGATTTGCAGCATTTGGATCACGGCTCGTTGTAACA
>CACZFT010000185.1 GCA_902780535.1 uncultured Selenomonas sp. | reverse complement strand
TCTGGCAGGCGTGCCGGGCGTGCAGCTGAATCCCGTGCAAAAGGATGTGAAGCCGAACTACGCGTATTTCCCCGTGGTGTTCGAGGAAGAAGTCTTTGGCGCGACGCGGAACGAGGTAGCGGATACGCTGGCTGCGCAGGGCATCGGGGCAAGGAAGTATTTCTATCCGCTGACGAATACATTCGAGTGCTTCCACGGAGCGTTTGACGTCGAAAAGACCCCCGTGGCGCTCCACCTCAGCCGCCATGTGCTGACGCTGCCGCTCTACGCAGACCTCGCACTCGAGGATGTCGACCGCATCTGTGACATCGTGCTCGCGTGCAGGAAATATGAAACTCGTGCTATACTATGTATAGCACGAGTTTTTCAGGATGGAGCAGATGAGGTGAGTGCGATGCGGATGGTGATGCCGATTGGCCGGGATGATTTCGCAGATGTGCGGAGCGGCTATTATTTTGTGGACAAGACGCCGTTTCTTTGCTCGTTTTTGAAGGCACATGCCAAGGTGACGCTCTTTACACGTCCGCGTCGTTTCGGCAAGACGCTGACGCTTTCCATGTTCCGGTATTTCCTTTCCATCGATCATGCGGAGGAAAACCGAAAGTTGTTCGATGGATTGCAGGTCGTAAACGATGCGGAAGCGATGGCGATGCAGGGAACACGGCCGGTCTTGTTCCTCACGTTGAAAGGCTGGAACGGGCTGTCGTGGGAAATGCTGCAAGGACGTGTGCGGCGGCGGCTTGGCGATTTGTTCCGTGCATACGATTTTTTGCTGAAGGATGATCTGAATGCGTACGATCGAGAGCATTTTCAGATGATCCTGGATGGATCGGGCGCGTTTGACGAGCGCGTGGATGCGATGACGTTCTTGCTGCGCCTTCTGGAAGCGCACTATGGGAAAAAGCCGGTATTGCTGCTGGATGAATATGATGTCCCCATCCAATCGGCATGGGAGCATCATTACTATGAAGATGCCATGGGCTTTTTCCGTGAATTTCTCTCATCTGCGCTGAAATCGAATCCTTCATTGGATTTCGCTGTTCTGACAGGAGTCCTGCGGATTACGAAAGAAAATATCTTTTCTGCGCTGAACAATCTGAAAGTCGATAGCATTTTCCGCTTGCAGTATCCGGAAGCATTCGGCTTTACGACAACAGAAGTTGAACAGATTGCGCGAGATTTTGGCCGCGAAGACAAGTTGCCGGAACTTCAGGATTGGTATGATGGTTATCGTTTTTCCGGACAGGAAGTCTACAATCCGTGGTCTGTTGTGAATTATTTCGATAATGACTGCAAACCACGTCCCTATTGGGTAAATACGTCTGGGAATTCCATTCTTGGAGAGATGCTGCGTCATTCCCGCAGCAGGGTTCTGGACAAATTTGAAACCATCCTCCAAGGAGGCTCCATTGTCACACGCGTGCGCGAGGATGTCATCTACAGCGAAATTTACAAGAATGAAAACGCGCTCTATACCATGTTGGTCACGACAGGCTATCTTACGACGAAGCGCGTGTTCGATGATGAAATCGGCCAGCAGGCAGAGCTGATCCTGCCGAATCGCGAGTTGCGTTCGCTTTTCCGCATCGAGGTGCTCGACCGGTATCACAGCGATGATATGGACATGGATGTGGAAGATTTGATGCGGGCATTTGTCGATGGCGACATCGATACCGTTCGCGACGGCCTCAGCCAGTATCTGGAAATTCTCACGAGCAGTTTTGATGCAGCGAAAGGGAAGGAATCCTTCTACCATGGTTTTGTTCTTGGCATGACGGCGACGCTGACAGGCGACTATCAGATTCGCTCGAATCGCGAGTCTGGCTTCGGTCGCTATGATATTGCTGCATTCCCGCGTCAGGAAGGAATGCGCGGCATGATGATTGAGTGCAAGACAGCAGAGGATGAAGACATGCTCGAAGAGGAAGCACAAGCCGCCCTCCAGCAGATTCTGGATCGAGACTATGATGCCGAGTTTCGTGCGCAGGACGTTGCATCCGTATTGCACTATGGAATAGCTTTTTGTGGAAAGAATGTCTGCGTGCAACAGGAAATCGTTAATTTTTGAATTTTGATAAAAAGAATCCCTGCGGCAATCGTGTCGCAGGGATTTTGTCTGTGCTCAGTCAATGAGCTCGATCTGCTTTTTTTCGAGGAAGTTCCGCCAGTTCGTGCTGACGGGTTCGTCGGTGACGAGGGCGTCGACTTGGTCGAAGTCGAGGGCGTGGACGAAGGCGGTGCTGCCGAATTTCGTATGGTCGGCGAGCAGGATGACGCGCTTGGCGCGGGCGGCCATGCAGACTTTGATGGTGCTTTCGGCGTCGTTTGACTCCATGATGCCATGTTCGCGGTCGAGGCTCTTGCAGCTGACGAGGGCGAGGTCGACGTTGTAGCGCTGGAGCGTTGCGAGCGCGACGTCGCCGACGAGGGCGCAGGAGTTCGCGCGGACGACGCCGCCCGTCGAGATCAGGTGGAACGGCCCCTGCAGGTAGTCGTGCACGAGGCGCACGGAATTCGTGATGATCGTGAGGTTCTTCTTTCGCTGGAGCTCACTGATGAGTGCGAGGCAGGTCGTGCTCGCATCGACCATGATGGTGTCGCCGTCGCTGACGAGGCGGGCGGCGCGCTCGGCGATGGCCTGCTTGTTCTCGCTGAGGATTGTGCTGCGCTTGACGAAGGAGATGTCGTCGTTCGTGTGCTCGTTGAGCACGGCGCCGCCATAGCTGCGGCGCAGGAGGTCTTTGCCTTCGAGCTTTTCGAGGTCGCGGCGGATGGTCTCCTCCGTGACGCCGAAGAGCTTCGCAAGTTCGGAAACGTAGACTTTCCGCTCTTCATTCAGTTTGTCCATGATTTTGCGACGACGCTCGATGCCCAGCATGATGCCTCACCCCTTCAAATGTCATGCTCTATCTTGCTTTCTTTCATTATACAGGAGAAAACTTGTAAAAGCAACAAAAAAACATGAAATCAAAAATGGGAAGTTTTGGGAATACAGAACACGTCTTCTGGATTTTTTCAGACGGATTCTCTATAATATAGAGTCAGAGTTCAAATTGGGGATTTTGGTTTCATGAATCGTAGGGAATTTATCAAGAACAGCGGGCGCGTGCTGGCCGGGGCGCTGCTGCTGCCGACGATGCTGCCGCGCTTTGCCGAGGCAGCCTGGCAGACGCGCGGCGGCGAGGGGCTGCCAATCCGGGAGACGTATCTGCATTTCCGCTCGCTTGAAAATCGCGATGCAACGGATGTCATCGGCGGCGACGGTGCATCAGTGGCATCTCGCGAATGGCTGGGCGGGCATCGGCTATCACTATCTCATCCGCAAGGACGGGACGATTGAGCGCGGGCGGCCACGCGATACGGTTGGCGCGCACTGCTATGGAGAAAACTGGCACAGCATCGGCGTGAACATCGTTGGAAATTTCGAGGTTGCCATGCCGACGGACGCGCAGCTCGACGCGGCGGAGCGGCTCGTCGCGCGTCTCTGCCAGATGTATGGCCTGCGGCCGGGCAGCCGCACGATCAAGGGGCATCGTGATTTCAATGCGACGGCATGTCCGGGGCAGAATCTCTATGATATGCTGCCTGACGTCATCGCAGGCGTGGGGGAAATCATGGCGTTTCATTATCGTTGGTTTTCGCATGACGAGGAGCTGACGGATGAGTTCGGCGTGCGGCACAGCCGCGCCCTGCTCGACAAGAAAAAGGAACCAGCGCAGCCGACAAAGTACGCGCGCGGCGAGATTGCGAGCATGATTGTCGCGCTCGCGGCATTCTGCTATGGCTTCTGGACGGGCATCGCACCGTTCATCCTCTTTGGTGCAGCGTTCCTCATTTACGAGGTGCGGCGCATCATGCCTGCAGTTTTCGGCCCCGTTGGTGTGCCGATTGCAAATGTGATGCGCGGCTTCAGCATCGTCACGCTCTTCGGCGCGGTGCTGCTGCTCTTTCTCTGATGTTCTGATTTTGTCTGTTTGCTGGCGATTGCATCGAATCAAATCGGT
>CACZFT010000184.1 GCA_902780535.1 uncultured Selenomonas sp. | reverse complement strand
CAGCATCCAACTACTCCCCCAGTCAGCTTCGCTGACAGCCCCCTCTTGAGGGGGCCTGGCTCTTCGTCACGACTGCATCAAGGCATTGAGCCCCAGCGCCGCCGCGCTCGCCGTGCCGCCGACATAGCTCGATGCCAGCATCTGCGTCTGCGCGTCTTTGGCGTTTGCCGCGCCCGATTCCGACTGCACGGACAGGACGGTCGGATTCTCCTGCGCGTCTGCCGCATGTGTCTTCGTCTGCGAGACGATCTTGTTGCCTTCCCAGACCGTGACGAGGACGGAGCCGTCCGAAAGGACTTCCGTGACCGTCCGCGTCTTCGTGTCGTCGCTGCTGTCCGAGCCGCCGGAGCCGCCCGAAACATGGCCCGTCTTCATCTTTTCGAGCAGGTTCGCGAACTCGTCATCCGTGCTCGTATCGTTCTTCGTCTGCGTCAGCGGGCTCACGGCCCAAACCGTCTTGCTCTGCTCGCGGATCTCGTCAATCGTGCTCATGGTATTCCCTCCTTTCCCGCAGGCATCCCGCCCGCTGCATTTTCATTCCTTTGCCCTCTATATCGACGAAATCTGCGAAAACTTAAGCCATTTCGCGAAAAAAATACACATTTCATCAAAATCCAACAAAACTCGCATATCTTGCAACCGTCCTCGGCTGTAGTATAATGAAATGGTTGGAAAAAAACGCAAACATGCAATGGAGGAACGATTTTGAAGACACGCTACATCCTTTCGCTCGCAGCTGCCTGCACCAGCTTCCTGCTGCCCCTGCCGGCGCATGCTGCTTCTGCCGCCGCCGAAATCGCCGAGCGCCCGATTGCAGGAAACGTTACGATTGCGCGGCCCGACTTTGGCGCGGAGCTGCCGGGCGAGCTCAACAAAAAGGCCATCGAGAGCGTAGAGTGGCGTCTGACGCCGGCCTATGACGAGCTGCTGCTGCCCGAGGACGCGGCGCCCGAGACCGTCACAATCTTTGGCGCAGCCGAGGCGACACAGGAGCAGATGGCCGCCTACATCACGCGGCGCAACCCGAGCCCGAAACTCAATTGCACCGTCGCCGACATCGTGCGCTATTACTACGAAGAAGCGGGCCGCGGTCGTGCCGAGCCAGAACAATTTCTGCGGCCTCGGCACGACCGGCGGCGGCGTGCGCGGCGCAGCTTTCCAGACGCCGCAGCTCGGCGTGCGCGCGCACATCCAGCACCTGCTCGCCTACGCCTCGAAGGAGCGCCCGCATACGGCCATCGTCGATCCGCGCTACACGCTGATCGTAGAGAACCGCCCCGACATCCACGGCAGCGTCACGCGCTGGACGGGACTCAACGGCATCTGGGCCGTGCCGGGCAAAACGTATGGGCAGGACATCCTGCGCCTCTGGGCCGCCGCGAAAGCACCGGACGCCAGTGACGCCGCGCTCGCAGCGGCCGAGAAGAAAGTCCATCAGGCACCCGACGAGCCAATGGGCTACCTCTATCGCGGCATCGTCTCGGAAAAACGCGGCAACCTCGCGCAGGCGCAGGGCGATTTCGAGACGGCCGTCCGCCTCGCAGGTGCGACGCAGAACACGCTGCAGGACGGCGCGCCGCTCGACTATGATGGCAGTGCCTCGTCCGGCCGCGCCGCCGATGCCGCCGCCCGCTACGACCTCGCCGTCGTGCTGACGCGCACGGGCGACAAAAAAGCGGCGAAGAAGGCCTATGACGACCTCCTCGCCGCACACCCGAACTTCTCGGCGGCCGCCTGGTACAACCGCGGCCTCCTGCAACTCGAAAACAAGAAGCAGAAAGATGCCATCGCGGACTTTGACCGCGCTCTCGCCCAGAATCCGCAGAACGCACCCGCGCAAAATGCCCGCGCCGTCGCCGAGCTCCAGCAGAAAGACTACAAAGCAGCCTGGGCCGACCTCGAACGCGCTGCCCAGATCAACAACGCCGACTTCGACGTGCTCGCGAATCAGATCGTGTTCGCAGCGTGCGTGAAGCCGGCGCAGGAAAAATCGAAAAAATAATCACTCGGGATAGAAGGTCAGACCTTCGCCCGAAAGCTGGCCCCGTACCGCGCCCATGAAGCTCGGCCCGGGGTCACTTTTTATGGAATGGTAGCCCTCGACCTGCTCGATATAGAGGCCGCTCGCGCGGGCCGCCGTCTGCTGGTAATGGCCGAAGACGTACTGGATCGTCGGATATTTCTCATGCAGGGCGCGGATCAGGCGGACGTTCGCCGTCACCTGCGCATCCGTGAGGTCTTCTGCGCCGCCCTCGCCGCCGACGTTTTCCACGCCGATGGCGCACCAGTTGTAGCCGATGACATGACGAGCGAGCGTCGTCTCGGGCAGCAGGCGGTACACCGTCCCGTCGCGGTCAACGAGGAACTGCGACGACACGTTCACCGTGCCGTCCGCCCGCGCGGCTGGATAAAACGTGTAATAGGCCGACTCCCAGGTCGGCCCCGCCGTCCAGTGAAGCACGACGGCCTGCGGCACAATCGTCGCCGTGTCCTTGCCGTAGTGAAGCTCGGCATATTCCCGCGTCAAAAACTCGCGCTCCGCCGACCATTCAATCGGTTTGTCCACAACGAACGCTTCCAGCGGCTCGGCCGAGACGGGCTGTGCCGCCAGCACCCCGATGAGCAGGCAGAATGCCGCGCAGAGCGCCCCTGCCCATCCATTGCTCTTCGTTTTCATACCGTGCCCCCTCAATTTTCTGCCGCAACGCGCGCCATCTGGCGCAGTGTCTCGATGGCCGTGCTGCGGCTCGAATAGTTCTCCGTCATGCCGACCATGATGAACGGCTTGCCCTCCTGATAGATGATGCCGCCGTCATCATAGAGGCCGCCGAGCTCGCCGGTCTTGTGCGCGATCATGACGCCCGGCAGCGCGGCCGGGAAGCACTCCGTGTCCGTCTGCCCCGCGAGGTAGCCGAGCATGACATCGTCGAGCTCCGGCGTGACGCAGCTGCGGTTGTAGAGCTTCACGAAGAAATGGCCGAGGTCGGCCGCCGACGTATAGTTTTCACGGCCCGCCGCGACGGCGTCAAAATCCATCATCTTGCGCTGGAGAATCGTGTCATGGTAGCCGTTCCGCTGGATGTATTCGTTGATGGCGTCCATGCCGAGAAGGTCGATGACCATGTTCGTCGCCGTGTTGTCGCTCTCCGTAATCATGAAGCGCAAGACGGTATCGAGCGGCAGCTCCGTGCCCGAGGCATACCCCGCGATGACGCCCGCGCCGCCGACCTTGTCCGAACTGTGGAGCGTCAGCGTCTGGTCGAGCGACAGCGTCCCCTGCTGCACGCGCTCCATCGCCGTGGCGAGCAAAAATACCTTGATCATGCTCGCCGACCGCATCGGCGATGACTGGTAGACATACTCGCGCCCGTCGAGCGGATAGGCGACAAAGACCGCATAATGCGTGCTGTCAGCATTTGAAAGCGCCTCGATGCCCTGCGAAAGCGCGGCTGTCGAAGTGGAGGAGGCAGTCGTCGCCGCCACGCCGCTCTCCCCTGTCTCCGAAACGCCGGAAGCGCAGGCGGAAAGCGGGAGAATGAGAAGGGCGAGCAGCAGGAATGCCATGCAGTTGTTTTTGAACGATTTCATAAAGACCTCCTGACAGACCAAGAGGGCGGCTGCACCTTTTTGATGGCAGCCGCCCTCTTCTTTCAATAATTGTGCACGACGAACCGATAGATGCCCTCGGCGACAGGCGAGCCGCTGCCGAAGACGTAGGCATGGTAGCCTTCCGAATTGCGGTAGTACGGATTGCCGTTGACGGAGTAGAACGAATAGTAGATGTAGTTCCCTGCGTAATGCACGGTGCAGGTGAACGTGTACGGACTGTAGCTGGAGATGTTGACGGATTCGGTGACGATGTACGCCGCCGTGCCGTCACTGTAGGTGCCGACATAGTAGTCGCGCGCCTCCGCGGTCGGCGATGGCGCCGCTGCTGCGAAGAGCGCAAACGCCATGCAGCAGGCGGCCAGCAATTTCTTTACCATAGGGAACCCTCCTTTTGATTCAGGACACAACGAAAAAGGTCTTGCTTGTTCCCTATTATTGTAGCATACCTTCCGATTTTCCTCAAGAATATTTTAAGAAATCAGAGCTTGAACTGCGTCGTCGCTTTCTGCGTTCGACGCGCTCTGCTCTTCCGTCGCGGCGGAGATGGACTGCGTGCTCTCCGATGTCGTCGCGCTGATCTTCTGGATGCCGTCGACGGCTTCGACGATCTTGCCGGCGCCCGCTTCGAGCGTCTTGACGGAGCTTGCGATCTCGTTCATCTGGCTGCTCATGTCGTGCACTTGATCGAGGATGCTCTGGAACTGCGTGCTGACGCTGCGGACGGCCTCCGTGCCTTCGCGGAACTGCTCGGCGCCGCCCTGCATGGACTCGACGACGTTCGTCGTGTCCGTCTGGATCGTGGCAATGCGCGTGCGAATCTCTTCCGCCGATTGGCGCGATTCTTCCGCGAGCTTGCGGACTTCGTCGGCGACGACGGAGAAGCCACGGCCATGCTCACCCGCACGCGCTGCCTCGATGGCAGCGTTGAGCGCGAGGAGGTTCGTCTGCTCCGCGATGGCGCTGATCGTCTCGACGATGTCGCCGATCTCTTTCGAGCTGTCACCGAGCTTCTTCAGCACGACGGCGGACGCCGCGACGGATTTTTCGATGTCCTCCATGCGCTGGAGCGCCGACTCCATGAGGCGCGAGCCCTCCTGCGCCGCCGCGACCGTCTTTTCCGACGTTGCTCCGATGGCATTCGTCTTGTCCGTGACCGTCGCGATGTTCGTGTAGACATTGTCGACTTCCTTCATGGCCGCCTCGACATTCTGGACCTGCTGGTCCATGTTGCCCGAGACGCCACTGATGG
>CACZFT010000183.1 GCA_902780535.1 uncultured Selenomonas sp. | reverse complement strand
CGAGGCGATGGCCGCCTCTTTCGGGATGCCGGCTTCCGAGAGGATGTTCGGATTGACAAAGATGATGTAGGCCAGCGCGATGAACGTCGTGATGCCAGCAAGAATTTCCGTCCGGACGGACGATCCCTTCTCGCGGATCTTGAAGTAACGCTCGATGGCGCTTGCCTGCGTGTTTTCCTGCATGAAGATGAAACCTCCTTCTTCCACTTTATGGAAAACGTTTGAGAATGAAAAGTACGTTACGAATGATAGCAGAAAAAGGGACATGTGTCAATTTGTCTGACACGGAAAAATGGCACGAAAAAGAGCCGCTGCAAACTGCAACGACTCTGTTGTGTCAAGATTCGAACCTCCGCACCGGTTACCCAGCCTAACGATTTAGCAAACCGTCCTCTTCAGCCTCTTGAGTACCACTCCAGCGAACTTTCTCAAGAAGAACGACCTGAGCCGTTCCGTCCGGCGACAGGTAATATATTAGCAGAGTTCGCGTGTCCTGTCAACAACTTTTTTATTTTTCTCTGCAACAGGATTCCAAGGCGAAGGCTGCATAGAGCGGCAGGGAAATCAGAGTTCCGTCCCTGCCAAAGTTCCGTTCCGAAAAGCGGATGGCCTTTGCCACATCATATCGTTTCCGATAGACGTCGAGGCTGCGCGAACGCACCTTCATCCCCTTCTTCACTTCGATGGGGACAATGTCCATGCCACGCTGCAGCAGAAGTCACCGCTCCGAGATAGAGATTCGGCAAGTCCTTGAGGATCAGCTCCTTCGGAATGCCCGCCTGCTGGACGAGCAATCCCACATCAGATGAATACAGTTTGAAGGACGATACATCCTCAAAGGCACGAAGCGGCAGTTCGCCAGCTTTCACCTTTGTGCAAGGCAGGACAACGCCCGCCGTGATGAGCCAGTCAATGGCAGCAGCAAACGTCGCCGCACGACCGCCATGCTGCACGACACGATATTGAAACTTGTGATTCTCCTTCGCCAGCTGCGCAGGCAGCGACCGATAGCATGCCGCAATCTTGACGGTATCCGCAGGCACGGCGTACTTTGCCATATCAGATGCATAGTTGTCGAGGATTTCCTGCTGTACCCCTGCGATGTCGCGGAAATGCGTCTTCGTATAAGATTGCACAACCTCGGGCATCCCGCCGACGACCAGATAATCATGATAGAGCGCAAGGGCTCTCTGATGAAGTGCCTCTGGAAAGGCTTCCAGCGTTTCGGCATGTGCCCGGATTTCTCCCGCAAGCCCTTCTTCTCCGCACGCAAGCAAAAATTCCTCGAAATCCATCGGATAGAGGTACATCGACTGTACCTTGCCAACCGGGAACGAATAATGCTCGCGATGAATCGTGATGCCGAGCAGACTTCCCGCTGCCGCAACATGCAGCTCCGGCATCATCTCACAAAAATATTTCAAGGATGTCAGAGCGCGTTCCGACGCCTGGATTTCGTCGAAAATCAAGAGCGTCTTGCCAGGAATCACCGGCGTCTTCGTCATGAGCTCGATGGCATGCACCAGATGCCCCGGCGTAATGTCGTCCTGGAACAGAGACACCATCGCCGGATTCGTTTCGAAATTGAGATACACAGCGTGCTCGAATGCCTGTCGGCCCAGTTCTTTCAAAAGATGTGTCTTCCCAACCTGGCGCGCGCCATGCAGGAGCAGCGGCTTCCGTCCATCTTCCGACGTCTGCTGCCGCCAATTCATCAATTTCTTTTCCATCGTGCGATACATGATTCCTCACCTCTGCCTCTATTATAACAGAAAAAGCATTTTTAAGTTCGAAAAAATGCTGAAATCTACACTTTTCCTGACTTAAAAATGCTTTCTTTCATGAGAACGCACGAAACTCTTTGCCGGATGCACCCAGAAGACCGCGATGCCGATGGCGACGCCGGTGAAGCCGAGGCTCAGCGGGTAGCCCTCCATGAGGCAGAGCGCAAACGTGCGCTTGCAGCGATCCGCCTGTCCCGCGCCATAATTCTGTCCGACGAACGTCGTCGCCGTCTGGTTGAAGGCATTCATGACGTAGTAGGCGAAGACCTCGAGATTGTATGCGGCCGCCGCACCAGCGATGACCGTCGCATTGAACAGCTGCTGGCAGATGCCCGTCGCTGCCAGCGGCAGCGCATAGCGCAGAATCTTGTCCCAGAGCGTGCCATGCAGCATGTCCACGCCAATCTGTCTCTCTGCCATTCTCACCCGCCCTTTCTGTCTTGCTTCATTCTGCCATCTGCTGCTCCCAGAACGAAACAGCCTCCTTCCCCCAGCCTGCGGCGACCGTGCCCGTGCCGATGCCGAAGCCGTGACGAAGCCCTGGAAATACATGGAACTTCGTCGGAAGTCGAAGACTTCCTTGCCCGCCGCCGCGAGCTGTTTCTGGAGCGCGTCATAGAGCCCCGTGCGCTTGATCGAGCCGCCACCATAGGCGAGCAGCACATTCTTGCCATAGTTTTCGAGATCCGCCGCGAGCGATTTTGCCAGCGTGCCAGCTCCGAAACGAACGCGGACGGGGAACGTATAATCAAACGGATTCATGGTAGTTTCCTCCAACATATTCCAATGTCTTGCAATCTCAGAACTTCAATCCCTTGGCCCAGGTCTCGACGTCACTCTTCGCTGCACCGCCTGAGAACCGCATGCCCTGCTGCCACTTGCCTGTGCCGGCGAGTGCTTCCTTCTTCTTGCCACTGTCGCCAAGCGGGTCGGAGGACGACGTCACGAACGGGACGACTATCTTGCCCGTGAAATCATTCTTCGTCAGGAAATCATTGATTGGCCATGCTGCCTCGTGCCACCACATCGGCGCACCGATCAGCACGACATCATAGTCTGCGAATTTCTCCGGCGTCGGATTCGCGAGCGCCGTGTGGCGGTTCGCATCCTCATGCTCTTTGAAAACGCGGCTCGATTTGTCGCGGTAGTTCATATCGGCCTCCGTATACGGCTGTGCCGGGTTGAGCTCGTAGAGGTCGGCGCCGAGCGTCTTCGCTGCGACTTCGGCCACGGCCTTCGTATTGCCCGAGGCCGAGAAATACGCGACGAGGATCTTGTGGCCGCCCGCACTCGACGTGCTCGATGCACTCGATGCTGCCGCCGAAGAAGCCGCTGCACCCGAAGCCGAGGATGACGACGATGCCGGGCTCCCCGTCCCGCCGCAGGCTGCCGCCAGCAGGCCGAGTGCCACGAGCAGCATCGTCCCGACCATGCGCTTCACGATTTTCCAGTTCTTCATGACGAACTCCTTTCTCCGATGATGTCTTCATTCCTGTGCGTCAAAGTCCGGTGCGAAGGACAGATACCCTTCGAGCGCTTCCTTCGTCGCCGTGTAATACCGTTTCTCTCTGTCCACCGTCGCGATGTCGTTCATGTCGTCCTGCGTCAGCTCGAAATCAAACAGGTCGATGTTCGCGCGGATGTGCTCAGGATTGCGCGAGCCAGGAATCACGACGTGGCCGAGCTGCGTGTGCCAACGCAGGATAATCTGCGCGACCGACTTCCCATACGTCTTGGCGAGACGCTCGAACACCGGCTCCGCGAGCAGGCTCTTGTCGCCATGCCCGAGCGGATACCATGCCATCAGGATGGCATCGAACTCGCCGGCAGCCTCCTTGAGCTTCTCCTGCGGGAAATACGGATGCGCCTCCGTCTGGATGACGGCTGGCTTCACGCAGGCATGCGCCGCGATGTCCTGGATGGCCGGCTCCGAGAAATTCGAAAGCCCGATGGCCCGGATCTTTCTCTCGCGCACCGCGCGCTCCATCCTCGCCGATGGGCTGGTGGAGGAACAGCAGGTCGATGTAGTCCGTCTGGAGCCTGCGGAGCGTCTCATCAATGGCCTCGTCCGCACGTCCATAGACGCTTGGCCAGAGCTTCGTCGAAAGGAAGATCTCGCTACGCGCCTTGCCTGAAGCCTTCATACCGCGGCCGACCGCCTTCTCGTTCTCAACCAGCTCCAGCAGCTCATCGCCGTCGCCGAGGAAGGCACGCTGTCCGCTGCCGCCGAGAAGCTCCACATCTCCCAGCCTGCGCTCTCGCGCTCCATGCAGAAGCTCGAAGAACACTTCGATGCGCCGCTGTTCTCTCGCACGAAGAACCGCATGACGCTCAATGACACGGGCATCTGCGCCGTGCAGGGCGCGCGCCGCATCATCGAGGCCGCGAGCAGCTTTGACGAGTCCGTCCACGAAAAAATCCGCAGCCTCACGCGCCTCGTGCTCGCATCGAGCGCCCCGGCACCGCTCTGGCAGCTCATGCCCGAAGTCTCGATGGACGCCCCCGGCATGACGCTCTCGTCAGAAATCCTCGACGACGAAGACCAGCTCGAAAGCGGCCTGCGCGACGGAACGTACCGCATGATCCTCATCAGCCATCCCATCGGCGACACGGACATCCTCTGCAAGCGCTACGTGCGCGAACAGCTCTTCGTCTCGTTCCCTGCCGGCCACCAGCTCGCGGGGCACAAGCAGCTATGGGCCAAAGATCTCGCGGGCCTCACGATGCTGCTCTACTCGAACCTCGGCATCTGGAAGAAGATTCACGAATCCATGACCGAGACGCACTTCATCCTCCAGACCGACCGCCAGGCTTTCAGCGACCTCGTCACGGCCTCCGTCCTGCCGAACTTCGTCACGAATATCTCGCAGAACCACCAGAACCCCCAGCTGAACCGCGTGACCGTCCCGCTCATGGACAAGGAAGCAAAGAAAACGTTCTACCTCTGCGTCCGCAAGAGCGACCGCCAGCTGTTCCAGCACATCAAGCCGCGCATCTGAAATCCGCGCATGCAAAAAAGACCTGCAAAGAAGTCTGCAGGTCTTTTTCAGATACGAAAAAACTCTGGAATCTACTTGAATCCCAGAGTTGTGTGTCAGATGGCAGGGGCAGTAAGACTTGAACTCACAACCTACGGTTTTGGAGACCGTTGCTCTACCAATTGAGCTATACCCCTATAAAAATGGGGCGACTTGTGGGGGTCGAACCCACGCATGCTGGAGCCACAATCCAGTGTGTTAACCACTTCACCAAAGCCGCCATGAAATGCCGCCTCTCGGCGGCTATTCTGTTTTCAAGGCAAGTACTTTCGGCCTCTGGATGCTTAACTACTGTGTTCGGAATGGGAACAGGTGGAACCATCCAGGCATCATCACCGGATATCTATGAAAGAACTTTTCTGTTCTCTCAAAACTATACAGAAGAACGAAACAATCGAACATTCTAGGTTCGTCTACTGAAGGATGTTAAAATCCTGCGGATTTTAACTAACTGATTCGCACAAATCTGTGCGTCGCTTTCGCTCCTTCATCTTTGGCTCTCTAGTTAAGCCCTCGACTTATTAGTAGTAGTCAGCTTCATCCCTTACGGAACTTCCACACCTACCCTATCAACCTTGTCTTCTTCAAGGAGTCTTACTAGCTTGCGCTATGAGATACTTCATCTCGGGACGGGCTTCACGCTTAGATGCT
>CACZFT010000182.1 GCA_902780535.1 uncultured Selenomonas sp. | reverse complement strand
AAAAAGAAAATCCTGCTCGGCATCCTCGCGGGCCTCGGCTGCGCGATTGCCGGCAGTGCCATCACGATTGCGGGCATCAGCTATGCGCTCGGCTTCACGGGCGACAGCATCCAGAACCTCGTGCGCTTCGTCGGCGTGCGGCGCTTCATCGAATCGCGCTATGTCGGCGACGTCGATGACACGGCGCTCATGGACGGCGCCATCAGCGGCATGGTGCAGTCGCTCGGCGACCCGCATTCGCTCTACATGGATCCGAAGATGTACGGCCAGCTCATGGACCAGACCGAGGGCACGTTCGGCGGCATCGGCATCTACATGGGCTTCAAAGATGGCAAAGTCTCCGTCATCTCCGTCATGGACGGCACGCCGGGCGAAAAGGCGGGCCTGCAGGCGGGCGATGAAATCACGGCCATCGACGGCACGCCGACGAGTGAGTACCAGCCTGAGGAAATCGCGCTGCACATCCGCGGCGAGGTCGGCACGAACGTCACGCTGACGATTCATCGCGAAGGCGAAGAGGATGCGGACTACACCATCGAGCGCGCGACGATCCAGATGAAAACCGTCGCGGGCAAGATGCTCGATGAAAGCACGGGCCTCGGCTACATCCGCATCGGCAATTTCGCCGAGAACACGGGCAAGGAGTTCCAGGAGCAGCTGACGGCGCTCGAAGGGCAGGGCATGAAGGGCCTGATTCTCGACCTGCGCGAAAACCCCGGCGGCCTCATCAAATCGTGTGCCGAAGTCGCGAACCTCGTCGTGCCGAAAGGCCCGATCGTCTCCGTCGTGGATAAGAACGGCAAGACGCAGGAATACGACTCCGACCTCGAAGCGAGCAAGTACCCGATCGTCGTGCTGATCGACGGCAACAGCGCGAGCGCGGCCGAAATCCTCGCGGGCGCGCTGCAGGACACGGGCGCCGCGACGCTTGTCGGCACGACGAGCTACGGCAAGGGCTCCGTGCAGGTCGTCGTCCCGATGTACCACGACGACGCCGTCAAGCTCACGATTGCGAAATACTACACCCCGAGCGGCCGCAGCATCGACGGCACCGGCATCGACCCCGACGTCGTCGTCGAACTGCAGAAAGGAGCGGGGAGCGATGTGCAGCTCGAAAAAGCGGAAGAGGTCATGAAAGAGAAACTGGCTGACTGAATGGCATCGTCGAGATGCTCAAAGCATAAGAACATGGAGCTGGTGCAGAAGCGGTTTACGCTACGGCACCAGCTCTTTTTGATAGTTGCAGGAAGCGACAATTTTCGCTAAAATAAGAGCAAAGAAAGGGATGAACTGCATGGCGAACCGCCAATACAAGGATACCGTCTTCCGGGCATTCTTCAATCACAAGCGGGAGATTGCCGAGCTCTATCAGGCGATTCGTCCAGAGGATGATGTTTGTGAGGAGGACATCACCATTACGACAATTGATGATGTGTTCCTCGACCAGCAAAAGAACGACCTTTCGTTCCTGTGGAGAGATCAGTCCATCGTCCTCGTCGAACATCAGAGCAGCATCAATCCGAACATGCCCTACCGTCTGCTCATCTATAGTGCTCTTGTTATGCTCGCGAACTTTGTGGACAGCAAGGCGCTGTATGGGACAAAGCTCGTGGAGATTCCCGCGCCGCATTTTTACGTGCTCTACATTGGCGACGATATGGAGAAAGACGAAGATACGCTGAAACTCTCGGCGGCGTTCAAAGAAACAGGCGCAGACCTCGAGCTCGTCTGTCATGTGTTCAACATCACGTACAAGGAACATCGAAGCATCTTGGAACGTTGTCGGCCGCTCAGGGAATATAGCTTCTTCGTCCATCGTATCGGCGAGGATAAGAAGGGCGGCATGACGCTTGACGAGGCGATTCGCGAGACGATTGCGTACTGTATTGCACATGGCATCATGAAGGAATTTTTGGAAGCACATCGGGAGGAGGTTCTTAAAATGTTTGCATTGAAATGGGACGCAGAAGAAGAGAAGAGGGTCATCCGTGAGGAGAGTCGTGAGGAGGGTCGTGAGGAAGGCCGTGAGGAAGGCGTCGAGGAAGGCTTGAAACGTGGGCGTGCTGAAGGCAAAGTCGAGGGTGAAGCGGAAGGCCGAGCTGCCTCGGCCCGTTCTCTGATGGAAACGCTCCACTGCACGAAGGAAAAAGCGATGGAGCTTTTGAAGATTCCAGCCGACCTCCGGCCGAAGGTGCTGGCTCTGTTGTGAGAAAACAAAATACGACGAAAACGGACGAACTTCTGGTACGGAAGTTCGTCCGTTTTCTTGTTTTCTGCATTTCGTGCCACGAAAGTGCGTTTCGTGCCACATTCCCCCATCTGCGCGGGATTTTGTGGTATGGTAGCGCTGAAAAAGAAGGAACTAGGGCGACCTCCCCCAGCGGGGGAGGCAGGAATACGACATACCGTACAACGCATATCTCCAAACCGCACAGCAGGGCGGAGCGGGCGCTGACGCTCGCCGTGCTCACGGCGCTGCTGTCGGGCGCGGCGGCGACGCCGGCGATGGCGAGAGATCGAACGATTGAAAAGAACGAGACGGTCAAGGTGACGAATGAGACGAGGGAAACCAATCACAGGGCATGTCTCACATACAGTGCGACGGAAAAAGAGTCCGACACGAACAACATCACGAACAGTACCTCCGGCAACACGCTCACCCTTCTTGGCACGGTGGATGCCAGCGACGGGAATTATATGGCCTGGATTACACCTGCTTATTCGGGGGGGGGCAGATGTCCTCTCTAAGAACCATGTATTCATCCAAGGCGGCACGACCTTCTTTGGGGAGGTTTACGGCAGCTGGTCCAAGAGCGGCGCGGTGAAAGATAACCGGGTGGATATGTCGGCCGGCAAGGTCAATTATGCCTACGGCGGCTGGTCCGTAAATGGCGACGCGACGGACAACACCGTCGCGATCACCGGCGGCACCGTCGAGATCGCTCAGGGCGGCTTTACCATAAATGGCGCTGTGACAAACAACACCGTCACGCTCGCAGGCGGCACGGTCCAATATGGTGTCTTAGGCGGCGATTCCACGAATGGCGACGTGACGGGCAACACCGTCACGATCTCCGGCGGCACCGTCCAATATTCTATGCTGGGCGTCTACGGCGGCCGCTCCACAGGTGGCGCCGCGAAGAACAATCAGGTGAACATATCGGCCGGTACGGTCAATGGCAGTTCCCCATCCATTGGCATCTTCGGCGGCTATTCCGTGAATAGCGACGCGACAAACAACACCGTCACGATTTCCGGCGGCACGATCAAGGACAAGGTGGTCGGCGGTGCGAGCCCCATCACCGCGACGGACAACGAGGTCATCCTCGCCAAAGGCGCGGCCGCAGCCAATCTGCAGAACGCCACGCTCTACGGCTCTATCCGAGACAGATCTGGAGACTTCAGCCTCCCAACCACCCACAGCGGCAACACGCTGACGGTCGACGGGGAGAAAAACATCACGGTCGCGAACGTGAAAAACTTTGATATTTACAATTTCGTCCTCCCCGCCGACGTGCAGAACGAAGCCCCCTTCCTCATTATCAACGATGGCGGCGATACAGACCTCGGGAAAGCATCGGTGACGGTCACGGGCGAACCAACCCTTTCCTTCAACACGGGCGACACGCTCTATCTGCTGAAAAAAACCAGCGGCGCCCTCACAAACATCGGCGAAACGAACCTCGTCTACACGAACAAAGCGGGAAATGCCACGGTCCGTACCCCGGGCACGCTGGCGTCGGACGGCAAAATGACCGTCGGCGACACGACGACGTACACGTTCGACCTTTCCCCCGATGTGACAAACGGCTACAAGTTCCTCGCCTCCAAGTACCTGGCAAAGAAAAAGATCAGCGCCGATGACGTGGTGGTGGTGACGACGAGCGGAGGAGTCCTCAGCAAAGGCGACAAGCTCGCCCTGGTGGACGGCACCGCCGGCACGCCCGCGTGCGACGCAAAAGCGGTGGATGTCACCTACGAGAACGGCGACAAAACCGCCACCATCCAGACGACAGGCACAGTGAAAGCGGACGGCAAAAACCTCGTTTTGGACATTGACGGCGTGAAGTACCATTTCGTCCTCAACTCCACGAACATGGTGGAGAACGGAGATGCGTTCCTCACGTCGAAGAACGCAGGGAAAACGACGATCGACGCTTCGGACGTGACCATCGACCAGAGCGGCCTTGGAAGCCGCCTTTTCCTCAACAAAGGGGACACGGTCTGCCTGCTGAAGAACGACACGGCCGGCACGCTCTCGTATACCGGCACGAATGGCGACGAGCAGAAGCTGAACCATACCTATACCAATACCGCGAAAGATGCCACCGTCACGACGACGGGCGAAGTGGCGGCGGACGGCAACGACCTCGTCCTGAAGATCGGCGGCGTGAAGTACAATTTCATCCTCGCCCCGACGACGGCGGACGGCTATACATTCCTCACGTCCACGAATACGGGGGAAACGAAGATTGACGCCGCCGACGTGACGCTCGACGAGAGGAAACTTGCCAATCAAATGCTTTCCCTCAACAAGGGCGATACCGTCTATCTGCTGACGAACGGCACGACGACGGGCACGCTCGCGTATAACGATGACGGCGGCGCAAAAGAGCTGAACCACACCTACGAAAACAGCACGGACGCCGGAATCGCCACGGTCACGACGCATGGCAAAGTGGAGGCAAGCGGCAACGACCTCGTTTTGAATGTCGATGGCGTGAAGTATGCGTTCACGCTCGCTCCTACGGCGCAGGACGGCAATGTCTTCCTCACGAACACGGGGACGACGAAAATCTACCAAGATGACGTAAAAATAACGGCCAGCAACGCGCTGAAGAATCTCAAGGCGAAGGACAAAGTCTATCTGATCCTGAATGCGGGCGGCACGCTGACCGCTGACGGCACGAAGGACGTCACATTGCCCATCGTCTTCCAAAACGTCACGGGTACGGTGGCAGCTGTTGACAACAACCTCGTCCTCACGATTACAAACGCGGAATCCCTTGCGCCTGCGGATGATTCCTACAAATACATCGTCATCGTGGAAGATGCAACGAAAAGCACGGGGAATGAGGTCACGGTCGGCGCAGACGAAAACGCCACGAAAAGCGCCATCGCCGCTTTAGCGGGGAGCGAGACGGATAAAACGGAGCTGACGGGTAACACATTGACTGTCAATGGCACGGTGACCGGCCGTGCTGTCGGCGCGAACAGCTATGCAGGCGATGTCACGAAGAATACCGTCACGATTGGCGCGGGCGCGACCATAAACGGCTTCGTCGCCGGCGGCATGACGGCGGACGGGAAGGCGGATGGCAATACCGTCACCATCAACGGCGGCACGATCACGGGCGATGTCTATGGCGGCTACAGCGAACAGGCAGCCACGAACAACATTGTCAACCTCGCTGGCGGCACCATCAACGGGACGGTCTATGGCGGCTATGTCACCGGTACGTCCGGCACGACGGGCAGCACGAGCGGCAACACGCTGAACGTCACAGGCGCGGCCACGGCTGGCAATATCGCGAACTTTGACACGTACAATTTCTATCTCCCCGCTGGGACGAGTGCGGGC
>CACZFT010000181.1 GCA_902780535.1 uncultured Selenomonas sp. | reverse complement strand
GCGCTGGGGCTCAATGCCTTGATGCAGTCGTGACGAAGAGCCAGGCCCCCTCAAGAGGGGGCTGTCAGCGAAGCTGACTGGGGGAGTAGTTGGATGCTGGAGACAAACAAATATGCGGAACGTTGCTAAAGGCTTCAGCAATGCTTGCATCCTTGTCAGGCTATAGCATCCTACTACTCCCACCACCGCTTCGCGGTCCCCCTCCCTCTAGAGGGAGGCTTTCTTTTGTCTTATTGCATAGGCAGATACCTATGGATTCTATCGAAACCACGTATTTTACAGATGGATGTTCCTCCCGTATACTGAGAGCGTGAAAAGGAGGTACACATCCATGAAGATGTTTCGTATGATTTCCGGCCGCAGCCTCGCGGCCGTCGGTCTGCTTGTGACGCTCGCATGCTCGCTCGCGGGCCAGCAGCTCGCGCAGCTGCCGGGGCTCTCGCTCATCGGCGCGCTCGTGCTTGCGCTGCTCCTCGGCATGGTGCTGCAGGGCGCGCGCAGCCTGCGCGATGCGGCACGGACATCGACGCCGTTCATCGCGAACAAGTTCCTGCGCGCGGGCATCATTTTGCTCGGCTTCAAGCTGAACCTCGTGCTGCTCATGGGCGCTGGCATCAAGAGCCTGTTTGCCGCCATCTTCCTCGTGACGGTCATGGTCTCGCTGAACTACGTCGTCGCGCGCAAATTCTTCGGCGTTGAGCATACGCTCGCACTGCTCACGGCCTGCGGCTCGTCCATCTGCGGCGCGGCGGCTGTCATGGGCGTCTCGGGCGCGGCAAAGGCGAAGACCGATGATTCCGTGCTCGCCGTCGCCTGCGTCGCCATCCTCGGCACGGTCTTCACGCTCGTGCTCGTCGCGCTCCAGCCCGTGCTCGGTTTCAGCGAGGCGCAGTTCGGCACACTCGCGGGCCTGAGTCTGCACGAGATCGCCCATGCCGTTGCGGCGGGCGGCGCAGCTGGCGCCGTCGGCACGGATGCCGCCATCATCGCAAAGCTCTCGCGCGTCCTGCTGCTCGCACCCGTCGCCATCCTCGTCGGCGTCATCGAAGCGCATCGCAGTGCCGTGGCGAAAAAAGACGCTATTCTCGCAGGCGCGGACGGCGTCGATGTCGAGCTCAATACCACGGCCGCGCAGGGCGGCACGGCAAAAGGCGGCTTCCTCTCGCATTTCCAGAACGTCCCAATCCCCTGGTTCATGGGCGGCTTCCTGCTCGCGAGCGCCATCGGCTCGTTCGTGCCCGCCATCGCAGACTATACCGGCACGCTCGTCACCATCGCCTACCTGCTCCTCGGCATGGCCATGGCCGCCCTCGGCCTCAACGTGAACTTCTCCGTCGTCGCGAAGAAAGGCGCGAAGCCTCTCGCAAGCGCCGGCCTCTGCTCCGTCGTGCTGGTCTTGCTCTCCTACGGCATCGTCGAAGCATTCTTCTGACATGTTCATGCGTCGTTTTGCAAAGGATGGCTTTCCTTCGCGAAGCGGCATTCAACTTCGGACGCCGAAAAAGATGGCCCATGAGGATTCCGTTCGTGTGGCGGTGCGAGCATTAGCTCGATGCACTTTGTTTCGTGCCGCCAGCATGCCGGAATCCGCAGGGCCATCTTTTCGCGTCACGCGCACGATCCCAGCTCCGCGACCTCGAACTTTTATGAAAGGAGCCCTTCTTTCCATGACCCTTCGTCATTTCCGCATCTTCCAGTCCGTCTGCCGCGCGGGCGGCATGACGGCGGCCGCCGCCGTGCTCCATATCTCGCAGCCGTCCGTCAGCCAGGCCATCCGCGAACTTGAAGAATATTATGGCACGGCGCTCTTTGACCGCTTTGGCCGCCAGCTGCATCTGACGTCCGCGGGCAAGGCGCTCTTGGGCTACGCGACGCACATCCTCGCGCTCGAGCATCAGGCGGGCGAGGCCATGCGCGGCTTTGCCGAACGGAGCCCGATTGCCGTCGGCGCGACGCTCTCCATTGGTGAGAGCGTCTTCGTGCCGTTACTTGCGGCCTTCCGCGCCGCGCATCCGGGGCAGGAAATCTTTTCACGCATTGCGAATACGCACGAACTCGAGAGCCGCCTGCTCGCCGATGAGCTCGACGTCGCGTTGATCGAGGGCGAGGTCACATCGCCGTATCTCACGGCCCGCCCGTTCCTCGACGACGAGCTTGTCTTCCTCGCCGCGCCGTCGCGCGGCCTGTCAGGCAAGGTGCCGCGCGGGGCAGTCGCAGGCGCGCCGTTCTTCCTGCGCGAGGAGGGCAGCGGCACGCGCGACCTCTTCGTTTCGGCGATGAAGGCCGCCGGCCTCCCGTTCGAAGTCGCCGGCGTCTACAATAATTCGGTGTCCATCCTTCAGGCCGTCGCTGCCGATTTCGGTTTCGCCGCCCTTTCGCGCCGCATCGCTACGCCCTATCTCGCGGACGGCCGCCTCGTGACATTCGGTGTTGCGGGCGTTGCGTTCCGCCGCACGTTCCGCGTCGTCTGCCATCAGAACAAGTATCTTACGCCCGCTCTGCGGGCGTTTCTCGCGTTCTGCGAGCACGAGGCCGTCCATCTATGAAAGGCTCCCTCTCAGAGGGAGCTGTTACGTTATTTTTCAATCATCATGCTGATGATTTCCTTGTCCGTCTCCTTCATGCCGATGCGGCCGAGGCGGCTGATATTGCGGATGGTGTTCTCAACGCCCTTTTTCACGAGGCCGTCGCCGCCGTAGAACTGCTGGCCGTTCTGGTACATCTCGAAGCCGAGGATGCCCGCGTCGACAGCAGCGGCGATTTTGGCCGCGCACGAGGCTTTCGCACCGTCGCAGACGATGCCCGACGTGATGGCGAGGGCGTTGACGATCGTGTGGATGACGGTCTTGTAGTTCTTCGTGACAATCCATGCGATGCCCGCGCCCGCGCCTGCACCTGCGCTGACGGCGCCGCAGTAGGCCGAGAGGCGGCCGATGCCTTCTTTTTCATGCAGCGTCACGAGGTTCGAGAGCAAGAGAGCGCGGTAGAGCTCTTCCTGCGTCGCGTGGTATTCCTTTGCGTATTCAATGACGGGCAGCGAGACTGTCATGCCCTGGTTGCCGCTGCCCGAGTTGATGACGACGGGGAGCTCGCAGCCGTTCATGCGGGCATCACTGCCTGCCGCCGCGCGGGCACGGGCGCGGACGTGGACGGAGGTGCCGTAGGCCTTGAGCAGCGTCTTGCCGATGTTCGCGCCGTAGTCGTGCTTCAGGCCTTCGGGCCGTGTTGCAGGCAATCTGGCGGTCGAGGATGCCCTTGACGTCATCGAGGTCGGCCGTCATGGCGAAATCGTAGATGTCCTCGATGGTCAGGCAGTCGTAGTCGGGCGTGCCGGGCGCTTTGACAGGGCCGAGGTCTTTTTCGAACGTCGTGACGCCGTCTTTTGCGATGTGCACGACATTCGTGTGCTCGTCAGCAAGGCGGACGCTGGCCGTGTGGCCGTCCGCGCGCACATCGACCGTGATGTCGAGTACATGATCCGACTGCGCAGCTTTGACCTCGATGGCGGTCTTTGGCTGCCGCCGCGACCTCGATGCCCTTGCGGCCTTCCGTGTTCGGCACGATGACGCTCTTGACGTTCTTGATGATGTTGCCGGACGCCGTGACCGTGATGGCTTCCGGCAGCGCCCCGAGCACCTCGCGCGCCTTTGCCGCCGCGAACGCGATGGCGATCGGCTCCGTGCAGCCCATCGCCGGCACGAGCTCGCGGCGGAGGATTTCGAGATACGAGGCGTAGAGCGGGTTCGATTTTTCCATGTGGGAAACTTCCTTTCAAAAAAGGCGCGGCTACTTGCCACGCATGCGAAAATATCGTATAATAGACACATAGAGAGCACCGCCTAGCAGGCTGCCCTCGCAGAGTTTACATTCACATGCAACCCGTCTTGAAGTTTCCTAGGCTAGAAGGCGGGTCAACCTTTTTTCACTTCAATGGCAATCAGCCAGATGAGCAAGAGTGCTATCAAAAACTGCTCCATGAGCGTGCACCTCGATTCCGAGGGCATAGTATCAGCCGCCAAACGGCGCTCATAGGTTGATTGTAACACAAAAGCGGGTCCCCTGCAACGGGCGGCCCGCTTTTGTTATGAAAGGAAGTCTCTTTCCATGTCCTACGAACGCACGGCCATCATCCAGAACGAGAGCGGCATCCACGCGCGCGTGGCGGCGGGCATCGTGCAGCGCGCGAAGGAGCTCGCCGCAAAATACGGCACGCATCTCTACCTGCGCGGCGAGCGCGGCGAGCGCTTCGAGCTCCACAGCATCATGAAGCTCATCGCGCTCAAGGCGCGGCAGGGCGACACGCTCTTCGTCACGGCCGAGGGCGGCAGGGAGCGTGAGGCGGCAGGCGAAATGGCCGCGTTCCTCGAAGGCGACCTCGAGATGCACGAGCAGGCGGAGCTCCGCGAAGTCGACAAGCTGCTGCACGAGAACGCCCTCATGCAGGAGCGCCTCCAGATGATTCTCGAAGCCGTGCAGGACGGCATCTGCGTCGTCGAGAAATCGGGCATCATCACCTACGTTAACCCCGCGTACCTGCGCATCGTGCACAAGACGCGCGAGATGGTGCTCGGGCAGAACGTCTTCGAGAGCGCGCCGGATGGCAACCGCGTCGGCGTGCTGAAATCCGGCGTTGCGCGCATCGGCGCGCTCAGCCACAAGAAGAACGGCACGACCGTCGTCGCGAACGTCAACCCGATTTTTGTCGATGGCGAGATCGCGGGCGTCGTTTCCGTCATCAAGGATATCACGGAAATCCAGAACCTCATGGAGCGGCTGACGCAGGTCTCGGCGCGTGCGGAATACCTCGAACAGGAGCTGTTGCGCACGAAGAAGACGGCCACGGCTTTTTCCAATTATATCGGCAAGAGCGGCAAGGTCGTCGACGTCCTCGCGCTCGCGACAAAGGCGGCGGCCAGCACGGCGACGGTTCTCATTCGCGGCGAGAGCGGCACGGGCAAGGAGGTCATCGCCGAGGGCATCCACTATGCGAGCGGGCGGCGGCGCGGCCCGTTCATCCGCGTCAACTGCGGCGCCATCCCGCAGGCGCTGCTCGAAAGCGAGCTCTTCGGCCACGAGCGCGGCGCCTTCACAGGCGCCGTCAAGCGCAAGCTCGGCAAATTCGAGCTCGCGAACCACGGCACGATCTTCCTCGACGAGATCGCCGAAATGGGAAAGTCCATGCAGGTCAAGCTGCTGCGCGTGCTCCAGCAGAAAGAATTCGACCGTGTCGGCGGCGAGGAAACCGTGCATGTCGACGTCCGCATCATCGCCGCGACGAACCGCGACCTCGAAGCCATGATGAAAGAAGGCTCCTTCCGCGAAGACCTCTATTACCGCCTCAACGTCATCCCGCTTCTCTTGCCGCCGCTCCGCGAGCGCGTTGACGACATCCCGTTGCTCGTCGAGCATTTCATCGAGAAAATCAGCGAGGAACAGCACAAGTCCGTGCGCGGCATCACGCCCGACGCGATGGAAGTCCTCATGGGCTACCGCTGGCCCGGCAACGTCCGCGAGCTCGAAAACGTCATCGAGCGCGTCATCACGCTCATGGACACGCCCGA
>CACZFT010000180.1 GCA_902780535.1 uncultured Selenomonas sp. | reverse complement strand
TAGAAATGCTGCGGATATTCGTAGTAGGAGCGCAGGCGAATCTTGATGATCTTGCCTTCGCGCACGTCGAAGCTGAGCTCGTGGCCGAGCTCGCTGGCGTAGCCGTAGTAGAAGTACGTCGTCGTGTAGCCGTTCTCCTGGGACGCCGTCGTGAGGTGCGTCGGCATGCCGTATTTCTGCTGGAGAATCTGGTCGCTCATGCCGACTTCGATGCCGGCCGGCGTCGCGATGCCGTTCGGCGCGATGGTGGAGACTTCGCTCACGCCATAGCTCTGGCGGCTGTAGCCGCCCTGGTGAAAGCGCACGCCGAACGTCTGGCCGTACGTATACGTGAGCCACTTACCGTGGCCGCTGACATGCGTGGCTGCCTTCCAGTAGTGCACGACCTGGTCGGGAGAATCATGGATGTGGATTTTGCCGAGCGCGACCTGGTTCGGCGCAAGCGTGCCGACGATGCAGGGTGCCGTCGCCGTCGCCGGCGTGACCCAGGTGACGATGTCCACGGGTTCCTGCACGCCTGTCTCGGCAGCCGGTGCCTGTGCTTTGGCGGGCGCAGCCTGCTGAGCTTTCTGCGCTGTCTGTGCCTGTGCGCTCTTGGCGTTCTGCGTGCTTGCGGCCTGCGTTGTCTGCGATTTTGCCGCAGCCTGCGCAGCATCTGCCGGCGTCGCCATGCAAGGCGCCGCGAGCGCCGCCACGGCGAGCGTCAGCGCCATGATATTCTTCCGATTCATGAGTCCCACTCCTATCTCAACCATTTGCCGACAGGCAAATAGCATCCAATTTCTTTTTCTCTTTTCTCTTTTCGCCAAAGAATCGAAAAATCCTTCTTTCGCCCTCGTCCTACTTTTCGCCGTGCCCCTGCCAGACGGCGAGGCCTTCGTAATCGATGCCGAAAAAGCGCAGCGCCTTGCCGAGTACCTGGTCGACCTGTGCGGCGAGCGTCTCCTGTCCGCCATAAAATGAGAGCATCGGCGGCACGATGGTGCAGCCGGCTTCGGAGGCCGTGAGGAGGTTCCGCAGATGGATGCGCGAGAGCGGCGTCTCGCGCGGCACGAGTACGAGCGGCCGCGCCTCTTTCAGCGTGACGTCGGCCGCGCGCAGCAGCAGGTTCTCGCTGTAGCCCGTGACGATGCCAGCGAGCGTCTTCATGCTGCATGGCACGACGATCATGCCCGCCGTCAGAAATGTCCCGCTCGCAATTGCCGCGCCGAGGTCATCCGCGTCATACGTGACGTCGGCGAGCTCCCGCACCGCCTCGGCCGTCATCTCCGTTTCCTGGCGGAAATTGGCCTCGGCGCCGTCCGTCAGCACGAGATGCGTCTCGATATCTGGGCGCGCCCGGAGGATCTCCAGCAGCCGCCATCCCATCCAGACGCCGCTCGCGCCCGAGATGCCGACGACGATGCGCTTCTTCCGCTGCGCGTCCATCATTTCCATCCGGTTCATCAGAGATTCTCCAGCATCATCTGCGCGACGCTCTCATACACTTTTTTCGCAGCCGTTTTCATGAAGTCCGGCGCCGTCGCGACCGTGTAGCCGTGATACGCCTCGATGGCCGGCAGGTCGTTGCGGTCGTCGCCGATGACGAAAAGATCATCCGCGGCCATCTGCCAGCCCGTCACCTGCAGCAGACGCGCGATGCCGTTCTTCTTATCAGCTTCGACGAGGTTCAGGTCGAGATAGCCGCGGTTGATGTTGCCGCGCAGTTGCGGGAACGAATCACGTACCATGGCCTCCACCCGCAGTGCGTTCTCCTGCGTCCCGCAATTCAGCGAGACCTGCACGACATCGTCGCGCCGGATAGCTTTCTCGAGCGTCGTCGACGGCATATCGGGCAGGCCGAGTGCTGCGTCCGACAGGTTGCCGCCGATGGCCAGCGACTCGCGCTCCGTGACGACGAGCATCGGCTCATCGCCGCGCTTCTCGTGCAGCAGCTGCAGGAGCCCCTTCGTCAGCGCCTGCGGGAAGCGCAGGCTCGCGAGGATGTTGCGCTCCGCGTCCGTCACGACCGCGCCGTTGTTGCAGATCAGGAAGTCCGGCGTCAGGCCCTCGTACTTTTCGATTTCCATGTCGATGAGCGAGATGCCACGGCCCGTATTGATGCCGAACTTGTGGCCGGCTTCCTGCCACTTTTTCACCGCCGCGAGGTTCGCTTCGGACACGCCGCCGCCATACGAGCAGAACGTCCCGTCAAAATCCGTTGCTACGAGTTTCATTCGCGTCTTTTCCCTTTCCAAAATATCATTTCCGTCATAAAAATTTATTTCGTAAAATTATTTTTGTTGTTATCATCTCGCAAAATACAAGGATTTCTATTTTTCTCCGTTTCAGCCAAGCGAGACGTGCTCGGCGGCAGCGCGCGCATCGAGGAGCGCCTGCTGGTAGCCGGCCTGATAGCCGTCCTCCGCACGGCTCTCGGCATAATCACGCAGCAGCTCCATCATATCGGCCAGCGGTTCCTCCGTCCAGCGGCTCATCGCGAAGAGCTCCCCGAGCTTGTTGATGCAGGCCAGTTCTTTCCCCTGCGTCTCTTTTGAAATCGTCATGCGATCGCTCTCCTTCAAAAAATAATTCATGTATGATAGAAGACTTTACGGCGTCCTCCAGACATCCTATAATGTCAGAGTATAGCACAAGAAATTTTTGAAAAACAGTCTTGAAATTTTGCCGCAGAGAAGAATCGAAGGAGGGAACCTCCCATGCATCTCCACCTGCCCGCACGGCTGCGGCGATTGCGCCGCAAGCATGTCGTGCTCGGCCTGCTCGCCACTGCCTTCTGCGTCCTGCTCGCCATCTTCCTCGCGCTCGAAGCGCTCTCCTACGGCGCGGCCGGCCTCTTCAACCAGATTGCCGACCAGCAGGACATGCTGCGCGGCCATGTGCGCGTCGAAAAGCTCTTCGCGCACATCAACGGCCACGTGCGTTTCGAAGGGCTCACCTGGGAGGACGAGGCGGGCAATCCCGTGCTGATCGTGCCCGAGGGCGAGTTCTACGTGAAGCCGCTTGACGTGCTGACGGGCCATCTCTCCGCGCGCTCGCTGACGAGCATCACGCTCCGCGACGCCGCCATCTCGCTGCGCATCCGCAAAGACGCGCAGACGAAGAAGCCCGTCATCGATTTCGTCACGCCGTCCGAGGAATTCTTCGACCTCATGGCGAGCACCCCGCCCGAAAAGAAGAAGTCCGGCCCGAAGCTCACGCCAGAGGAGCGCAAGGAGCGGGCCGAACGCGCCCGCGCGGCCCGCGAAGCCCAGCTCGCGCAGCAGTGGGCATCGTTCAACTACGAGGGCAAGCGCCGCGCCCGCGCGGCCCGCGAAGCCCAGCTCGCGCAGCAGTGGGCATCGTTCAACTACGAGGGCAAGCGCATCGACTGCGGGCTCGTGCTCCAGCACGCGAAAGTCGAAGTGCTCTACGAAAACCGCCACTACCTCCTGCAGGGCGCGAATCTCGACGCCAGCATCCACACGGACGGCCTGACGAAGCTGAGCTTCACAACAGGCGGTTTCGGCGGCACGATGAAGGGCCACGGCATCTCGACGAAAGGCACGATCGACTGCCGGAATGTCACGGTGCCCGAGATGAACCTCTCGCTGCTCGTCAGCGAGGTCGATCCGTCATCGCTCGGCTTCGGCATGGACATCCACGACGCCATGACGCTGACGGCCCACTTCACGGGGCCCATCACGGGGCCGACCGGCACAGGCGAGGTCAACATGCCGCTGCTGCGCATCCCAGGCCTCACGTTCGAGAACGTCAAAGGCACGGTCTCGTACCACGGCTCGACGCTCGATTTCTCCGACGTCACGGCCAACGTCTATGGCGGCACGCTCGCCGCGTCCGGCACGTACGACCTCGACTCGCGCATCTACCATCTCGAAGGCCACGGCGAAAACCTCTCAGCCTCGAAAGCCCTGCCCGGCCAGCACCTCAAGTGCCTCGTCACGCTCGACATCGCGATCGACTCGCGCGGCAACGCCCGCGAAACGACGACGAGCGGCAGCTTCACGAGCGGCCCGGGCTCGTACCGCCTCATCGTCTTCGACAGCCTCGCCGGCCGCTTCACCGACGAATACCACGACCTCTGCTTCTACGACGCCGACATCGAAATCGCCGGAGGCCACATCAAGACAGATGGTTTCCGTATCAAAAATAAAAAACTGACCCTCGCGCCGATCTACGTCTACGACGAAAACGGACGACTGCTCATGGTCTACAATCAGAACGACAAGCTGACGCCGGAGCTCTGATTGCAACAAAAAAGCCCGCCATTTCTGGCGGACTTGTCGTTTCAGATGCTCCGTGGTATACTGAAAGAACCGGCGGAGCTGGCTGCCCTTTCGATACGGAAGGGGTGGTTGATCATGACGACTTATGAAGTGCTGTCTCTCACGATAGCGTTCCTAACTCTCATCGTCACCATCTTGAAGTAAAGGAAGGAGGCTGGTAAAGTAGAACCGCTTCCCTACGACTATAAATCGAACGAGGAAGCCGGCGACACGACCCGCCGGTTTTTCGTCTGCTTTGATTATACCACGCCTGCGGAAAAGCTGCAATTGAAACGTGCGAAATCTTCTTGCACGTTTCTGCGCTTTTCCGCTTATTTTTTCTCTAAAATGATTGACTTTGACGGACTTTGGTGTTATACTTTTCACAAATGCAAGAAGGAACCGAAACCACATGGGCAGCTGCCCGCGTGTCATTATAAGGAAAGGAAGTTTCATCATGCTCACCGAAGAGCGCTATGCCGCCATCCTCCGCATCCTTGCGGAGAAGAAGGCCGTCACCGTGCAGGAGCTCACGCGCGCGCTCGACGCGTCGGAATCAACCGTGCGCCGCGACCTCACGGCGCTCCACAAGAGCGGCCGCCTCTACAAGGTCTACGGCGGCGCGACCAGCATCGACAACAACTATTCCTCCAATGAAGAGGACATGCGCACGAAGCGCGAAATGCACACGGAGGGCAAGATCGCCATTGCCCGTCATGCCGCCTCGCTGATCCGCCGCGGCGATTTCGTCTACCTCGACGCCGGCACGACGACGCTCCACATGATCGACTTCATCACGGAGCCGTCCGCCGTCTTCGTCACGAACGGCATGCCGCACGCGCTGAAGCTCGCCGAGAAGGGCTTCAAGACGTTCATCCTCGGCGGCCGTCTCAAGGACACGACCGAGGCCGTCATCGGCACCGAGGCGCTCTCGATGCTCTCGCTCTACAACTTCACGAAGGGCTTCTTCGGCACGAACGGCATCAGCACGGAATCCGGCTTCTCGACGCCGGACGCGCCCGAAGGCCTCGTCAAGAAGACGGCACTCGCGCGCTGCACGCACGCCTACATCCTCGCCGACAGCTCGAAATTCAACAAGATCTACCCGATTTCGTTCGCCGGCCTCGCGAGCGCGACCATCCTGACGGACGTGCTCGAAGACAAGAAATATCGCGATTACACGACCATTCTGGAAGGAGAAGCCAACTGAGATGATTTACACCGTCACGTTCAACCCATCCCTCGACTACATCGTCCGCATGGATCACTTCGAGGCCGGCGCCATCAACCGCGTCAGCTACGAGCAGGTGCTCGCGGGCGGCAAGGGCATCAACGTCTCCATCGTCCTGCACAACCTCGGCCACGAGAGCACGGCGCTCGGCTTCGTGGCCGGCTTCACAGGCGATGAAATCGAACGCGAGCTCGACGCGTTCCCCGTCCATCACGACTTCGTCCGCCTCGAAAACGGCTTCTCGCGCATCAACGTGAAGGCCAAGGCGGAGAACGAAACGGAAATCAACGGCCAGGGCCCCGACATCAGCGAAGCAGCACAGAAAAAACTTTTTGAAAAGCTCGACACGCTTGGCAAGGGCGACACGCTCGTCCTCGCGGGCTCCATCCCGAAGACGCTGCCCGATGACATCTACGAGCGCATCATGGAGCGTCTCGACGGCCGCGGCATCCGCATCGTCGTCGATGCAGAGAAAAAGCTGCTCCTCAACGTCCTCAAGTACCACCCGTTCCTCATCAAGCCGAACAACCACGAGCTCGGCGACATGTTCGGCGTGACGCTCAAAACCGACGAAGAGATCGTCACGTACGCCAAAAAGCTCCAGGAGAAAGGCGCGACGAACGTGCTGATCTCGATGGCGGGCGACGGCGCGATCCTCTTGACGGCGGACGGCAAGCACTACAAGAGCCCGGCGCCGAAGGGCAAGCTCGTCAACTCGGCTGCATCGAGAGCCACGACGACCTCGAAACCGCGTTCTACATGGGCGTCGCCACCGGCAGCGCCAGCGCCTTCAGCGAAAACCTCGCAACGCGGCCGGAAGTCGAAGCGCTGCTGAAGACCATCCGTTGATGCATGTTATCAAAATAACATAAATAAAAAGGAGTGTACACACACAATGAGAATCACCGATCTCCTCAAGGCGGAGAGCATTGAGCTCGGGGCATCGCCTGCTGACAAGGCAGCGGCCATCGACCTGCTCGCTGACCTCATGGAAAAAGGCGGCAACCTCGCGGACAAGGCGCAGTACAAGAAAGACGTGCTCGCGCGTGAAGCCGAGGGCACGACGGGCCTCGGGGACGGCCTCGCCACGCCGCATGCAAAATCTGCTGGCGTCGCCAAAGCCGGCCTCGCCGCCATGACGGTGCCGCAGGGCATGGACTACCAGTCCCTCGACGGCAAGCCGTCCCGCCTGTTCTTCATGATCGCTGCACCGGACGGCGCGAATGACGAGCATCTGACCATCCTTCAGAAGCTCGCCACGATGATTATGGACGACGACTTCAAAGAGGCGCTGATTGCCGCGAAGTCGAAAGACGAGTTCCTCTCCATCATCGACCAGAAGGAAGACGGCAAGTTCGTCGCGCAGTCGTCCGCTGCGCAGGCAGCTCCGACGGCCGACCACATCCAGATTCTCGCCGTCACGGCCTGCCCGACGGGCATCGCCCACACGTTCATGGCGGCCGAGAGTCTCGAGCAGCACGCGAAGAAGCGCGGCATCACCATCAAGGTCGAGACGAACGGCTCCGGCGGGGC
>CACZFT010000179.1 GCA_902780535.1 uncultured Selenomonas sp. | reverse complement strand
CGAGATATCCTGCACGGCCGCGTTCGCCGTCGCGATGGACTCGGACTGGTGGTTGATGCCCTCGGCGATGTCCGCGACCTGGTTGGCCGACATCGTCGCAGCATCTGCCGTCTGATGCGCCGCCGCCGTGAGTTCTTCGGACGAAGCCGAGACGCGCTCGGCGTGCTTCGAGATTTCCGAGAGCAGGCTGCGCATCGTCTCGCGCATCTGCGCGAAGCCCTGCGCAAGAGCGCCGAGCTCGTCGTCTGACTCATAGCAGAGCGGACGGTCACGCAGGTCGCCGCCATTGATGATATCGCATTCTTCCTTGACAACCTCGATCGGACGGCTCATCTTCGTCGCGAGTACGTAGATGGCCACCGTGATGAAAATCAGCATGAGGATGCCGACGCCTGCGAGAATCTTTGCAAGCGTGTAGGCGTTGCCGCGCACCTCGGACATCGGCGCGACCGCGACGGCCACCCACGTACGGACTCCGAGGTCGATTGGCGTCAGCACGGCTTGCGACGCATCGCCTTTCGACGTCGTGTACTCCGTCGAAATCTGCTGGTGCGTGCTAACCGCCTGCTTGAAGCCATCGACGAGCTTCTGGTCAATCGTCTTGCCATTCGTCTCCGTCTGCGTCAGATCCATCTTGCCGACATCTTCTGGCTGCTGCGCATAGGCAATCGTGATGCCGTCCTGATCGGCGATGTAGACGCGGCCCGTCTCCATGTACTGGATCTTGCCGACGATGTCATTGATGTCCTCGAGCTCGACCGTGCCGTAGACGATGCCGACGAGGTTGTCACTGCGATCGAGCACCGGATAGGCGATGATCGTGATGAGCTTGCCGCTCGTGCCAGAAACAGATGGCCCCGTCATGTACGGCTGCTTCGTCTCGCGGACCTTCTTGATGTACTCGCGCGTCGAGCGATCCATGTCGACGCCCTTGTCGCTCACGGCCTGGCCGTCCACGGTCGAGTACGCGAGCATGGCAAAGCCGTCGCCCGCCGTCTTCTTGTAATGCGCAAGTTCTGCGACAATCTGCTCCTTCGAGGCGCCGATCAGAGCGCTGTCGCGCGCAAGTCCTTCGACCTGCATCGTATGACGCTGGAACTGCTTTTCGATGTCGTTGGCCGCCGCCTGACCGACCTTCGATGAAATCGTATCGGCATCCTCGATGAATTCCTGGCTCGACATATAGTAGCTGATGCCGAAGAAAACCAGGAAGCTCCCCAGGAAAATCGGCAGGAATGCCGCTAGAAATTTCGTCTTCAAGCTGTTGAGCTTCATAATGAATTGACCCCTCCTGAAAAAAGGGGGCATCCCCTTATGCCCCCGGGTGTTTCTGTTTCTTATCTTTCCCCTTTATCTCTTCTTGTTCCCTTTTCACAACAATCTCTGAAAAACGGCAGCCGTGATTTCCCCGTCACTGCTGCTCGACGGCGATGTCCACTTCGAGCAGATGCCCTTCGACATCCATGGCGACCGTCAGATATGGGCCGTCACTGATCTTCATCTGGAATCCCTGGCCGATGGAAAGGCTCGGCGTCGAAATGTCGACTTCGAGCGAGAGGCCCGCGAGGTTCGTCGCGGCCGTGGCCGTGAGCATGTTGCTCATCTCGGAAATCGCGCTCTGCGCCATCGCGTCAAACTCCGCGACAGGCATGCCCATCATCATCTTCGAAGCGATGAATTTCGCTGTTTCTTCATCCATGTTGTAGACGACGTTGCCGCGCAGCTGCTTCGTGAAGCCCACGATGACGGAGACCCCGAGCCCCTCAACGTTCTTCTGCTTTACGTTGAGCGACTTTCGCGTCGGAGCAGGGAATCCCATCTGCGGCAGGACGGCTTCGACCGCATTCACAAACGGATTCACTAATTTTGCATCCATATATCGTTCATTCTCCCTCTGCAAAACCGATGTTCATGTAAATGTTGCCCGCGCGCGTTGCCGCCTGGATCTTGAAGGTCGTGAGCTTCGGGCTTGCGATGCGGATGTTCGTGCCGCTGATCGTGCCCGGCGGCGTGATGCGCATCTCCTTGTCCTTGAAAATGTTGTTGATGTTCGAGACGCCGCGGCCGACGATGATGTTCGCCGCCTCTTCGACGCCGTCGATGGCCTCGTCTTCCGAGACGTTGTCAACGCTGTCCTCGCCGAGCATGATGGCCGAGACCTTGTGCATCGTCTCCGCATCAAGGTAGAAGATCGCACGGCCCTGCGGATAGCCCGTCAGGCCGATGATGACGGCGACGCCGCTGACATCGAGGAAGCGCCGGTTGTCGAGCTCGAGCGTGACCTCGCTGTGGAGGCCCGTGATGCTGAAGATGCCCTGCTGGAGCGCCTTGACGAATGCTTTCGCATACGACTCCCGGAGCACCGCGACCTTGCCGACCTCCGTCTGGCAGAGCGCCATGAGCGTGTCGATGAGGTCGTTCGTGCTGACTGGCTTCTGCAGGAACGCGCTGATGCCGATCTCGCGGCCGCGCGCCATGAGGCTCGCGTCCTTCATCGCCGAAATCATGACGATCTTTGCTGCCGGATCGATCTCGTAGATGCGGCGGCTGCACTCGAGTCCGTCGGCATCCGGGAGGTTCATATCCATCGTCACGAGCGCCGGATGGTGTTTCTCATAGAGCTCGACGGCCTCTGCTGCATTCTTGGCCTGGGCGACGACTTCGAAATTCGTGCGATTCAGTTCATTGGCCAGCATGACGCGGCTCACGCGGGAGTCGTCGACAATCATGATCTTGACCTTTTCCATAAATGCTCACCTGCTTTTATTTTTCAAAAAATCAATTCACGATGGCTTTTACAGAAGAATATTCGATAAAGCGGCGGAAAATCCCTGCCGCAATCGCAAGATTCTTTTCTTTTTACGTCTCTCTACAGGATAACAAAAAAAACGGGCAATCTCAAGGCTTTTTACCTATCTATTGTCCGTTTTTTGTCACAGAGGAGCAGATTTTCTGCTCCGATTAATTTTGGCTCAATCATTTTTCCTGTGGGATGAGCAATCCCCGGCAGGTTAATGGCGACTCATGTCGATGAGCTTCAAGAAGAAGTATTCATCGTCAGGATAGCCATAAGCCTGCCTGCGCAGCGTCTTGATCTTGTTGTTGATGCCCTCGATCTTTCCTGCCGAGATGTGGTAGACCGCGTGCGAGATAATCCCGTCGAAATGGCGAACCAGTAGTCTCCAGAACCATGCCATATGCTCGTTTCCACTGTTGACGCAGAGATCCAGAACCTTCGTGATGAGCTCCTGCATGCGCGACTCGTTCCTGCTGGCATAGGCTTCCCTCAGCAGCTCCTTGATAAGGTCTGCGGTGAACAGGAGACGGTTCTTCTGGAGGATGCTCTCGTAGCGCTCCAGATAC
>CACZFT010000178.1 GCA_902780535.1 uncultured Selenomonas sp. | reverse complement strand
CCATTGACATGATAAATTCCTCCCTGATATGTGAGTTTGTTTTTTCTAACGGCCATCCGTGACCGCTATCGCCATTTATATAATAGGCAGGTGCCGCCAGGGTTGCTAGCTGACCGAAGCCGCTGCCTGCATATTATCGAGACATTCGTCGTGGAAGAGCTCTCTTTTGCTCCTTCCACACTATATATCGAATGTTTTTCGAAAAACTTAAGTGATTTTCGAAAAAAAATCGAAAAAATTTTTTTGATAGGCTGCCGGGTCGCAAAGCGGCGACAAAAGAACGCCTTCCAGCACCCGTGTCCGGAGCGCCATCCGCTTCTCAGGCTGCACGATGAGCTCCGCCGCCATCCCGATATACCGCCCGGCACTCTCCGCGACGAGCTCCGGCAATCCGGCCGCCGTGAGGATGGATGCGCCGACACTGCGGCTGTGGCTGTCGCCGCGGAGCGTCAGCACGGGGACGCCGAGATAGAGCGCCGTCGCTGTCATCGCGCCGCCGGGATATGGGAACGTATCGAGGATGAGGTCTTGCTGCGCGAGGTCGTCGAGATAATCATCGCTCCCCATCCGGGCCGTCACGCGCTCCATCGGCAGCCCCGCCGCGCGCAGGCGGCGCTCGAGCTCCGTGACGCGCGCGGGGACGCGCATCGTATCCTGCAAGAGAAGATGCGCCTGCGGGGCGCGGTCAAGAATCGCGCGCCAGGCATCAAGCGTGTCATCGCTGATCTTGAGGAAATTCTGGAACGAGGCAAGGCGCACGGGGACGCTGCCAGGCGCTTGTTTCCTGCGCCGCCGTCCAATTCTCTCCCGCGCCGCACGCATCGCCCTGCTCGGCATGAAGCACCAGGCGTGCGGCAGGCGGAGCGGCTGCTCGGAGAGAAGAGCCTCGCGGCCGGGCGGATCCATGACATCATCGGTCAGCAGGTAATCGACCGTCGGCATCCCTGTCGTATCAAACCAGCCGACCGCCTCGATGATGATACGTGCCGGATGATGCGCCAGCAGCATCAGCGTCGCGCCGCCCGCCGTATGACCGCCGAGATCGACGAGGATGTCGAGCTTGTCGGCCGCGATGGCACGTTCGGAAGCCTCGATGTCGTGGGGCGGAAGGACTCGTGCATGCTCTGCCGTTCGCCATACATGCTGCGTAAAACCATCGGCAATATCTGTCAAGCTATAGACAAAAACCTCGAATGCAGCTTGCGGCAGATCGAGCATGGCTTCATAAAAACGCGCCGCCGAGCTTTCGAGGAGATCCGGCGCCAGAAAGCCGATGCGCAAGCGATGCCCGGCCATCGCAGCAGGCTCCGCCTCTCCCCCGCCCGCCTCCATTTCCGCAAGCTCATCCCGATAGAGCTGTCCATAAACAAAATGCTGCCGGGCAAGCTCCTCAGTGGAGATGCCCGACAGATAATGGAGCGTGAAGAGATACGAAGAATAATGCTCGCGCTGGCTCCGCAAAAACCGGTCGCACCGCGCCGCCTCATAATACGCCTGCGCACACCCAGCCGCATCGCCGCGCAAGCGGCACGCTGCGCCGCGCTGCTCAAAGAGACGCCAGGGTTCCTGCTCTTTTGTTTCCATGCTCATGCCCTCCTGAGCGTGAAGTATGCAATCTCTGGCGGGCAGCCGATGCGGTACGGGAACCAGCTGCCGTTGCCGCTGTGGACATAGCCGAACGTGCTGCCGACATGCACGATGCCGCGATTATATTTGAAGAACGGCAGCGCCGCATGACCGAAGATGCCGAACTGGCAGCCGTGCGTGTGGCCGGTCAGCGCCAGCGCCGCGCCATGCGTGGCACCGTTGTCGATGCCTTCGGGATGATGCGACAGCAGGATCGTAATGGCATTTTCGGGCACATCCCGATAGGCCGTGTCCGTATATTCCTTTTTCTTTGCCTGGAACGCCTCGTCGCCATGCGCCTGCGGGTAGTCGATGCCGACGAGCCAGAGCGGGCGCGGCGCGTCCATCAGGAGCGCCGCGTCATTGACGAGCTTGTGAATCTGCGTGCCGTCGAGCGCCGCGTCAATGGCCGCGAAATTCCTGCGATGCTCATGATTTCCATAGATGAACCAGATGCCGAGCGGAAACCGCTCGCAGTAGCGGTCGACGAGCGCGACGGCCGCGAGGTTGATGGCTTCGTCGTCGAAGAGGTCGCCCGTGATGACGAGCACGTCAGGCGCGCCTTTCGCCGTGCGCTCGAGAAGCGCCGCGAGGTCGTCAAGCGAGAAGTACCAGCCGAGATGGACGTCGCTGAGCTGCGCGATGCGCAGTCCCTTGAGCGGCGTCGGCAGGTCGCGGATCGGCACGAGGATTTCCCGCTCGACGGTCGCGTCCTTTTCATAGAGGCCGCCATAGAGCCCGCCGAGCGCTGCGAGCGCCGGCACGACGGCCGCATGGCGCAGCATCCGCCGCCGCGAGCGGTCGAACGGCACGCCTTTGCCGAGGAATCCTGTCATCCACTGAAGCAGCAGGCCGAGCCCCGTCAAAATCGCAAAGAAAATCTGCACGACGAAGCCGACCGACGCGATGCGCAGCAGCACGGCCGACACGCCCATGACCTCGTGAAAGACAATCGGCCCGAGCACAAGCCCGACGGTTGTCAGCACGTCGAACGCCACGACGCCGCGGCGCAGCAGGCGCAGCCCGCGCCCCGAAAAGACATGCGGCAGCGCGAGCAGCACGACGGTGGCGACAAAGGCCAGCAGCACGAGCAGCAGAATCAGGAACATCGGTCATCCCTCATTTCGCAAGCGTCCTGGCGATGGTGTCATGGACGAGGTTCGCATACGCCTGGATGCCCTCATCATTCGGGTGGATGCCATCGCTCGTCAGCCACTCGGGGTGGTCTTTGACGAGACTGTACCAGTCGACGACGGTGACATTCGGGTGCGCGATGGGCATGTCGCGGATGCAGTCATTGTTGACCTGCTGCCATGTGAGCTTCGGGCAGTAGACGTTGACCCAGAAAATATGACGGTTCGGACCGAGGTATTCGAGCAGTTCGTTCGTCTGCACGGCATAGCGTTCATAGCCCGCAATCGGGCCATTCGTGCCGAGCGCGATGACGACGATATTGCCGAGATGGCCCTGCGCCGCGAGCGCCTTTGCGGCTTCGAGACCGCCGCCGACATAGCGCGAAACCTCCGCGTCGATAAAGCAGCCGGGCAGCACCTGCCGGAGCGCCGGGCTCGCGCCGAGCATGACGGAGTCGCCGATGCAGGCCGCGCCCGAAAGATCGACCGCCTGCATGCGCTGCTGCTGCGCAGCGGCTTTTTCCGCCGCCTTCTGCGCCTCGCGCGCAGCGGCTTCCTGCGCACTCTTCTCGTTTTCGGCCTGCTGTACCGCTGCATTCTTCGCGAGCTGCGACTGGAGCGCCGTGTCGGGCGCT
>CACZFT010000177.1 GCA_902780535.1 uncultured Selenomonas sp. | reverse complement strand
TTCCGAAGGGGATACCATCGAGAACTTCATCTACGAGGCCGGTCGCGGCACGATGCTGCGCGAGAAGAAGATCGGCGGCGACCGCAGCGGCAGCGGCGATGCCTTCGCCGCCATCGTCATCGCGAGCCTCGTGCGGGGCGAAAGTCTGACGGATGCCGTCAGGAAGGCGGCCGACTTCATCAGCAAGTGCCTGAAATACGCCGTCAAGCTCGACCTGCCGTGGAATTATGGATTGCCGTTTGAAGAATATCTGACGGAACTGAAGTGACTTTAGGCCAGGCCCCCTCTAGAGGGGGATGTCAGCGAAGCTGACTGGGGGAGTAGTTAGGTGCTGGAGACAAGCAAATATGTAGAATGATGCTAAAGGACTTTAGAGAAGGCTGCATGCTTGTCAGGCTACCATATCCTACTACTCCCCCCGCCGCTTACGCGGCCCTCCCCCCTCAATGAAGGGGGCTTTGTATAAGGGACTTTCCGTTCCGATTGACACTTTTATCATCAGAGCCTAAAAGGAGAGACCACATCCATGCTCGTCTATGCCACCCATGCGGGAGGTCGCTACCTCCCGATTTCTGACAGCCTGAAGGAACAGCCCTCTGGCAAGCGCAATCTCTACATCAATGTCACGAACCACTGCAATTGCTCATGCACGTTCTGCCTGCGGCAGAAGAAGCACATGGCGGAGCAGTCGACGCTCTGGTACAAGGACGGCGAGCCGACGGTCGAAGAGTTCAAGGCCGCGCTCGACGCCGTGCCCTGGCAGTATTTCAAGGAAATCGTCTTCTGCGGCTTTGGCGAGCCGACGATGCGGCTCGACGTGCTCGTGGAGCTCCTGCACTACGTCAAAACCATCCAGCCGGAGCTGCCGACGCGGCTCAATACGAACGGCCTCGGCAATCTCGAATACGGCGAGGACATCACGCCGAAGTTCGACAAAGTGCTCGACACGATTTCTATCAGCCTCAATGCTTCGAATGCCGAGCGCTATTACGAGCTCACGCGCGCAAAGTACGGCATTCAGTCGTATGACGGCATGCTCGACTTCGCGCAGAAGGCGAAGCCAGAAGGCGAAGCGCTATGTGCCGAACGTCGTGCTGACCATCGTCGACCACGTCGAAGGCCCGGACGAAATCGCGAAATGCCAGAAAATCTGCGACGACCGCGGCCTGAAATTGCGCGTGCGGCCTTACGAAGACCACTGATCTACAGAAGGCCCCCTCTAGAGGGGGCTGTCAGCGAAGCTGACTGGGGGAGTAGTAGGATGCTGGAGACAAACAAGCATGCAGACGTTGCTGAAGAATCACTGTCAAAGGACGTCCTCTATTTTGTGCCGTCAGGCCCCGCCCCCTTGCGCGTCCTCATCATCGAGACGTCGCGCCTCCTGCCTGCCCTCCGCAAAAAACTGCCGAACGCCCGCATTACGGCTGTCACGGAATACGATGTCGTGCCGGAGGCGCGGGAGCTTGCGGGGCTTAATGTTTCCTGGTCGGTGCTCGATTACCGCGTGACGCCGCTGCCGTTTGCGGAGAGCTCGTTCGACCTCATCGTCGCGGAGCCCGTGCTTTCGTATGTGCTCGACCCGTATGATCTGCTGCTCGCACTCGGGCGGCTCCTGACGGATGTCGGCGTGCTCGTGACATCGTTCCGCAACGTGCGGTATCATGGCGTGCTCGAAGAGCTCATGGCGGGCGAGTTCCCCGAGCGCGAGCGCCATCTCTATGCGAAGAAGGAGATCGTGCGCCTGCTCAATGATGCGCTGTTCAAAGAGATTATTTTCTCGATAGGCGAGCAGGATGAGAAAGGCAGTGCAGAGCGCTTCGCCGCGATGGGATTCGAGAACATGGATGACGACCTTGTGACGTCCGTCTATCTCGTGCGCGCCTGCCGCTCGACGGCGGAGGTCGCGAATCTCAAAGGGCTGTACACGAAAAAGACCCGCACGGAGCTCGCGCGGGTCCTGCATCGGATCGAGTATGATGTGGAACGGGAGAAGAATGTCGAGGCTTTGAAGGAACTTTGCCGGGCGGAAGGGATTTTTCCGGAGTATCTGGAAGACTTCGTCCGCGAGACGGTACTGCATACGGAAAAAGTCATGCCGGTTGTCGCGAAGATTTTTTCGTAGCACGCGAAGAACATGCGCGGTCGCTGACGCGAAAATACTGCCCTGTGGATTTCATCATGCTGCCGGCATGCATGAGCGCGTGATGCGTTTGGCTCTTGTTGCCGGCCCACGAATGAAATCCCCATGGGCAGTATTTTTTGCGCCCGAAGTCACTTTTGTAGTCGCGGAGCTACTTATACGGAGCCCCCTTCTAGAGGGGGGACGGGCCCGAAGGGCGGGGGGAGTCCCCTGCACGTCAAGACAATAAGTACATCGTTCTCTTCCGCGGGTGCGAAAGGGAATTCCTCACATCGTCGTGCTCCCCATGAAGATGAGCCGCAGGCCGAGTGCGAACATGGCGCAGGCGAGGAGGATCAGGATGACTTTCGATTTCGTCTTCTGCGAGATCTTTGCACCGATCTGGGCGCCGATGGCGGCACCGATGGAGATGCAGATGGCGGGGATCCAGACGATGTGGTTCAGCAGGAAGTGGCTGATGACGCCGAAGATGGACGAGCAGGCGAGGACGAAGTGCGAGGTCGCTGTTGCGACGTGGACGGGGAAGTCGAGCAGGTAGATCATCAGCGGCACATGGACGACGCCGCCGCCGATGCCGAAGATGGACGAGAGGAAGCCGACGACGAAGCTCGCGGCAACGCCGAGCCACATCGGGAACTGGAAGTCCGGGCCGATTTCCGTCGTGTCGGAACGGCGCTTGTGCGTCGCGTTCCAGCCCATGAGGCTCGCCATGAGCAGCAGGAACAAGCCGAAGTAGAGGTCGAGCTGCGAGCCCGAGAAGTCATCGACGATTTTCGAGCCGAGGATGGCGCCCGGCAGCGTCGCGAGCGCGAACGGCACGGCCGCGCGGTAGAAGACGCGCTTCTGCCGGATGTAGGCGATCGTGCCGGAGACGGCGTTCGCCATGACGATGACGAGCGACGTGCCCGTGATCTGCGCGGCGGTTTTGAAATACGGGTAGACGCCGCCGTCGCTCATGAAGAGGATGAAGATCGGCACGCAGATGAGGCCGCCGCCGATGCCGACGAGCGTGCCGAACGTGCCGACGCCGATGCCGAACACGAGGAAGATGATGATTTCGAGAATCATGGAAAGAGCCTTCTTTCTTTTTGAAAAAATTGGTTTCTCGGCGCAGATAATCCGTATTCAGTATACTATAAACGAAGCTTTTTGTCTTTGGATTCGAAGCATTTTGTATTTTGACAAATTCTCATGAAATAATAGACAACATGACAGTTTTGTGGTATATTGTAAGAACAGTGAGACAGTAAATACAGGTCGTGCTTTGATTTCAGGAAAGGGGGCTCGCAAGATCTGGCAGGATGCCAATCAGAAGGGGAGGCGGATGACCTGCGCCTCCACATATAGGAGGGAATGAAATTATGACAGCTTTTCTATTTGCTCTCTGTGCACTCATCGTAGGCTATTTCACCTATGGCAAGATCGTCGAGCATGTCTTCGGCCCGACGGACCGGCCCACGCCGGCCATTCGTCATAACGACGGCGTCGACTACATCCCGCTGCCGACATGGAAGATCTTCATGATCCAGCTCTTGAACATCGCAGGCCTCGGCCCGATCTTCGGTGCCCTCGGCGGCGCCATCTGGGGCCCGAGCGTCTATCTCTGGATCGTCTTTGGTTCCATCTTCGCTGGCGGCGTGCATGACTACCTGTCCGGCATGATCTCTCTGCGCGAGGATGGCAAGAGCATCTCCGAGGTCGTCGGCAACCACATGGGGCCTGTGATGCTCTTCATCATGCGCGTGTTCTCCGTCGTGCTGCTCGTGCTCGTCGGTACCGTCTTCATGACAGGCCCTGCCGGCCTCATCGCGAAGCTCACGGGCATCGCCGTCCAGTACGTGCTGCCGTGCGTGCTGCTCTATTACTTCCTCGCGACGCTGCTGCCGATTGACACGCTGATCGCTCGTTTCTATCCGCTGTTCGGCGCCTGCCTCATCATCATGGCGCTCGGCATCATGGCTGGCATGCTGCTCGGCATCGGCGGCCACACGATGCCGGACATGACGCTTGCAAACCTGCATCCGCTCGGCCCTGAGAAGATGCCGATCTGGCCGCTGATGTTCATCACGGTCGCCTGCGGCGCCTGCTCGGGCTTCCATTCCACGCAGTCCCCAATCATGGCCCGCTGCCTCAAAGACGAGCGCCTCGGCCGCCCGGTCTTCTACGGCGCCATGATTTCCGAAGGCATTATCGCCCTCATTTGGGCGACGGCCGGCATCACGTTCTATGACAGCACGGGCGGCCTCGCGGCTGCCATGAAGGCTGGCGGCGCCGGCACGGTCGTCTATGACATCTGCGTCGGCTTCATGCCCGGCATTGGCGCAGTGCTCGCCATGCTCGGCGTCATCGCCTGCCCGATCACCTCTGGCGAT
>CACZFT010000176.1 GCA_902780535.1 uncultured Selenomonas sp. | reverse complement strand
ATCGTTGTCTGCGGTGCTGTGCTCTCGCTGTCTGCCGCCGACTTGCATTATATTACACGCTTTTGGCGGCGATGTCAACACTTTTTTGAAAAAGTTTTTATTTCACAGCTCCAACGTATCTTTCATAGAGTTGTCGCGTTGATGCCGGATGCAGCAGGGTAACATCTTCTGTGCGGGCGAGGGTGCTGAGAGCGGCTTCGACGAAGGCTTTCATGTGGTCGGTCATGGCGACGCCGCGCGCCTTTTTGTGCTGCCACCATTCGTATTCGCTCTGGAACGTGAACTGGTCGCGGCCGTAGGCTTTGCCGGCAGCGAGGAAGTCGCAGAGCATCTCGACGGCATAAGGGTAGGGCATGTCGACGGGATGGGCGCCATGGTCGAAATCGTCCTGCCATGCTTCATAATGATGAAGATTGCGGCCATGATGATGAATCCAGGCGTAGCTGAGGCCGTGATTGTACATCTTGCAGAGCCAGATGGGCGAGCCGATGCCGTTGTACCAATGGACGCTCTCCCAGAATTCCATGCGCGAGAATTTCGACCAGTCGTGCATGATGCCCTGCCATGGGATGCCCGCGATGCAAGCGAAGTGGAAGACCCAGTATTTGTGGCGCAGGATCATCCAGGTGTGGCCGAGCAGGCGGCGCCAGAACGGCATGCTCTGATTTCGTCGCAAAGCTTCCTCGGCACGGTGCTTCATGTGTTGTTCCATGGGATTGACCATATTATTGCCAGCCTTGCATCGTCCAATAATCTTCAATTCCTTTGACAATCGGATAGAAGATGTCTTCGCCGTTCGTGATTCTTGTGAGCTGATAGTGGCCGTCGTCCTGCTGCGTCAGCTCAGCTTTGACGGTCAGGCTCGGAACGAGCTTTCCATAGTCGCTGTCATCGCCTGTGACCTCGATGGTTGCGATGGCAGTGCCGTCCTTCTCTTCGATGCCCGCGACTTTCGCCGTGTAGTGGTCTTCAAATTTGCGCGTTTCATTGGCAAGCCAGTGCGCTTCGCCGTCCGCACGCGTGACGGGCATCTCTTTGGGCTGGAGGTAGAACGTCAGCGTGCGGCCGATCAACGCGAGGTCGCTGTCGCGGCGGTCAGCGATGTAGTTCTTCATGAAGGCCGTGTCATGGCGGAAGAACCAGTCGGCCGGATAGAGCGCATGGAGCTTTTCGATGTCGCGCGCGAGGATGGCCGTGCCCTCGTCGTAGCTCGCGGCCGCGAGCCCCTCGGTATCGACGTAGCGTGCCAGCGTCTCGGCGTCCTTGTCATGGACGGCCTGCACGATTTTTTCCATCGCGTACTCCGGCGTGCGCTCGGCGCTCTTTGCATAGGCGTATCCGCCCACGGCGACGAGCAGCAGGGCAAAAAGGACGGCAAGGAGCTTCTGTGTCTTCATCTCGTTCTCCCCCTTTACAAACTCTCGGGTCATGCGATATGATGGATACAAATAATTATAGTTGATTTTATCACGAAAGGAAAGGTTTATCATGAAAGCAACCCAACACTGTACAACGCCGCTCGCGCAGAGATTCACGGCGACCGGCCTTTTGCGCTTCGCGGCTCCTTCCATCGGGATGATGCTCGTCATCTCCCTTTATTCCGTCACGGACGGCATCTTTATCGGCCGCTATGCCGGCGCGTCGGCGCTCGCTGCGTCGAACATCGTCTATCCCGCGATCAACCTCCTCTACGGCCTCGCCATCATGCTCGCATCCGGCGGCTCGGCGCTCGTCGCAAAGACGCTCGGCGAAGGCCAGCCGCTGCTCGCGCGGCAGAGGTTCACATGGATCACGGCGGCGACGTTCACGATTGGTGCGGTGTTCGCGCTCTTTTTGTGGGCTTTTTTCACCCCGGTGCTCGCGTTCCTCGGCGCGAGCCCGGAGATGCTGCCGGACTGCCGCGCCTACCTCGGCGTGCTGCTGCCGTTCTTCCCGATTGCGGCCGTCAGCATCCTCTTCGACACGTTCTGCATCGCAGACGGCCGCGCAGGGCTCGGCTTCCTCGTAGCTGTCGCGAGCGGCGTGACGAATGCAGCGCTCGACTACCTCTTCCTCGCCCACATGAATCTCGGCATCCTCGGCGCAGGCCTCGCGACAGGGCTCGCCGACCTGCTCGCGGCAACGCTCGGTTTCGTGTTCTTCCTGCGCTTCAGCCGCACGCTGCGCTTCACGCGCTTCACGGCCGAGCTCTCCGTGCTCACCTCGGCCGCTTCGAACGGTATCTCGGAAATGGTCACGCAGTGCTCCGTCGGCATCACGACGTTCCTGTTCAACCTCATCACGTTCGCCTGGGCGGGCGAGGACGGCGTCGCGGCCATCTGCGTCATCCTCTATGCTGAAATGCTGCTGACGAGCTTCCTCGTCGGCTTCTCGAACGGCGTCGCGCCCGTGTTCTCCTACCATTATGGCGCAAAACATGACGGCGAGCTGCTGCACTTGCTCAAATGCGCGCTCACGATCCTCGCCATCGCGGGCGTCGGCGCCTACGCCACGGCGCAGGTGCTCGCGGAGCCGCTCGTCGCGCTGTTCCTGCCACAGGGCGGCAGCGTCGCCGCGCTGACAGAGACGGGCTTCCGCCTGTTCTCGCTGAGCTTCCTGCTCTGCGGCTTCAACCTCTTCACCTCGGGCTTCTTCACGGCCCTCTCCGACGGCCGCACCTCGGCACTCTGCTCGTTTGCGCGCAATCTCGCGGGCATCGTCATCTTCCTGCTCGTGCTGCCGCATTTCCTCGGCCTCACGGGCGTCTGGCTCGCCGTCCCAGCCGCCGATCTCACGGCTGTCCTGTTCTCCAGCTTCTGCCTGCTCGGCGCAGCAAAGAGCATGGTCTTCCGCTGCCAGCGGAAATTCCCGAAAGTCTTCCGCAAGTATCGCGAGGCGTATGACAACGTGAACTGAAAAAAGCTCCCCACCAAAAGCGATGGGGAGCTTTTTCATGCTCAAAATGCAACGGATGCTCAGTAGTTCTTTGCGACTTTCTGGAAGTACGACTGCGGATGTGCGCAGACCGGGCAGACTTCCGGAGCCTTGTCAGCTTCACAGACATAGCCGCAGTTCAGGCACTGCCAGATGACTTTCTCGCCCTTCTTGAAGACTTTGTCTTCCTGGACGTTCGCGAGCAGAAGCTTGTAGCGCTCTTCATGCTCTTTCTCGATGGCAGCAACGCCCTCGAAGAGCTGCGCGATCTTGTCGAAGCCTTCCTCGCGCGCCGTCTTGGCGAAGCCCGGATACATGCTCGTCCACTCGTCATGCTCGCCGGCCGCCGCATCCTTCAGGTTGTCAGCCGTGTCGCCGATGCCCTGCACGAGCTTGAACCAGATTTTTGCATGCTCTTTCTCGTTGTCGGCCGTCTCCTGGAAGATGTTCGAAATCTGGACGAAGCCGTCTTTCTTCGCTTTCGAAGCGTAATACGTATACTTGTTGCGCGCCTGCGACTCGCCGGCGAACGCAGCCCA
>CACZFT010000175.1 GCA_902780535.1 uncultured Selenomonas sp. | reverse complement strand
CATGTCGATGCGGAAGCCGAGCCGCTTGAGCTCCGTGACGACGGCGAGCGCGTTCTCGCGCTGCTCGCGGCCCGCGAGGTCGAACGCCGTCTCCGTGAGTTCAAGCTCGACGCCGTCCGTCGAGTAGATGCCGACGAGTTCCTTCATGCGCTGGAGGTAGCCTTTTTCCTGCATGTGGAAGCGGCTCTGGTTCACGGAGATCGGCACGACGGGCAGGCCGCAGCCGCGGCGATCGCGCTGCATCTTCATGACGTGCACGAGGTTGTAGAAATCGAGCTTCGTGATGAAGCCGTTGCGCTCGAACAGCGGGATGAACTTGCCGGGCGGCAAGAAGCCGAGTTCCTTGCTCCTCCAGCGCACGAGCGCTTCGGCGCCGATGCATTTCTTTGTTTTGAGGTCGTATTTCGGCTGATACCAGATCTCGAATTCCTCACGGTCCAGCGCCGTCTGCTGCAGGCTCTCGATCCGGCTCTTTTCGAGCGCCGTCTCCTGCATGGCGTCGTTGTAGACCTGCACGTCGTCCGTCTCGTGCAGCGCGAGATTCGCATGCTCGAAGATCTTGCGGCGTTCCTCGGGCGGGAAGCTGATGGGCGCGATGCCGGCATGGATGCCGATGTGGACGTTCATCTCGCCGATGCGGATGTATTCCTGCGTTTCTTTCTGACGGCGCACGGCCGCGACGAGCACGTCGAGGTCTTTTGCCTGCGCGAGGCAGAGCACGCGGCCGGCGCTCGCATGCGAGGCGCAGGCCTTCGCCCACGGCGCTTCGCCGAGCTGCTCCGTGAAGCGGCGCACCATGCCACTCACGACCTGCTGGCCATACGTGCCGACGATGGCGTCGAGCTTCTGGATGCCGAAGACAACGAAGTACCACGACCGGCCGTCGATGGGCAGGTCGCGCGTCAGCTCGTCGTACTGGCGCTCGATCCACGCGTGGCTGCGCAGCCCCGTGTAGCTGTCCGTATCGACGAGGTGCTGGATCTCCTCCGTATGGCGGCGGCGCTGGCGCAGATAGTACCAGAAGATGAACGCCAGGAGCAGCCCTGCGGCAAAGATGCCGCCAACGAAATAAAGCGGATATGCGTAAACGAGGGAACGCAGGCTGCGCTGGCGCGCTTCGCTGCCCGCCTGTCCAGCCAGTTCTTCCTGCATGACGGGCGTAAGCGCATTGATCTCTTTGTCAAGGATCGGCAGCAGGTGTTCAGAAACGCGCTCGGAGACGCCGATGGAGTTCCGCCGCACGAAGGCGACCGTGCCATCGGACATGAGGTCAGGGAAATCACCTTGCAAGATGGCATACTGCGCTGTCCCCTGCCGCAGGAACGTGATGTCGGCCGCGCCGGTCTGCACGGCTTTCAGGCAGTCGTCGACCGTCGGGTAGATGCGGATCTGGCTGTCAGCGTAGCGCGTGCGCAGCACGCGGTCGGTCGTACGGTTCGCGACGGCCGCGATGATGGGATGCGTCGTGTCGCTGAAGCGGCGCGTGACCGCCGTATAGTAGTCCGTGCTGTAGTTGATCGTCGGCGCTATGCCTTTGGACTCGGCATAAGCGATGTCCCAGCTGATGTTCAGCACGAGGTCGGCACTGCCGTCCGCGATGGCGGCATCAGCCTCGTCATACGACAGCATGGGCGTGATATCGAGCGTGACGCCGAGGTCGCGCTCGATGCAGTCAGCGAGATTGCGCAGCCTGCCCGCAAGCTTCCCATCTTCATCGATGTAGGCAAAGGGGCGCTCGCGCGCGACGACGACGGCATGAATGACGGGATGCGCGGCGAGATAGTCGCGCTCGTCCTGCGTCAGGCGCAGGACGATCACGGGCTGGCGGTCGGCGTACATATGCGACAGCGACTCGATGAAGAATGGCCGGTTCGCCGACATGGCGTCATTGGCATCTTCGAGGCGGCGGAACAGCGCATCATTGCCTTGGCGCACGATGTAGTAGAGCGGCGTGACCTGATGGCCTTTGACCGGCGCATAGAGCGTGCGGCCACCCCGCGCGAAACCAATCGGCATCCGCGCGTAGAGAAATTCCTCGTGGAGCTCCGGCGACTGCGCGACGCCGGCCATGGCATCGAGCTCGCCCGAGCGCAGGCGCGCGACGTTCTTTTCCCAGGTATCGGGCACGAACGTGACCTCCATGCCTGCATAGCTCGTGAGCGTCTGCATGTAGTCCGTCTCGATGCCATAGAAATTGCCGGAACCGTCCTCCGTGACGACGCCGTCGCCGAGCGGTCGGATGCCGACGCGCAAGAGGTCGCGCGCCTCTGCCAGCGATGAAAGGCTCGCCCACAATACCAAGCATGCAAGAAGTGGCGTCAGCCTCTGCCAAAACCGTTTCAAAAACACCACTGCCTTTCTTCGACTGCACAATCGATGGACGATTCACGCCCTGCCTTCGACACTCCCACCACCGCTTCGCGGTCCCCCTCCCTCGGAGAGGGCGGCATAAAATTACGCATGTTTTTTCAAAAAGTCCTCCGGCGCATGGGCTTGCCGTAGAGGAAGCCCTGCCCGTACTCGCAGCCGCAGGCGATGAGCAGCTGCTCCTGCTCCTCTGTCTCGATGCCTTCGCAGATGACCTTCATGCCGAGCGCGTGGCCGAGCTCGATCATCTGCCGCAGGACGGTCTGCATGCGCTCCGAGCCCTCGGACGCGAGCAGCATCGAGCGGTCGATCTTCATGACGTCGAGCGGCAGCTGGTTCAGCAGTGACAAATCGCTGTAGCCGCTGCCGAAATCGTCCATGTCGATGGAAAAGCCCATGTCGTGCAGCCGCTGCACGATGTCGAGCGAATGCGTGCGCAGCGCCTCGCCGAGCACGTCGAACGCCGTCTCCGTGAGTTCGAGCTCGATGCCGTCCGGCGAGTAGATGTCGACGAGTTCCTGAGCTGCGTGATGAAGCCGTTGCTCTCGAACAGCGGAATGAACTTGCCGGGCGGCAAAAAGCCGAGCTCCTTGCTCTCCCAGCGCACGAGCGCCTCGGCACCGATGCATTTCTTTGTTTTGAGGTCGTATTTCGGCTGGTACCAGATGTGGAACTCGCGCGCCGCGAGCGCCTGCTCCTGCAAGCTCTCCATGCGGCTCACGAGCAGCGTCTCGCGCTGGAGCGCGCTCGAGAAAACCGTGACGGCATTTCCTTCATGCGCGGCGAGCTCCGCATTGTTCATGGCCGTCTTGAGGTCGATGCGCGGGTTGCCGAGGTAGCAGATGCCGGCCTCGAGCGGGATGCGCACGAGCATGCGGCCGACGAGCTGAAGACTTCGGCTGCGCCGCCGCGCGTCGCGATGAGATGCGTCCACGAGCTGCCCTCGAACTCGCGGCCGAGGCGCTTGCAGAGCTCAGCAAGCGCTTCGCGGCCGTACGTGCCCGCGATGACATCAGGGCGCATGGCGCGGATAACGACAGCGGCCATCGGTGCATCGGGCGGCAGGTCGGCCATCGCCTTCGTGCCCTCGCGTTCGATCCAGTTCAGGTTGTGGAGCCCCGTATCTGGGTCGCTGTCGATGATGGACTGCAGGTGCGCCGCGTTGCGCTTCTTCATGCGGCGATAGCGGTAGAATGCCGCTGCTGCGAGGATGAAGACAAGCAGCGCCGCCAGCATGAAATACTGCGGATAGTTGAAGAAATACGACGAGAGCGAGCGGTTGTCGAACAGTTTCTGCCGCTCCTCGGCGACGGCAGCCGCCGCGACATCCTGTCCCATATGGGCGATTTCCTTGTCAAGGATCGAGAGGAGCGCCGTGTCCGCCGTCTCGGGGATGACCATGGCCAGACGGCTCGAGAATGCGACCGTGCCGCTCGCGACGAGGTCGGGGAACTCGCCCGCGATCGTCTGGTACTGCGCGACTTCCTGCCGCAGGAACGCGACGTCAGCCTTGTTTTCCTGAACGGCGCGCAGGCATTCCTCCGACGATGCATAGCGCGTGAGCTTGTCCGCGCCAAAACGCGGCGCAATGAGCGCATCGGCGATGCGCTGGCTCCGATAGGCGATGCGCGGACGCGCGGGACGGCCGCCGCGCCGTGTGACTTCCGTGAAATACGATGTCGTATACGGCGCTGTCTGCATGTAGCCGTGCTCGCCCGCCCAGCCTGGGCTCCAGCGCGAATTCAGCATCACGTCGGCCGTGCCATCCGCAAGATGCGTATAGGCTTCTTCGCTGGACAAGGCCGGCACGATGTCAATGTCGATGCCGAGGTCGGCGCTGATGCGATCCGTGACGGCACGCAGGCCGCCCGCGAACTGCCCGTTTTCGTCGATATAAGAATACGGCTGCTCGCCGACGACGACTGCCGCACGAAGCACAGGATGCTCTGAGAGATAATCGCGCTCATGACGGTCGAGCAACAGCGGCGCGCCCGCGCCGTCCAAGTGGTAGAGAGCATAGAGGTCGGAAAACATCATCGGCCGCGTCGTCGCGAGGCGCGCGGCAGCATTGTTCAGCTTGTCGAGCAGCTCCGTGTTGCCTTTGCGCACGACGAAATAGACGGGGTCGGTCTCGATCGCCGCCGCAGGCAGGAGATCCTCCGGCAGCTGCGTGTCGAGCGAGCAGCCGTCGATCTCGCCCGCATCATAGGCCGCGACGATGTGCTTGCGATCCTCATATTCCTGCGTCGTATACGAGACGCCCTCGAATGCCAGCACTTTGCCGAGCCGCGGGCTCGTGTACTGGTTGCGGATGATGCCAATGCGCAGCGGCCGCGTGTGGTCGGGTTCGTCAAAGGCCGCGACGCCGCCGCGCAGGTAGAGCATCGACGTCGAGAGATTCATCGGGATGCGGCCATAATCGAAATACGCATGGCGCTCCGGCAGATCCGTGATGTTCGCAATGGCGTCAATCTCGCCCGATGCGAGCTTCGCGAGGTTGTCCGTCCACGACGCCGAGAGGAAGACCGCTTTCATGCCCGCATAGTCCGCGAGCATGCGCATATAGTCCTGATTCTGGTCGTGGCTGAAATCAATGGGATTCGCTAGCGACGGCAGCGTGTTGATGCCGATGCGCAGTGGCTGCCGCTCCTCTGCGGCGCCCGTTCCCGCGCAAAGAAAAGCGACGCTCGCGAGAACGAGCGCCGCTGTCTTTTGATAGAACTGCTTCATCTTCATGGGACGCTCCTTTCCCAGATGATTCTACAGTCTTATCTTATCAGATTTTTTGCCTTCCTGCTTGTCTTTTTTACAGAAAAAACGGGCAGGAAGAAAATATTTCTCTATAAATCCTGTCAGACTTCCATCGGCGTGATGTCTTCCGCTTTCATGAACTGCGAAAGCTTTGTCACGCCTGCCATGACGCGGCGGAAATGTTCCGGCGTCAGCGACTGCGGGCCGTCCGAGAGCGCCTTCTCCGGATTCGGGTGCATCTCGATCATGAGGCCGTCCGCACCGGCCGCGATGGCTGCGAATGCCATCGGCTGCACCATGCGCCACTTGCCTGTGCCATGCGACGGATCGACGATGATTGGCAGATGCGAGAGGTGCTTGATCGCCGCGACGGCCGAGAGGTCGAGCGTGTTGCGCGTGTATGTCTCATACGTGCGGATGCCGCGCTCGCAGAACACGACATTCGGGTTGCCTTCATTCATGATGTACTCGGCTGCATTGAGCCACTCGTTGAGCGTCGCCGCGAGGCCGCGCTTCAGCAGTACCGGCTTGCCCGCCTTGCCGACAGCTTTCAGCAGGCCGAAGTTCTGCATGTTGCGCGCGCCGACCTGCAGCATGTCCGCATAGGCCGCGACACGGTCGACGGCCTCGACGGTCGTGACCTCCGTCACGACGCGCAGGCCCGTGCGCTCGCGCGCCTCGGCGAGGTACTTGAGGCCCTGCTCTTCGAGGCCCTGGAACGAATACGGGCTCGTGCGCGGCTTGTAGGCACCGCCGCGCAGGAACTGCGCGCCTGCGGCCTTCACGATGTCCGCCGCCTCGAACAGCTGCTCGCGCGACTCGACGGCGCACGGGCCGCTCATGACAACAGGGTTGCCGTCGCCGATCTTCACGCCCGCGACATCGATGACGCTCGACTGCGGATGGAACTCGCGGCTCGCGAGCTTGTAGCTCTTCGAAATCGCGACCGTCGTCTCGACGCCCTTCATCGACTCGAAATTCACCTCGCCAAGCCGCCGCTTGTCGCCGATGACGCCGACAATCTGCTGCGCCGCGCCCTCCATGACCTTCGCCTCGAGCCCCGCGTCGTGGATGACAGAGATGACCGATTTGATGTTTTCGGCAGTTGCGTCGGGATCCATGATGATGACCATAAAATGACCTCTTTTCTTATACGATGTTGTTTATGAAAAATCATAATCTTTCAAGTTCAGCCCCCCTCATTGAGGGGGGACGGGCCCGAAGGGCGGGGGGAGTAGTTGGATGCGCTAGCCAAACAAATTCAAAATGACACGTCTAAAGTCCTCTAGCTGCCATGCAAAACTTGTTCGGCTTCAGTATCCTACTACTCCCACCACCGCTTCGCGGTCCCCCTCCCTCTAGAGGGAGGCTAATGTTCGATTTTCTCAGCACTTCGCTGTCAGCACCGGGAACCGCCCAAGATTCTTGAGCCACGAGCACTTCGCCCGCACAGCCGCGATGGCCTCCGCGAGCATCTCCTCCCCCGCATCCGTATCGAGATCCCCGAGCTGCGTCCGCGCCGGGCGCGACTCGATGCGCGTCATGTTGATGCCGCGCCGCGAAAACTCCAGCAGCACATCGACGAGCGAGCCCGCCCGCGAGCCATCGAGCTGGCAGATGACGAGCACCTTGTCGCCCTTTGCGACCGCCGCGCCGTCATGCCGCCGCGCGACTTCGAAGAACCGCGTTGCATTCGCCATGTTGTCCTGAATTTCATGCGCGAGCGGCGTCAGCCCGTAGAGCTCGCCTGCCCGCGCCGTGCAGATGGCCGCGATGCCGTCCTCGGGCCGCGCGGCCGCCGCGATTTTCGCCGCCCGTGCCGTCGAAGCGACCTTGACGAGCTCCGCCTGCGGGAAATGCGCGGCGAGATAGTCGCGGCACTGGCTGATGGGCTGCGCATGCGAATAGATTTTCCGCACGTCATCCGCCTTGCAGTGCGCCATGAGCTCGTTGTGCACGGGCCAGATGACCTCGCGCACGACGGCGAGCGCGTCCGTATGCGCGAGCACGTCGAGCGTCACGCGGATGGCGCCTTCGAGCGAGTTTTCGACCGGCACGAAGCCCGAATCGATTTCCCCGCGCTCGACAGCCACGAGCACGTCGTCGATGTCGGGATACGGCACGAGCTTGCGCACCGGCGCATCGGTGTCCGCCTCGCGCAAGTATCCGCGCAGCCAGAGCGCCGCCGCCTCGCTATGCGTCCCCGCCGGCCCGAGA
>CACZFT010000174.1 GCA_902780535.1 uncultured Selenomonas sp. | reverse complement strand
ATCATGGAACTCTGAGGAACTTTCCGTAAAAAATATGAAGCCCGTTGTCAATTCCGTTGACGATGGGCTTTTTCGATGGATATAATAGAGAAAATCATCATCGTGAGGAAGGAGCCTGCCACTTTGCAGAAAAAATTTTGTATCGTGCCGAAGAAGCGCCGGATGTTGCAGGAGCTCGTGCAGGGGATGGAGCTTGCAGAGGAAGAAGCGCAGCTCCTCGATGCCTGCACGATCCTGCATGTCGAAATCGACCCGGCGGCGAATGGCTGGGAAATCGTCTTGCAGACGCCGGAGCTCCTTTCGGATGCGTTTCTTTCGCGCGTCTCCGCGCAGATTCAGCAGAAATGCGGCCTATCTTCTGTTGAGTTCTACCAGCAGGTCATCGACATGATGCGCGGCATCTCGAAGGCGTGGGACGAGCTCGCCTATCGCACGGCGGACGGCGATCCGTCCGTGCAGGCGGTGTTCGAGCGCATGAAATACCGTGCGGTCGGTGACAAGCTCGTGCTCGAGGTCGCAGGCATCTGCTCGGGTGCGATCATGCGCAATCACAAGGTCGCGAGCAAGCTCGCGAAGAACATCAAGGGGCTTTTGGGCTTTTACTGCGATGTGGACTGGGAATCCGTCGATGCAGAGGACGACGCGGACGCTGAGGGATCGTCGGCCGCTGATGCGCTCAATACGCCGGAGTATCTTGCTGCGCGGAGGTCTGTCCTTCAGCAGGAGAACGCCGCAGCCCGCGAAAAGGCGCTCGGCAAGGCGGAGGCCGTGCACAAGGCGAAGGCGGCAGCCGCGCCCTCTGTTCCATCTGTGCCGATGCCGTCCGATGCGGATGTGCCGGGAGCTGCGCCTGCTGCTGCACCCGCGCCGCAGAGCGAGCGTCCCGATCTCAGTGCGCCCGTCGTCATCGAGGGCATGGGCAGCCTGATTTTCGGCCGCGGCGTCGCGGGCGAGCGCAAACTCATCGACGAGCTCGAGGGCGAGGAGAAGAACGTCATCCTCGAAGGCTGGATTGGCGAAGGCGCGATTTCGGGCGTGCGCACGAACGAATTCAAGACGGGCACGAAGATGATTTCGTTCGCGCTTTCAGACGAATCGAACGGCATCATCTGCAAGAAGTTCTTCAAGAAGGGACGCGGCAAGAACGCGCAGCCCGACGAGTTCGAGAAGGCGGTCGCGGGCGTCAAGGATGGCATGCGCGTGCGCGTGCGCGGTTCGATTCGTTTCGACACGTATCTCAACGAATACGTGCTCTTCATGGACAGCCTCGCGAAAAAAGAGAAGAAGCAGCGCGGGGACACGGCAGACGTCAAGCGCGTCGAGCTCCATGCACATACGACGATGAGCGCGATGGATGCCGTCGATTCCGTGGCCGACCTCATCCAGACGGCTGACCGCTGGGGCTGGCCCGCTATCGTCATCACGGATCATGGCGTCGTGCAGGCATTCCCGGATGCGATGAAGGCACTCGGCAAATGCAAGAACAATATCAAGGTCATCTATGGCATGGAGGGCTATCTCGTCGACGACAACTACGAGCAGAAGCGCGCGAACCACATCATCCTGCTCGCAAAGACGCCGAATGGCCTGCGCAATCTCTACCAGCTCGTCTCGTTCGCGCATCTGCGCTTCTTCCACCGCCAGCCGCGCCTGCCACGCGAAATCATCGAGGAGTTCCGTGATGGGCTGCTGATCGGCTCGGCCTGCGAAGCGGGCGAGCTCATCCGCGCCATCGAGGAGCATCAGACGGACGAGCAGCTCGAAAAGATTGCGTCATTCTACGATTATCTTGAAATCCAGCCGATTCACAACAACGACTTCCTGAAGCGCAGCGACAATTTCCCAGACATCCAGACGGACAACGACCTGCGCGCCATCAACCTCAAGGTCGCTGAACTCGCGAAGAAGCTCGGAAAGCCACTCGTCGCGACCTGCGACGTCCATTTCCTCAATCCCGAGGACAGCATCTACCGCGCCATCCTCATGAAAGGCAAGGGCTTTGACGATGCCGAGCTCCAGCCGCCGCTCTATCTGCGCACGACGGAGGAGATGCTCGCGGAGTTCGACTATCTCGGGCCGGAACTCGCCTATGAGGCCGTCGTGACGAACCCGCGCAAAATCGCGGACAGCATCGAGCGCTTCATGCCGCTCCCTGGCGAGGAAGTCCTGTATTCGCCGAAGATTCCGTTCGCGGATGAAGAAATCCGCACGATGTCCTACCGCCGCGCGAAGTATATGTATGGCGAGAACTTGCCGAAAATCGTCGAAGACCGCCTGGAACAGGAGCTCAAGCCCATCATTGGGCATGGCTTCTCCGTGCTGTACTTGATTGCCCAGCGCCTTGTCAAGAAGTCGAATGACGACGGCTATCTCGTCGGTTCGCGTGGTTCCGTCGGCTCGTCGTTCATCGCGACGATGACGGGCATCACGGAGGTCAATCCGCTGCCGCCGCATTGGCGCTGCCCGCACTGCCAGTACAGCAAGTTCGTCACGGACGGTTCCTATGGCTGCGGCTACGACTTGCCGGACAAGGTCTGCCCGGTCTGCGGCACGCCGCTCATCAAGGACGGCCACGACATCCCGTTCGCCGTTTTCCTCGGTTTCGATGGCGACAAAGTGCCGGACATCGACCTGAATTTCTCGGGTACGTATCAGCCGACGGCACACAAGTACACGGAAATCCTCTTCGGCAAGGACAATGTCTATCGTGCGGGCTCGATTCAGACCGTCGCCGACAAGACGGCGTTCGGCTATGTCAAGAAGTTCTTTGAGGAAAAAGGCGTGCGAAAGCACGGCTCGTACATCGACCGCCTCGCGCATGGCTGCATGGGCGTCAAATCGACGACGGGCCAGCATCCGGCCGGCATCATGGTCGTGCCGCGCGACATGGACGTGCATTTCTTCACGCCGCTCCAGCATCCGGCGAACGACGTGAACTGCGGCACGATTACGACGCATTTCGACTATCATTCCATCAGCGGCCGTATCGTCAAGCTCGACATCCTCGGCCATGATGATCCGACCGTCATCAAAATGCTCGAAGACCTCACGCATCGCGATCCGAAGACGATTCCGTTCGATGACAAGGCGACGATGTCGATTTTCAATTCGACCGTGGCGCTCGGCCTGACGCCCGAGGAGCTCGGCGCGACGAGCGGCACGTTCGGCATCCCGGAATTCCGCACGCCGTTCACGCGCCAGATGATTGACGATACGCATCCCGACGTCTTTTCCGACCTCGTGCGCATCTCGGGTTTCTCGCATGGCACGGACGTCTGGCTCGGCAACGCGCAGGACCTGATTCGCGGCGGCCAGTGCACGATCAAGAACGCGATTTCGGCGCGCGACGACATCATGATGTACCTGATCCATCAGGGCATCGACCCGCTGCTGTCGTTCAAGACGATGGAGAAAGTCCGCAAGGGCAGGGGCGTCGCGCCTGACGTCGTCGAGAAGCTCCGCAAGGGCGGCATCCCCGAGTGGTTCATCGAGTCGTGCCAGAAAATCAAATACCTGTTCCCGCGCGCGCATGCGACGGCCTA
>CACZFT010000173.1 GCA_902780535.1 uncultured Selenomonas sp. | reverse complement strand
CCTCAAGGAACACGGCATCGAGCCGGAAGTCGTCGGCGGCCACAGCCTCGGCGAATACTCCGCTCTTGTCGCAGCGGATGTCCTCGATTTCCAGGATGCTGTCTCGCTCGTGCACAAGCGCGGCCAGTACATGCAGGAAGCCGTCCCGGTCGGCGAGGGCGGCATGGCAGCCATCATCGGCCTCTCCGATGACGTCATCGCGGACGCCTGCGGGACGGCATCGAAGACGGCGGGCGCCGTGCAGCCGGTCAACTTCAACTGCCCGGGCCAGACGGTCATTGCCGGCGCCACGAAGGGCGTCGAGGCAGCTGTCGAGACGCTGAAGGCCGCAGGTGCGAAGAAGGCCGTCATCCTGCCGGTCTCGGCTCCGTTCCATTCCACGCTCATGCAGCCGGCTGCCGTCAAGCTCGCGGCCGAGCTCGACAAGGTCACGATCCGCGACGCGAAGATTCCCGTCGTCTCGAACTACACGGGCAAGCTCGAGCAGAAGGCTGACGAGATCAAGGCGAACCTCGTTGCGCAGGCCGACCATCCCGTCAAGTGGATTGCCTGCGTCAAGACGATGCAGGAGTTCGGTGCCGACACGTTCGTCGAAGCTGGCCCAGGCAAGACGCTCTGCGGCTTCAACAAGCGCATCGACCGCAGCCTCAAGAGCATGAACGTTGAAAACCTCGAAACTTTGGAAAAAACCCTTGACTATTTCAAGGAGGTTCGCTAATATGCATTTAGATGGGAAAACGGCGCTCGTCACGGGCGCATCCCGCGGCATCGGCCGTGCCATCGCGCTGAAGCTTGCATCGATGGGCGCGAGCGTCGCCATCAACTATGCGGGCAACACGGCCAAAGCCGAAGAAACGAAAGCGGCCATCGAGGCAGCAGGCGGCAAGGCCGAAATCTTCCAGGCGGATGTCTCGGATGCGGCAGCGGTCGATGAGATGGTGAAAGCCGTCGTAGAGAAGTTCGGCGGCATCGACATCCTCGTCAATAACGCAGGCATCACGCGCGACGGCCTTCTCATGCGCATGAAGGAAGAAGATTTTTCCGCCGTCCTCGATACGAACCTCAAGGGCATGTTCCATGTCACGAAGGCTGTGTCAAAGCTCATGATGAAGAAGCGCGCAGGCCGCATCGTCAACATGGCCTCTGTCGTCGGCATCACGGGCAACGCGGGCCAGGCGAACTACGCGGCGGCGAAAGCCGGCGTCATCGGCTTCACGAAAGCCTGCGCCAAGGAGCTCGCAGCACGCGGCATCACGGTCAACGCCGTTGCCCCGGGCTTCATTGCGACGGACATGACGGCCGCGATGACGGACAAGGCGAAGGAAGCAACGCTCGCGGCTATCCCGCTGAAGCGCATGGGCGAGCCCGACGACGTCGCAAATGTCGTCGCGTTCCTCGCAACGGATCTTGCTTCTTATGTCACGGGCCAGGTCGTCAAGGTAGACGGCGGCATGGTAATGTGATATAACTATATTGTACACCAAGATAAGGAGGTGAAAGACATGGCAGATGCAGACAAGACCTTCGAGAAGGTTCGCGACATCGTCGTTGAGCAGCTCGGCGTGGAAGCTGATGAAGTTTCCATCGACTCGACGTTCATCGATGACCTCGGTGCTGACTCCCTGGACATTGTTGAGCTGATCATGGCTTTTGAAGAGGAATTCAACATCGAGATTCCGGATGAGGCTGCTGAGAAGATCAAGACGGTGCAGGACGTTGTCACCTATATCGACCAGAACAGCAAATAAGCTAACGCGTCTTACCTTTCCTAAATCCCGTGAAGATTCTTCGCGGGATTTTCTAAAGGGAAGAGTTTTTTATAGGAGGAGTAACCTTGAAGCTTCCGGAACTGAAAATCGGCACGAAGGTCGCCAAGACCCCGATCGTGCAGGGAGGCATGGCCATCCGTCTTTCGACGGCGCGCCTCGCCGCTGCCGTCGCCAACGAGGGCGGCATCGGCCTCATCGCCGCCTCGGGCATGAGCCATGCGGAGCTTCGCTACGAGATCCAGCTCGCACGGTCGCTGACTTCTGGCATCATCGGCATCAACATCATGGTGGCAGCCCGCGACTTCGCAGGCATCTGCAAGACGGCCATCGATGCAGGCATCGACCTCATCGTCGCCGGAGCAGGCTTCTCCCGTGACATGTTCGGCTACGGCAAGGAATCCGGCACGCCGATCGTGCCGATCGTCTCGTCCGTTAAATTGGCAAAAATCTCAGAACGTCTTGGCGCGACGGCCATCGTCGTCGAGGGCAAGGAGGCCGGCGGCCATCTCGGGACAACGCACTCGGTGCGCGAGCTCATCCCGGACATCCGCGCGGCTGTCAAGATTCCGGTCATCGCGGCCGGCGGCGTGCTCTCGGGCCAGGACATCGTTGATCTCATAAAGATGGGCGCAAACGGCGTCCAGATGGGCTCCCGCTTTGCGGCAAGCCTCGAATCCAACGGCGCACCGACGCTGAAGGAATACTATCTGAAATCGAAGCCGGAAGACGTCGTCGTCATCCACAGCCCGGTCGGCCTCCCCGGCCGTGCCGTGCGCACGCCGTTTTCCGCGCGGGTGCTCGAGGGCCCGGTGCCGCCGAAGAAGTGCGACGCCTGCCTCAAGGCCTGCAAGCATAATTTCTGCATCATCCGCTCGCTGATCCGCGCCCAGCAGGGCGATACGGAGACGGGCCTCGTCTTCACGGGCGAGCGCCTGCCGGAAATCCAGAGCATCGAGTCGGTTCACGACATCATCACGAAGCTCAGGGCAGAAGCGGAAGCAGCTAACTGAAACCGGAATTAAGAGAGGGGTATACATATCTTGAAGAATCGAGTCGTCATCACGGGCGTCGGCGCCATCACGCCGATCGGCACGGGCAAGGAAGCGTTCTGGAACGGCCTCATGGAAGGAAAGAACGGCATCGGCCGCATCACGCGCTTCGATCCGACGGATTTCCATGCGCAGATTGCGGGCGAGGTCAAGGACTTCGACCCGACGGCCTACATCGACAAGAAAGAGTCGAAGCGCATGGACCGCTATACGCAGTTCGCTGTCGCGACGGCCGGCATGGCCATCAAGGACGCGGGCCTCGACCTTGAGAAAGAGGATCTCGACCGTATCGGCACGTACGTCGGCACGGGCATCGGCGGCATCGAGACGATGCATTCGCAGTATGAGAAATACTTTGCGAAAGGCCCCTCGCGCATCAGCCCGTTCTTCGTTCCGATGATGATCGCGAACATGGCGGCTGGCCAGGTCTCCATCACGTACAAGCTCCACGGCCCGTCTTCGTGCGTCGTGACGGCATGCGCCACGGGCTCGAACTGCATTGGTGACGCCATGCGCGTCATCCAGCGCGGCGAGGCCGACGTCATGGTCGCCGGCGGTACGGAAGCAGCCATCAGCCAGGCCGCAGTCGCGGGCTTCGGCGCGATGAAGGCGCTCTGCACGGGGAGCATGCCTCCCGTCCGTTCGATGCGAACCGCAGCGGCTTCGTCATGGGCGAGGGCTGCGGCATCGTCGTGCTCGAGAGCCTCGAGCATGCCAAAGCGCGCGGCGCGCATATCTATGCAGAACTCGCCGGCTATGGCGCGAACTCTGATGCCTACCACATCACGAGCCCGGCACCGCATGGCACGTATCAGGCAAAGTGCATGCAGCTCGCGCTCGACGATGCTGGCATGAAGGCCGAAGACGTCGATTACGTCAACGCGCATGGCACGTCCACGCACCTCAACGACCAGGGTGAGACGGAAGCCATCAAGGCCGTCTGGGGCGACGCGGCAAAAGACGTCTCCGTTTCCTCCATCAAGTCGATGACGGGCCATCTGCTCGGCGCGGCTGGCGGTGTCGAGTGCATCGCAACGGCACTCGCGGTCGAGAACGACATGCTGCCGCCGACCATCAACTACGAGACGCAGGACGAGGGCCTTGACCTCGACTATGTGCCGAACAAGTCGCGCGCGAAGAAAGTCCGCGCCGCCATCTCGAACTCCTTCGGCTTCGGCGGCCACAACGCCTGCCTGCTGCTGAAGAAATACGCGGAGTAAGACAATGGATGGATTGACGGAAAAAAGAAGGGAAGACCTCAGCGTCCTCCAGAAGAAGCTCGGCGTCACGTTCCATGACGTGCGGCTCCTCCATACCGCCCTGATCCATACCTCATACGCCAACGAAGCGCCCGGGCGCGTCATGCACAATGAACGCCTCGAGTTCCTCGGGGATGCTGTGCTGGAGCTTGCCTCCAGCACATATCTTTATACGCATTTCCCGAAACTGCCGGAAGGCGAGCTCACGAAGACGCGCGCGAGCATCGTCTGCTCGGCGACGCTCGCGAAGATTGCAGGGCGCCTCGGGCTCGGGGACTACCTGCTTCTCGGGCATGGGGAGGAAATGGGCGGCGGCCGTACGCGCACGACGAATCTCGAAGACACGTTCGAGGCCGTGCTCGGCGCGGTCTACCTCGACCAGGGCTGGGAGATTGCGCGAGACTATGCGCTCAGAGAGCTCGCACCCGAATTTGAGAACGCCGAGCTCGGCAAGCTCGTCAAGGACTACAAGACGATGCTGCAGGAAGTCGTCCAGCAGCGGCCGGACAGCACGATTGCCTACGAGCTGCTCGAGGCCTCGGGCCCCGATCACTGCAAGCACTATGTCTTTGCCGTGAAGATTAACGGAAAGGTCTGCGGCAAGGGCGAGGGCCCGAGCAAGAAGGAAGCGGAACAGCGCGCGGCCGAAGTCGCGCTCAAGAAGCTCACGAAAAAATAAGGCTCAATCATTTTTTCTGTGGGATGAATGATGCACAGCGAGTCAATGGCGACTCATGTCGATGAGCTTCAAGAAGAAGTATTCATCGTCAGGATATC
>CACZFT010000172.1 GCA_902780535.1 uncultured Selenomonas sp. | reverse complement strand
AGCTCGACGCAGAGGGACGTATTCGCGTCCGCGACTGGATACTGCCGGATGGCTGGATACTTCGTGAAGATAGACACACGATTCTCCGTCGGGCGGTAGGAATCTCCATCTACGTTCTCCGCCAAGAGCGGCGTGTGATAAGCGTATTCATAATCTGGCTGAATCCGCCGATCCGTCTCGGTCAGCACGAGGATGTCTGCATTGACACGCCGCAACTGTTCCATGATGCTCGGCAAACGTTTCTGCGGAGACAAGCGCTCCACGTTCCAAGTCGCGATGCGCATGAAATCACCTCACGAATGAATCAAATTGCCTCTGCTCTATTTTTCGATGGGACGTGGCTATTTTCCTCTTTCGCCCTGTGATAAAAATGTACACTCCACCCTGCGTACAAATTCCCATTCCCACTCGATATGTTCCCGTAAAAGCAAAACGGCCTCCTGCCGACGGAGATTTCTCCCTCCATCGGCAAGAGGCCGTTCGATTTTGTGAAGTGCTACTCGATATGTCACATAGCTCGTGTATGTCAGCGAAGCCCACAAACCCAGACACACCAAGGCTTCCCGAGGTTCTCCGAAACATATCACGCGAAGCCAGCTGTTCTGCGGATTCGCGGGTGTTATTTCTTGTGCCGTATCAGCACGACGCTCTCGACATGCGTCGTCGAGGGAGACAGGACTTCCACGACGAGGTCCGGCGCGCCATAGATGGCATCATCATGGATGATGGAACGGTCGCAAACGATCATCGCATCGGGGATGTAGTGATTTTCATCGTCCAGATAGACGTCCGTGCCGTCGGCAAATGGGACGCAGGGCTTGCCCATGAGATAATTTGCAAAGATACTCGCGATATTCGTGCAGACACGGTTGTGCCCAATCTTTGGCCGCGGTGACATGAGATACGTCCGCCCCTCGATCCGCTCCACGCGCGGCGGCTCCTGATATGCCAGATTGTCCATCGTGATACCTCCCTCTGTAATAAAAAACTCGTGCTATCCATAGGATAGCACGAGTTTCATCGTTTTGCACTTGTTCTTTTGCCACGCACCACAAAAATCAGAGATACCCGACCGGATTGACGGGCGAGCCGTTGACGCGGACTTCGTAGTGGACGTGCGGGCCCGTTGGCACGACGACGACCTGCATGGCGTGGCCGTAGCGCGTCATGATGCCGTTTCCGTGGTCGATGTCGACCATGTTGCCGTAGCCGCCCGAGTTCCAGCCAGCCACGGAGACGGTGCCGTCGGCCGTCGCGACGATCGGCGTGCCCATGTCGTTTGCGATGTCGATGCCGGGGTGGAAGTCGGAGCCGCCCCAGCGCAGGCCGTACGGCGAGCTGACCTCGCCGCGTGCGGGCCACATGGAAGGCGTCGTGATGGACGGGCCGAAATTCAGCCCCGCGGAGCCTGCCGCACCTGCGGCGCCCGGCGCGAGCAGCGCCTGGTTGTCGCGCATGGTCTGCTTGAGCTTTTCCAGGCTCGCGCGGCGCGTAGCGACGCGCTTTTCGAGATCGTCGAGCGTAGCGCGGACGTTCTGCACGTCCGGCGCCGTTGCCGGGCCGCCGACGCTGCCGAGCAGCCCCTGTACATTCACGTTGCCGAGATGGATGGCGCGCACGCCGTCCATGCCGATCGTGCCGCGCTCTTTGCCGAGCATCCACGACGGATACGGGCCGCCCTGGCCGTCCTGCTTGCTGCTGTCTGCGCTCTCGTCTGTCTTGTCCGATTTCGCTGCACCATCGGCACTGTTGTCGTCAGCGGCCGGAGCCCCTGTCTGGCGGCGGAGCTCCTGCTCCATCTGCGTGAGCTCGTCCATCTGCTGCTGGAGACTGTAGGCCTTTTTCGAAAGCTGCAGCAGCTGCTCCTGCTGGATGCTGTTGACCTCGCGGAGTTCCGCGATTTCCGATGCATCACTCTTCGCCGTCATCGTGCTGTAGACGCCGTAGCTGAACGCGCCGACGAAAAGGAGCGCGCCCGCCGCGAGCACGGCCGCGCCATATTTCACCATGCGCGCCGAGAGCGTGATGCTGTGCACCGTGTCGCCCCGGTCGGGCACGATCTTGATCGTATAATGCTGCGCAGACGGCTCCGCCTGCGTCTTTTCTTCCTCTGCCACGAGATACCTACCTTCCTTTAATGCGCGCCCATGGCCTTCTGGAGCGCCTGCTGTTCTTCATCCGTCAGCGTGTACGTCGACTTGCCGCCTTCGATCGGCTTCACGTAGCTGCGGCTGTCCTCCCGGCCGAAGATGCTCGAGAGGATGACGCCGTTGTTTTCCGCGTCGAGCAGCGCGACGGCATACGAGAGGTCGCTGCCCATGTCTTCGAACGCGCGGAACCGCACGACGCCGACGCGCGTCAGCGCTTTCTGGAGGAGCGCCGAAATCGCCTTGTTCTCCGCATCGATGCGCTTGTTCTCCGCGACGACTTTCTGCGTCTCCTCGATGTGCCCGATGAGCATGCGTTCGAGGTTCTGCCCGTCGACGCCCGTCATCATCTTGCGGTAGCGTTTCTTCATATAGGACACGTTCATCCAGAGATTGATGATGATCGCGTACATGATGACCACGAGCACGCCGAGGCCGCCCGTGAGGTACATCAGGTTGTTCATGACAAACGCCGAAACTTGCTGGATATCCAAACTTGAATCTTCCCTTCCGAACATTCCCTTCCCTGCGGGAAAAAATCATGCATTGTAACTTTCAGTTTACCACAAAAGAAGGAAGCCGTCTACGAAAAAGCACGGCGGCGGCAGAGACGGAAGATGCGAGGCGGAACGTGAATAAAAGATAAATTTTTGTTTTCTCTCTTGCCTATTTGATAAAGTCGTGCTAAACTAAGAAGCATCAGAGAGACGTACGAAAGGCAGGGACCCTGCATGGAATTCCACGAAAAACTCCTCATGCTGCGGCGCAAAAAGGGCGTGACCCAGCAGGAAGCGGCCGATGCCCTCGGCATCTCCCGGCCCACCTACGGCGGCTACGAATCCGGCAAGCGCCATCCGCAGCAGAATGCGATGTACCAGCGCCTCGCCGACTACTTCGGCGTCGCCATCGACGAACTCTTCCCCGCGCAAGAAGCAGGCGCGCCCGAAAAGCCGCCCGCCACGGCCGAGCAGAGCGACCATGCCATCATCGCGCACCACCTCGCGGGCGAGCTCGCCGGCCTCTTCGCCGGCGGACAGCTCAGCGACCAGGACAAAGAGGCCGTCATGCGCTCCCTCGAGCGCGCGTACTGGCTCTCGCATCCGGACGAAAAACGTCCCGAGTGATTTTGATGCATTTTCTACCATATACGTATGAATGGAGCTGATTCAAACATGTCCCATGAAGACATTTTCCGCGCCCGCATCCTGGCCTCGCGCTACGAGCAGCTCAAGACCCTCCTCGAGACCGGAGGCTCCCTGCTCTGCCTCGCTGCCGTCCTCGCCTGGGCACACTTCCTCTGAGGAAGCACGAAATAAGCCACCCCATTTTTATCTATCTATATATCCAACCAAATACAGAGCGGTGCCCGCCGTGCATTTCGCACGAAGGGCGCCGCTCTGTATTTTAGTATGTTTCTGCGACCGCTGCTTACTTCTTCAGCGCGCGGTAGATGTCGATGGCTTCTTTCAGCACGGCCTTGTCATACGCAGAGAGCTCGCGCTCGACCGTCTCCTTGCCCGTCAGGCGGAGCACTGTGCTGCCGTCTGCTGCCGTCGCACCGGCATAGAGCTCATCGAGGAGATCGCCTTCGAACAGCGCCGAATAGTTCTCCGTGACGAAGCCCGTCGCCGTCTCCTGCTCCGATGCGCCGTCCGGCACCGAAAAAGCGAACGTCTTGCCGTTCATGACGAGCGCGACTTCCTTGAAATCGAGGAACTCGAGCCCCGCATACGAGAACAGCATGCGGAAGGAAACCGCATCGTCCTTCTCCGCGAGCGTCACCGACGGAATCACCGCCGCCGCCTTGCCCGACAGCCGCCCGAGCACCTCCGGCTTCGGCGAGAAGACATAGCCCTTCGCCTCCTCGTCATACCGGCACGCGAACTTGTCGCAGAGCGCATTCGCCTGCTGCACCTTCGTCAGCGTCGCCTGCTGCTGCGCGGCGGCAGCCTTCTCCGTAGCCTTCGCCTTCGCCGAGCAGATGCCAGCCGAAAGGACCAGCACCAGGAGCAGGCTCAGGAGCATCATGCATTTCTGTTTCAAAAGAATTCCCTCTTTCCCGTAGTTCTGAAACGCTTTGATTTTCATGGCCATGATACCATGGAAATCTGAAAACTGCCCTACAGCAGGTTCTTCACGCAAACTCGCATGTCGGAATCGTTTCAAGTTCCGTATGGAGGGCAGCCTCGATGTTCCGCACATCGATATCATCCTGCAGGTTCAGAAAATAACGTGCAGACACACCAAAATATTTTCCAAGCCGCACAGAGGTATCCGCCGTCATCTTCCTCCGTCCATGCAGGATGTCCTGGATGCGCGAGACCGGCACGTGGATGTCCCGTGCAAGACGATAGGCGGAAAGGTGAAGCGGTTCCATGAATTCCTCTTTGAGAATCTCGCCGATTGTCGGCGTTTCAATATGTTCTGACATCTAAAACAACGCCTCCTTATATATATTTCCGTTTTCTCACTCATACTCCGTTTTTCGCAGTTTTTCAAAGCAACAAGATTGCCTCATGCTGGGATTCCTCGACATCTCGT
>CACZFT010000171.1 GCA_902780535.1 uncultured Selenomonas sp. | reverse complement strand
TGGGGAGGAATCCGGCATCTATGTTCAATTTCAAGAAGAAGGACACGGAATTCTTCGACCTGTTCGTGCAGAGCGCGCAGTATTTCTACAAGGGCGCGCTGCTCATGGACGAGGTCATGCTCGATTACAGCAAGGCCGAGAACAAGGTCAAGGAGATCAACGACATCGAGCATGAGGCCGATGCGGTCAACGACCAGATCATCGACAAGCTCAATATGACGTTCATCACGCCGATCGACCGCGAGGACATCTACGCGCTCGCAAATTCGCTCGACGACGGCGTCGATCTCCTGCAGGGGACGCTGCAGCGCATGGTGATGTACCGCACGGGCAAGGCCATGACGGGCGCCATCTCTCTGACGAAGCTCCTGATCGAGTGCACGGAAGCGCTCATCCAGATTTTCTCCCTGCTGAAGGACATCAAGAAGAACGAGCTTTCGATCATCGACGATGCCCACAAGATCGAGCGCCTCGAAAGCGAAGGGGACCGCGTCTATCGCCATGAAATGGCATACCTCTTCGACAAGTGCAAGGACCCGATCGAGCTCATCAAATGGAAGGACATCCTCGAGAACCTCGAGGAGACGCTGGATCACTGCGAAAAACTTTCCGACATGATCCGCGGCGTGGTCATGAAGTATGCCTGAGCTCCAGATCATGATCTTCACGGTCATCGGGCTGGCGCTGCTCTTTGACTTCATCAACGGATTCCACGATACGGCGAACGCGATCGCGACGTCGGTCTCGACGCGCGCGCTGCATCCGAGCCACGCCATCATCATGGCGGCGTTCCTCAATTTCGCGGGCGCGATGTACAGCACGGGCGTGGCCAAAACCATCGGCGCAGACATCGTGAAAAGCGCGCAGCATGTGGACGAACACATCATCATCGCGGCGCTCATCGGCGCGGTGCTCTGGAACATCCTGACGTGGTGGCTCGCTCTGCCGTCGAGTTCGTCGCACGCGCTCGTCGGCGGCATCATCGGCGCCGTGCTCATTTCCGTCGGCTCGGACGGGCTGAATTTCTGGGGCATCGGGAAAATCGTGCTGTCGCTGATCCTGTCGCCGCTCGTGGCGATTGCGACGGGCTTCTGCGTCATGGAGCTGCTGTTCCGGCTGTTCGGCAGGTTCAGTCCGTCGGCCGTCAATGGCAAGTTCAAGAAGATGCAGATCCTCTCGGCGGCCATGATGGCGTTCTCGCACGGGTCGAACGACGCGCAGAAATCCATGGGCATCATCACGCTCGCGCTGCTCGCGGGCGGCTACATCGAGGTCTTCGAAGTCCCGACGTTCGTCAAGATCTGCGCTGCGACGGCCATGGCCTGCGGCACGGCCATCGGCGGCTGGCGCATCATCAAGACGATCGGCGGCAAGATTTTCAAGCTCGAGCCGATTTCGGGCTTCGCGGCCGACCTCAATTCGTCCATCGTCATCTTCTCGGCGACGCTCTTACATCTGCCGGTCTCGACGACGCATGTCGTCTCGGGCTCCATCATGGGCGTCGGCACGGCGAAACGCCTCAGCGCCGTCCGCTGGGGCGTCGCCCAGCAGATGGTCGCGGCCTGGGTCATGACGATCCCGTCGACGGCCGTCATGGGCGCGCTGGCGTACCATGTGATACGGATGTTTCTGTGAATCTCTTGAACACTCCAGAAACCTCGCAAAACCATACGAACCATGCTACAATAAAGGCATGGTTCTTTTGTTTTCGTGAAAACTCCCCAAGGAAAGGACGATGCATCATGTACGTAGAATCGAAGGAAATCGCCACCCCGACGCCGGGGACGACGGGGGCGGAGCTCTTGGAAACGTGCGCGCCGGAGCTTTCGGCCGCCGCGGTCGCCGCGAACCTCGACAACGAGATCCACGACCTGCAGAACCCTGTCGACGGCTGCCACAATTTAACATTCGTGCGGCTCGACTCGGCCGAGGGGTGGGACGTCTACCGGCGGAGCGTCATCTTCCTCCTCATCACGGCCGTCCACGAAATCGACCCCGCCGCCGAGGTCACGGTCGATTTCTCCGCGAATGGGGGTCTCTTCATCGAGGTGCGCGGCGTTGCGGGCGGGCTGACGGCTGAGGGCGTCGCGAAGATCGAGGCGAAGATGCGCGCCATCGTCGCCGAAGACCGGCCGATCGTCAAATCCTTTTTGCCGCGCGACGAGGCCGTCCGCATTTTCAAGCAGGCGAAGGCCATCGAAAAGGCGAACCTGATCGCGGCACTCTCTCAAGAAACGGTCAGCATTTATCGTTGCGGCGATTACGCCGACTACCTCTACGGCGCCATGCTCGGCCACACGGGCGCGCTCGGCCGCTTCGCGCTCGACTTTTTCGCGCCGGGGCTGCTGCTGCGCACGCCTTCGCCCGAGACGCGCGGCGAGGTGCCGCCCGCCAAGCCCCAGCCGAAGCTCAGCCACGTCCTCACGGAGGCGAAGCGCTGGGCCGACATCCTCCACTGCGACTACGTCACCGACCTCAACCGCGCCCGTAGAAATGGCCAGATTGGCGACATCATCCGCGTTTCCGAGGCCTTGCAGGAAAAGAAGATCGCCGAAATCGCCGACCACATCGCAGCGCGCCAAGGCTCCCTGCGCCTGATCCTCATCGCGGGGCCGTCGTCGTCCGGCAAGACGTCATTTGCCCAGCGCCTGCGCATCCAGCTGCGCGTCAACGGCCTCGAACCCGTCGCGATCTCGCTCGACGACTATTTCCGCAACCGCCGCGACACGCCGCGCACGCCCGAAGGCGCCTACGACTACGAAGCCCTCGAAGCCCTCGACGTGCCGCTCTTTAACGAACAGATGGTGAAGCTCCTGAGGGGCGAAGAAGTCGAGCTGCCGTACTACAACTTTTTGACCGGCGAGCGCGAATGGGGCCATCACGCGCCGTTCTCCATCGCTGAGAACCAGCCGATCATCATCGAAGGCATCCACGGCCTCAACGAGAAACTCTCGGCCGCGATCCCGCGCGAAAAGAAATACAAAATCTATATCAGCGCCCTCACGCAGCTCAACGTCGACGCCCACAACCGCATCCCGACGACGAGCGCCCGCCTCGTCCGCCGCCTCGTCCGCGACTACCAGTTCCGCGGCTCCAGTGCCCTCAAGACGCTCCGCCAGTGGCCGGACGTCCGGAAAGGCGAGGAGCAGCACATCTTCCCGTTCCAGGAAGACGCCGACGTCATGTTCAACTCCGCCCTGATCTACGAACTCGGCGTCCTCAAAAAATACGCCAAGCCCCTCCTCGAAGCCGTCCCGCCCGAAGTGCCGGAACACATCATGGCAAGGAAGCTCCTCGACTTCTGCGAATACTTCGATGATATTTTGGAGGAAGACGAAATCCCCAATAACTCGCTGCTGCGGGAGTTCATCGGGAAGTCGGTGTTCTTCAAGTGAGGGGAGGCTCCTTCTTGGAGAAAGGTATCTTGATGTGCGTTGGCTCCCTCTCAGATAAGCAGACGCAAGGCGCTTTAGCGCCTATGCGGTCGCTTATGCCGCTTGCGGCTGGGAGCTGTCATGAAGTTAAGGGCCAGGCCCCCTCTGGAGGCAATGTCATGAAGTTAAGCAAGGAGCCATTCAAACTTCAGCCTCCCTCCAGAGGGAGGGGGACCGCGAAGCGCTTGTTTGTCTCAAGCACCCAACTACTACCGACCTACGGTCGGCATAAGCGACCTCTAAGCGCTAAAGCGCTAAGAGTCTGCTTATCCCCCAGTCAGCTACGCTGACAGCCCCCTCTAGAGGGGGCCTGGTCCTTAACTTAATGACATTACCTCTGGGGGAGGTGCCGAGCGGATGCGAGGCGGAGAGGGTAAGGACGTGGGCGATTCGCAATCCCTCCTTTTTTCTCCCTCCCCTTGAAAATCCCCCCTCCATGCGCTACTATGGAGATACGTGAACTCAAATGGAAGGGTGAAACTTTTTGGCAGTAAACAAGACCGTCGTCGTCGGCATGAGCGGCGGCGTGGACAGTTCCCTTACGGCCGCGCTCCTTTTGGAGCAGGGCTATGACGTCATCGGCGTCACGATGCGGCTCGCGGACGAGAGCCGCGACTTCGCCGAAAATGACCGCGGCTGCTGCTCGCTTTCCGCCGTCGACGATGCGCGGCGCGTCTGCGACATCCTCGGCATCCCGCACTACGTCATGGATTTCAAAGACCTCTTCCGCGAAAAAGTCATCGACAACTTCCTCGCCGAGTACGCGCATGGCCGCACGCCGAACCCCTGCATCGCCTGCAACCGCTATGTGAAGTTCGGCGGACTCCTCGAGCGCGCGCTCGAAATCGGGGCGCAGTACGTCGCGACGGGCCATTATGCGCGCATCGAGCAGGACGAAACGGGCCGGTATCTCCTCAAAAAAGGCATCGACCCGCAGAAAGATCAGGCCTACGCGCTCTACCACCTGAACCAGCAGAGCCTCGCGCATTTCCTCATGCCGCTTGGCGGCCAGACGAAGGTCGAGACGCGGCGGCTCGCCGAAAAGCTCGGCCTCCCCGTCGCGCACAAGCCCGACAGCCAGGAAATCTGCTTCGTGCCCGATGACGACTACAAGCG
>CACZFT010000170.1 GCA_902780535.1 uncultured Selenomonas sp. | reverse complement strand
GAGCGATTCCGGCACGTCGCCCGCGACGATGCGGCGCGCGAGGCCTTCGACGATGGCCGTCTTGCCGACGCCCGGCTCGCCGATCAGCACTGGGTTGTTCTTCGTCCGGCGCGAGAGGATTTCAATCGTGCGGCGGATTTCCTCGTCGCGGCCGATGACCGGGTCGAGCTTGCCTGCGCGCGCGGCCGCCGTGAGGTCGCGGCCGAATTTTTCGAGCGACTTGTAGCCTTCTTCGGGGTTGTCCGTCGTGACGTTCTGCTTGCGGTTCTTCTTGATGGATTTCTGGATGCTGCTCTTCGTCAGGCTAAAGTCGCGGCAGACAGCCTGCGCGTCTTCGCTGCCGTCCGTCGCAAGTGCGAGCAGCAGGTGCTCCGTGCTGATGTAGTCATCGTGCATGGCCTGCGCCGTGTCCTGCGCTTTCGCGAGCACGCGCACCATGTCCATGCCCATCGTCAGGCGATCCTGCCCTTTGACGCTCGGAATTTTCGCGAGTTCCTGCTCGAGGCGCGAGCGCAGCATGCCGAGATCGACGCCGCAATCGTCAAAGATCGTCTGCAGCAGTCCCTCTGGTTCCTTTGCGAGCGCGAGCAGCACATGCAGTGACGTGATTTCCTGATGATAGCGGAGCGCTGCGATCTGCTGCGCGCCTTGCAGCGCCGCGAGCGTCTTCGCCGTATATTTTTCTTCTCCCATCGTATGTTCCTCCTGACCTCTTGGTCCGTTACCTGGTTTCCCGTTCGAAGCTTCTTTCGTGTTTCTGATTTCATTATACACGATAAAGTCAAAATGTCAAACGTTATTTTGATGTTTTGACTTTTAAATGCTACGCGGGAGGCTTTCGCCTACTTCACCACATGGAAGCCCGCGCGCAGGCGCTGGACGTGGTCGGGATCAGATGGGACAGTGGCAGCGGCTGCCGTGTTCGCTGCGCTGACGAGCGAGAGGTTCGGGCGACTCCAGTTCACGGTCTGGATGTGCTGATGGCGCACGAAGATATCGAGCATGTGCACTTCGGCGAGGTAGCTACGCAGATACCCTTTGCGACGTGCATGGCAGATGCGCATCTCCAAGAGATCGGCCGCTGCCTTTTCGAGCGGCAGCAGCTTGCCCGCGAAGAGTTCTGGATCAATGCCGGCCGCTAGATGAATTTCCGCAAGGTATTCCTGCGCGCGCCCGCGGAAATACGCAAAGCGCAGACGTTCCATGAGCCGCACGCGCGCCGCGCGCAAGATGCTGTCGAGCCGATGATCGAATCTGCCCCTCTTCATGAACGTCACCTACCTCGTCAAAAGTTCAATAGTTCAAAAGAATGTGACGAATCATATATCCGTCACACTGTCAACTTTCTGTATTGATTTAATTCGCCGCAGGTTTGGAAAATCCTGCTGATTTTTATGGGCAAATTTGAAAAATAATTCTTGACAACATGTCTCGCGATGCTTATAATATTACTTGTGTTTACGGGATGTGGCACAGTTTGGTAGCGCGCTTCGTTCGGGACGAAGAGGCCGCAGGTTCGAATCCTGTCATCCCGACCATTGAAAATGCAGCGGACATCATCATGATGTCCGTTTTTTCGTATCAAAAATGGGAGCCGGAGAATTTTGTTTCTCCAGCTCCCATTTTTATGTTTCTGTTCAGCCGATCAGCCGACGAGCTTTTCTTCCTTTGCATCGGCCGCTTCCATTTTCGCGACGAACGCATCCGTCACATGGAATTCAAGCTTCGTGATCGCTGGCGTGCTGAACGCCTCGACGAAGGCCTGGCTGCGTGCCATCGGCCTCGTAGACGAGGAAGGACGGCTCTTCGTGCGTGCCCGTGAAGACGAGGACGCGGTCAGCGCCGACGCCCTGGTGGCGATCCGCAAGCAGGCGGATGGCTGCCGTTCCCGGCATGACGCGCATCGCGCTCCCGTTCAGAACCATGTATTCTTTCTCGGCCGTCGTATAATTCTTGATCTCCATCATGTCGGTCGCCTCCGTTTCAATTTCTGTGCTTAGTATAGCAGGCATTTTCCGCAAGAGAAATGCAGGAAATGCTATGAAGATTGCAAAAAATGCCCTGCTCGTCTATAATGGGAAAAAGACTTGGAGGCGATATTTTGGAGACGTACGAAAAGAAAGGCTACCTGCTGCGCGACTTCCGCGTATTCCGGCTGAAAGATCAGCGCCTGTCGCCGATTCCCTTCCATTATCACGACTTCCACAAGATCATCCTGTTCCTCGGTGGCCATGCCGACTACATCATCGAGGGCCGCAGCTACCCGCTCGTGCCGCGCGACATCATCTTCGTCTCGGCCGGCGAAATCCACCGGCCCGTGCTTTCGCCCGATGTGCCGTATGAGCGCATCGTCATCTACGTCGCGCCCGCGTTCCTCGCGCGCTGCCAGAAAGACGGCGACGACCTCGCCGCATGCTTTCAGAAAGCACGGGCGGGGTCGTCGGTCATGCACGCAGGCACGGGCCTTTCCCATGACCTGCTGTTTCACATGGAAAAACTCGAGCACACGTCGCGCGAAGAAGGCTTCGCGAACGGGCTCTATACGGAAATCCTCTTCATCGAGTTCATGATCCTCTTAAACCGCGCGATGCTCGCGCACGAGCTCGGCGAGCTGCACGCCTCGTCGTATGACGAAAAGATCCAGCAGGTGCTCAAGTACATCAACAGCCACCTCGACGCCGACCTCACGATCGACGCGCTCGCGGAGCACGTCTACCTCAGCAAGTACTACCTCATGCGGAAGTTCAAGCAGGAGACGGGCTACAGCATCCATCAGTACATCACGAGCAAGCGATTGCTCGCCGCGCGGAAAATGCTTTCTGGCGACGACCCCGTGACGGACATCTGCTATGCCTGCGGCTTTCACGATTACTCGACGTTTTCCCGCGCGTTCCACGCCATGTTCCACATGACGCCGAAGGAATGGCGGGCACAGGTGACATCGGTCACATCCGAAACGTCTGTCACTTCGCTGCCTTCGCTTCCTCGATGACGGCAGCAGCCTGCTTCTCGGGCACGACTTCGTAGCGCAGGAATTCGCGCTCGTACGTGCCGCGGCCCTGCGTCTGGGAGCGGAGGTCGGTCGCGTACTGGTAGAGCTCGGCCTCAGGAACTTCGGCGCGGACGACCATCTGCCCTTTGTCGCCCGTCTCGGTGCCGAGGATGCGGGCGCGCTTGCTGTTGAGGCTGCCGATGATGCCGCCGACGTAGTATTCGGGCGCTGCGACCGTCACGGTGTCAATGGGTTCGAGCAGGACGGGCGACGCGTCGAGCACGCCTTTCTTGAGCGCGATGGCCGTCGCGGACTTGAACGAGGCTTCAGACGAATCGACGGGATGATACGAGCCGTCGTAGAGGTTGACTTTGACATCGACGACCGGGTAGCCTGCGAGGATGCCATTGGCCAGCGTTTCCTGCGTGCCCTTCTCGACGGCCGGGATGAACTGGCGCGGCACGCTGCCGCCGAAGATCGTCTCAGTGAATTCGTTGCCCTCGCCCGCTTTCTGCGGCGTGATTTCGAGCAGGACGTGGCCGTACTGGCCGTGGCCGCCGCTCTGCTTCTTGTACTTGCCTTCGGCCTTCGTCGCTTTCTTGATGGTTTCGCGATAGGCGATGCGCGGCTTTGCGAGCGTCAGGCCGACATGGTACTTGCTTTCGAGCTTTTCTTCGAGAATCTTGAGCTGCATCTCGCCGATGCCCGCGAGAATCGTCTCCTTCGTGCCCGCCTCCTTGCGCATGGCGAGCGTCGGGTCGGCTTCCTCGCATTTCGCGATGGCGGCAAAGAGCTTGTCTTCCTCGCCTTTCTTCTTCGGATGGACGGCCATCTCGAGCATCGGCGTCGGGAACGCGGCCGCTTCGTAGGCAATCGGATGCGCGCTATCGGCGAGCGTGTCACCCGTCTGGACGTTCGCGAGCTTCGACGTGACGACGATGTCGCCGGCATGTGCGACGGCGACGCTGTGCGCCTGTTTGCCGTGGAGCGTCTGGAGCGCGCCGATGCGCTCCGTGCGGCCCGTCGTGACGTCGAGCACGCTCGTGTCAGCTTTGAGCTTGCCCGAATAGATGCGCAGATATGTCTGACGGCCCGCGAGCGGATCGACCGTCGTCTTCCATGCGTAGGCCGAGAACGCATCGCCCACCGCGCGCTCGACGAGTTCTTCCGAGCCCGGCACCGTTTCTTGACGCCGATGTCGGCTTTGGCCGAGCCGCAGAAGACCGGGAAGAGCTTGCCATCCGCGATGCCTTTCCGCAGTGCCTCGCCGACTTCGTCCTCGCTGATTTCTTCGCCTTCGAGATATTTCTCAAGGAGCTCGTTGTTGTAGTCGGCGACGGCCTCGATGAGCGTCTGGCGCGCCATCTCGACATCATTGTCGAGATATTCCGGGATGTCCGTCACGACGCAGTCGTCCTCGTCATGCGGCACGATCTTGCCGTGCATCTTCAAGAGATCGACGACGCCCTGAAACGCCGCTTCCTGGCCGATGGGCAGCTGGACGGGCACGACGCCCGAACCGAAGCGCACGCGCAGCTCGTCGACGACGCCATGGAAATCCGTGTGCTCGCGGTCCATCTTGTTGAGGAAGAACATGCGCGGCAGTTCCTGCTCCTTCGCGAGGTTCCAGAACTTCTCCGTCTCGACCTCGATTCCCGAGTGCGCCGAGACGACGATGACGGCGGCGTCGGCCGCATTCATGGCCTCGATGGCCTCGCCGACGAAATCGGGATAGCCCGGCGTGTCGAGGAGGTTCAGCTTGCAGTCGCCCCATTCGCAGGCCGCGAGCTTTGCCTCCATCGTCAGATGGCGTTCCTGTTCCTCCGGGCTGGCATCGAGCAGGCTCGTGCCGTCATCGACGCTGCCGCGGCGCTTCGCCGTGCCCGTGTGGAAGAGGGCATCGTCGAGAAGGCTCGTCTTGCCGCAGTTGCCGTGCCCGAGGAAGACGACATTCCGGAGATCCTTGCTTTGAAATTCTTTCATTCTGACCCCTCCAATGTTTTTTGCTTTTTTACATATACATAGTATTCGCCAAATCAGAAAAAACTCCTGCAAAATCTGACGAAATTGCAGGAGTTTTCAAATTGTTGCTTCGTATTTTCTGGCAGTCAGACGTTCGTCTCTTCGAGCCGCATGAGCAGGAACGCGTAGTCCGAGAGGCGATTGAGGAAGCGGCGGTCGGTGCCGTGGACGTCCTCATGCTCCGCGAGCTCGCAGAAGCGGCGCTCGGCGCGGCGCACGACCGTGCGTGCATGGTCGAGGCAGGCCCCAGCTGGCGACCCGCCCGGAATCAGGAACGACGTGAGCTTCGGCAGGCGTTCTTCGATGTCATCCATCGCCGATTCGAGCGCGATGACATCCTCTTCATGAATGATCGGCCCCTTGTCGAGGCTCGCGATGTCGGCCATGAGGCTCGACAGTTTCTTCTGGATGCCGAGGATGGCCGTCTTGACTTCAGCTTTCGTCGCGAAGGCGCGTGCCATGCCTCGTCAATCGTGCCATAGACATCGACGCGCAGCGAGGATTTCTTCACACGTTCCCCCGTGTAGAGTCCCGTCTCGCCCGCATCGCCGGTTTTCGTATAGACATGCATGGGAGTCCCCTCCTCAGTCGTCGTAGATTTCCGTCTCGTTGAAGAAGATATGGATTTCGCGCTCGGCGCTCTCGGGGCTGTCGGAAGCATGGACGGCGTTGCGGCGGCCGCTCGTCGCATAGAGCTTGCGGATCGTGCCCTCGGCTGCCTCGGCCGGATTCGTCTTGCCGTGGAGCTCGCGCACGCGATGGATGACATTGTCGCCCATGAGCACCATCGCGACAATCGGCCCCGACGTCATGAAACCGCTGAGGTCTTCGTAATACGGCCGTCCGATGTGCTCGGCATAGTGAATCGACGCGAGCCGCCGATCCATCTTGAGCATCTTCATCGCGGCGATGCGGAAGCCTTTCTCTTCATAAATCTTGATGATGTCGCCCACATGATGGGCAGCGAAAGCATCCGGCTTGATGAGTACGAGCGTTTTTTCCATAAAACAGGTTTCTCCTTTGGGTGGTTTTTCAAAACTTCAAAGCAATTCTGCCTTGTATTTCTTTGCGAGCTCCGCATGCGCCAGCGCGGATTCGTGCAGCGCCTGGATCTCGTCGTCGCGCAGTGCGCGGATGATTTTGGCAGGATTGCCGTAGACAATGGAATTGTCAGGAATCTTCTTGTGCTGGGTAATCAGCGACCCTGCACCGATGATGCAGTTCTCGCCGATCTCCGTGTAGCCGAGCAGGATGGCGCCCATGCCGATCAGCGTGTTCGAACCGATGGACTTGCTGTGCACGATGGCGTTGTGGCCGATCATGACATAGCTGCCGATTGTCAGCGGGCAGTCGCCCATGACATGGATCGTCGCGTTGTCCTGGATGTTCGTGCAGCGCCCGATGCGGATTGGCTGGAAATCGCCGCGCACGACGCTGGCAAACCAGACGCTCGAATCCTTGCCGATGACGACGTCGCCGGCCACGCATGCCGTCGGCGCAATGAAGACCGACGGATCGACCTTTGGCCGCTTGCCCTTGTATGGTACGATGAGCCCCATAAAAATCGCCTCCATGATAAATTTGTTATTATCTTATCTCATTTCCTACTGTCTATTATAGCCGAATAGAAATGAGATGTAAACACTTCCAATCAATTCATCATCAAGACGTTGGCTTCGAGTTTCATCGCATCGTTATCATGCTTTTATAAGAACGCGGAGGCGTGCCGCCTGCTGGGCAAAAATCCAGTCGGCAATCGCGCGGCCTTCGAGCGTTTCAGGCGCATCGCGGCCTGAAATCTTCACGAGCTCGGCTGTCCAGGCTTCTCCATTTTCAAGATACGGCGGCAGGCTGCCGTGGTCGGCGCGGATGACAGCGTTGAATCCCGCAAAAGAAAGCGGCGATTTCCGGATGGCGAGCAGGAGCTGCGTGATTTTTCCGAGCTTCGTCAAGCGCGCCGCGCGCATGTGCTCGCGGATGACGAATGCTGCCGCCTGCCGCCACGCTTTCGGGAAATGCATGCGCGCATCCCACGCTGCGAGAACGTCCCCGCCCTTGAGCTCGTGGCCGTAGTGATGCGGCAGCATGTCGGCTGGCGTCACGCCCTTGCCGATGTCGTGCGCGAGACCGCAAAACCGCGAGAGAACGTCGTCGGTCTCCGCCGCGACCTTGTCAACGACGAGCATCGTGTGCTCGAAGGCGTCGCCTTCGGGATGGAATGCGACGGGCTGCGTCTTGCCGATCAGTGCAAAGAGCTCGGGGAATGTCGCATCGAGCAGTCCCGCGGCATGCAGCCATCGAAAAAACTGCGACGGCCGCCGTGCCGTGAGCGCCCGCGACAGCTCGCCAAACAGCCGCTCGGACGGCTCGGCCAGCAGTTCCTCGCGGCAGGCACGCATGTAAGCCAGCGTCTCGTCCGTGATGGAAAAATCAAACAGCGCCGCCTGCCGCGCCGCCCGCAGCGCCCGCACGGGGTCTTCCGTGAAGTGCTCCGAGACAGCGCGCACGCGATGCTGCGCGATGTCCTCCCGCCCGCCATACGGGTCGAGCAACTTTCCGTCCGGCAACTCCCGCGCCATGCTGTTCATCGTCGTGTCGCGGCGGTAGAGGTCTTCCTCGATTGTGACCTCGGGCGAAAACGCAACATCGAAGCCGCGGTACCCCGCCCCCGTCTTGCGCTCGCGCCGCGCAAAGGCGACTTCGCAGGAATGGCCGTCGATGGGCACGAGGTAGACGGGAAACGAACGGCCGACACGCGGCGCGTCGGGAAGCATCGCACGAAAATCATCCTCGGCGATGCCGCTCACGACATAGTCCTTGTCAGCCGCCGCTACGCCGCGCAATTCGTCCCGCACAAAGCCGCCGACAAGAAAGACCCGCGCCCCCGCTGCGCGGAGCTTCGCGACAAATTCCGTCTCGGTCACAAACGTCCCTCCCTTCCATAAAAATGGCCCCCTCTCAGAGGGGGCTGTCAGCCGAATGGCTGACTGAGGGAGTCTCACAAGCAAGCAATATGAGATGCACGATTGTCATTTACGCGGGCGCCGAAAAAAAGCGACTACGACGCCCGCATAAAACACAATCGAATATCTACTGCGCCTAGCTTGTGAGACTCCCTCCGCCCTTCGGGCACCTCCCTCTGTGAGGGAGGCTTTTTCAAAGAATCAGCGATGGTTGTTGACGATATGTGCGCCGCGCGTATCGAGCCCGAGGTGCTTGATTTCGGCCTGGACGCCATGCTTCTCGAATGCTTCGCGCATGGCCTCGCCCACGGCCTCTTCGCGTTCGTCCCGTTCTTCGACAAAGGAAATGAGGCACGGCCCCGCGCCCGAGAGCACCGTGCCGAGCGCTCCGGCCGCGCGGGCGGCGCGGAAGACATCGTACATGCCCGGAATGAGCTGCGCGCGGTACGGCTGATGCAGCGCATCGTCGAACGACCGCCGCAGGAAGTAGGCGCTGCCTTTCATGAGCGCCGCGACAAGCATGGACGCGCGGCCGATGTTGAAAATGGCATCGGCACGCGGCACGGAATCCGGCAGGACTTCACGCGCCTTTTTCGTCGGCAGGAAGAAGTCCGGCACGGCGACGACGAAGCGCAGATGAATCTTCGGCAGGAACGAGAAGCTCTCGACATGGCGCCCCTTCATCGTGCTGACCGTGAAGCCGCCGAAGATGGCAGGCGCGACATTGTCAGGATGGCCCTCGATTTCCGTTGCGAGCTGCAAGAGTTCGCGGCGGTTGTACTTGTTGCCGATGATGACATTCGCGGCCTTGAGCCCCGAGACGATGGCCGTCGCGCTCGACCCGAGGCCGCGCGACAGCGGCACCTCATTCTTCATGCGGATGATGGCGCCCTGATATTCCTTTTCATGATGCGAACGTTCGAGCAGCAGCTGGATGGAGCGCCAGACGATGTTGCGGTCGTCCTCGGGAATGCGGCCCGCGCCCTCCCCTTCGACGGAAATCGAGAGCCCCGGACGCTCCGTCAGCGTCAGTTCGAGTTCATTATAAATATTGCACGCGAGTCCGAGCGTGTCGAAACCGGCGCCGAGATTGGCGCTCGTGCCCGGCACGCGGACGCGGATGCTGCGATCTGCCATGCGATTACCCCCGGTCATTTTCTACGCGGATGAGATTGCGGACTTCGCTCACGACCGGCA
>CACZFT010000169.1 GCA_902780535.1 uncultured Selenomonas sp. | reverse complement strand
CGAGGTCATCAAGAGCCATGCGTCCGAAATCCTCGGCCGCCAGGAGGCGCAGAACCTCGTCGACAATCTCAAGAAGACGAACGAGACGCTCGTCAAGGAAGTCGTGCCAGATTTGCTCACGGTCGGCGAAGTGCAGAAAGTCCTGCAGAACCTGCTCGCCGAGCGCATCTCAATCCGCGACATGGAGACGATTTTCGAAGTGCTGTCGGACTATGCGCGCGCGACGAAGGACACGGAAATCCTCACGGAGTACGTGCGTCATGCCATGGCGCGCCAGATCACGCAGGCAAACGTGCAGAACGGCCAGCTGCCATGCGTCACGCTCGACCCGGCGCTCGAGAACCGCATCGCGGGCGGCGTGCAGCGCACGGATCACGGCTCGTATGTGAGCCTCGATCCGGACTCCATGAAGCGCCTCGTCACTTCGCTCGACACGGAGCTCCAGAAGCTCACGAACATGGGCTACCAGCCCATCGTGCTCACGAGTCCGGCCGTGCGCCTCTATTTCCGCAAGCTCGTCGAGCGCAGCGTGCCGGGCATCATCGTGCTCTCGCAGGCAGAGATCGAGCAGAGCGTTGAAATCCAGATCCTAGGGGTGGTGAAGATCTAATTGCAGATCAAAGTGTACAAGGCCGAGACGATGAAGGAAGCCATGCAGCAAGTCAAGGCAGAACTCGGCGCGGATGCCGTCATCCTGCATACAAAGAAATACCGTGAAGGCGGCATCCTCGGTTTCAATGCGCGGGAAGTCGTCGAAGTGACGGCCGCCATCGAGGACACGCCGGAACCGCCGAAGAAGAAGGAACCGGCGAAGAGGAAGCCGGCAGCAAAGCGCAAGAGCTGCATCGATGTCGTCTCGGAGCCGGAAAGCGACGAGATCCCGCCCGTGACGACGGCACGCCAGAGCCGCGGCATCCATACGTACCAGAGCAGCCGGGGGGCGATGCCGCCTGCAGCTCCGGCTGCGCCTGCCGCTCCGACGATGCCGGCAGCGGCTCCAGCCGCACCGCAGACGCCGGAGGAGCAAGCCGCAGCGCAGGCGCGCTTCGATGCGCTCATCGAGGCGCTGTCGAAGCAGACGGAGGCGGCACTCGCCAATCCGCATATCATCAAGGCGGATCAGGTGGCATCGGGGGCGGCTGCACCGAAACCGCAGCCGATGCCGGAAGCTCCTTCTGAAGCTTTCAAGGCGGCGCCGCAGAACCCGCCGGAAGCCCCGAAAGCATCCGCCCCGCAGCAGGAGATTGCTCTGCCGGAAGCGCCGCAGGAGGACGCGGATGACGAAGAAGATGAAGACGAAGAGGAACAGCGTGCAGGAGACGAAGCGATGAAGGAAGAGCAAGACAAGATCCGCGAGCTCCAGGAAGAGCTCGCGCAGATGAAGACGCTCCTCGCGCAGGTCATGGTGAAAGACCAGCCGAAAGGCGTGCGCACGCTGCAGGAAGCGCTCGAAGAGCAGGAGGTCTCCGCAGACATCCTGCACGACCTCGCGGCAACGGTCGCCGCGGGCGACACCGTGCGCGACAGCCTGACGAGGGAAGCACATGATGCGCTTTCGGGCTACCTCGCGGACAGGGTGCATTTTTCCTCGGGCATCGAGGCGGACAAGTTCGCGCGCGGGCCGAAGATCGTCGCGCTCATCGGCGCGACGGGCGTCGGCAAGACGACGACGCTCGCGAAGATCGCGGCGCGCTTCGTGCTCGAGCAGGGCATCGACGCCGCGCTCATCACGGCGGACACGTACCGCATCTCGGCGGTCGAGCAGCTCAAGACGTACTCCGACATCATCGGTCTGCCGCTCGAGATCGTCTACACGCCGCAGGAGCTCAAGACGGCCATCCACAAGTTCCGCAAGAAGGATCTGATCCTCATCGACACGGCCGGCCGCAGCCAGCACAACGAGTTCCAGATGAAGGAGCTCTGCGATTTCCTCGCCGTGCATCCGCGAATCTCGCGGTATCTCGTCATGAGCGCGACGACGAAGAACCGCGATGCGGCAGACATCCTTGAGAAGTTCTCGGTTTGCGAACCTGACCACCTCATCTTCACGAAGACGGATGAGACGGCGAGCGTCGGCCTGATTCTCAACCTTCTCTATGAGAAAGAGCTCAGTCTTGCATTCTTCACGAATGGGCAGAGTGTTCCTGACGACATCGTGCCGGCGACGCCGGATGCGCTTGCCGACCTCCTGCTGAGGGAATGACGATGGACCAGGCAGAACGTTTACGAAAACTCGTTGAACAACATCCCGTGCAGGAAACGGCGGGCAGCCCTTCCAAACCAAAGCCGCCAGCTTCGCAGAAACCGAAAGCGTCGTCAAAACCGGCAGAGCCGTCTTCGCGCAGCGCATTTTCGACGAATGCGCGCGTCATCGCCATCACAAGCGGCAAGGGCGGCGTCGGCAAGACGAATTTCACGGTCAATCTCGCGATTGCGCTGCGTGCGGCAGGCAGCCGCGTGATGATTCTCGATGCGGACCTTGGCATGGCGAATGTCGACATCGTGCTCGGTTCCTCTTCGAAGAAGTATCTGCTGAACCTTTTAGAAGATGGCATGAAGCTCTCCGACGTGCTCGTCCACGGGTCGTATGGCGTAGACTTCATCCCAGGAGGTTCCGGCATCGAGAAGGCACAGGCACTTGATGATACCAAGCGCGCCGTGCTCTTGCAGAAGCTCGCGGGCGTCGGCGAGCTCGCTGACATCATCCTCATCGACACGGGGGCGGGCCTCGGCAAGAATGTCATGGATTTCATTCTTGCGGCCGACGAGGTGCTGCTCGTCACGACGCCGGAGCCGACATCGCTGACGGACGCCTATGCTGTCATGAAGGCCTACAGCCGCTATGCGGAGAACCCGAATCTCCAACTCGTCATCAACCGCATCTACGATGAGCGTGAGAGCCGCGAGGTCACGGTGAAGCTCCAGCAGACAGCGGGACGCTTTTTGGGGCTCGAGGTCGGGTGCCTCGGCTATCTCTATGAAGATGCGAGCGTCATGCGGGCTGTGCGGCGGCAGACCCCGTTCGTTGTCGCGTCCCCCGATTCCATTGCTGCGCGCTGCATCCGTGCGATGGCGCAGGGAGTTCTCTATGGCGCTTCGCCACGCGTCGATCGTGGCTGGCGCGGATTTTTGCAGAGGATTTTCCATTTTTCACGTTAAACATGGAGGAACTTTTCTATGGCAGGCGAAATAATAAAAGCAGGGAATGTATTGAAGATCGGTCAGCGCATCGAGTTCTTCGTTGATAACGATGACAACCGCTATACGAGCCGCATCGAAGATATGACGAAGAAAGAGATCATTGCCGCCCTGCCGCTCAACAAGCAGCGCGTACCGGTCATCCCGCGCACGGGGGCGCGCATCTATGCGCTTGCCATCGGCGACCAGTGCCGCTATCGCTTTTTCTCGACGTATCTCAGCACGGAAAAGCTCGATGGCCGCATCCCCGTCTGGCACATCACGCGCCCCGAGACCGTCGAGCGTCATCAGAACCGCGAGTTCGTCCGCGTGCGTGTCGATCTCCGCGTGCGCGCGCGCCTCGTCGGCGAGGACGGCACGATTGGCGAGCCCATCGAGACGCGCACGCTCGACCTCTCGGGCAACGGCGTCGCGCTCGTCATGCCGAAGCCTGTGAAGGTGGACAGCCAGATGCGTGGCGCGCTGCCAGAAGGTCCAGCTCGATGAAGAGCACGCCCTCTACCATGTCGGTGCGCTGCTCGAGCACATCGAGCGCCGCACGATGAATCAGATCGTCCGGTATCTCTTCACGGTGCAGCGCAAGGCCATCGCCAAGGGTATCAATGGAAATCTCTGAAATGCTCTAAGGGGGAAGCAGGATGATCCGAATCCTCATCGCTGATGATTCCGCCTTCATGCGGAAAGTCTTGACCGACCTCTTCAAGTTCCAGAAGGACTTCGAGGTCGTGGGCACGGCCATCAATGGCCGCGATGCTGTCGAGAAGGTCAAGAAATATCACCCGGATCTTTTGACGCTCGATGTGCAGATGCCTGTCATGGATGGTCTCAATGCACTTGCCGTCATCATGGAGATCGCGCCGATGCCGGTCGTGATGCTCTCGAGCCTCACGAAAGAAGGAACGGATGAGACGATCCGGGCGCTGTCGCTCGGTGCCATCGACTTCATCAGCAAGGCGGGCGGCTCTATCTCGCGCATCGACACGATCGAAGCGGACATCCTTGCGAAGTGCCGCGCGGCAGCGAAAGCGAATGTCAAGAGCGCCATGAAGGGGACGCGCGCTGCCGAGCTCGCAGAAAAGGAGCGCCGCGCCAAGGAAAAGGTGGAGCCGCCCCGCATGCACCATGTCGAGCTCAAGGCGCGGCACAATCCGTTCGGCACAAAGCCTGCGATCGAGGAAAAGAAGCCGAGCCCCTTCGGGCATCGCGAGAATCCGCTCCTGCAGAAGCGAAAGCCGGTGCTCACGCCGCATGCGCAGCCAGCGCCGAACGTGAAAGCGTCGGGCGCTGGGAGCAGCAAGCTCGTCGCCATCGGAACGTCGACGGGCGGCCCGCAGGCACTGCAGAGCGTCATCACGCGGCTGCCGGGCGACCTGCCGTGCGGCGTCGTCGTCGTGCAGCACATGCCGCCAGGATTCACGAAGTCCCTCGCGAACCGGCTCGATTCTCTTTCGAAGGTTTCCGTCAAGGAAGCCGAGGACGGAGACGTCATCGAGCCCGGCCACGTCTACATCGCACCGGGCAACTACCACATGCGCGTTGCCTCGGAGGGCAGCAAGCGGAAAATCGTCCTGAGCCAGGAC
>CACZFT010000168.1 GCA_902780535.1 uncultured Selenomonas sp. | reverse complement strand
GTAAACGATGTCTTTCCCCGATTTTTTGAAAAAAGACATGACTTCTTTTTACTTCTGTCCATGCTGGGCGCGGCGCAGGCGGACGAGCGCATGCGGCACTTCTGCGAGCACATCGGACGCCGTGAGCCCTTCGCCGAACTTTGATGCCGCGAGGTCGCCGGCGAGACCGTGCAGGTAGACGCCGAGAATCGGCGCGAGGCCGCTCTCCGTCTGCTCCATGAGGCCCGCAATCGTGCCTGCGAGCACGTCGCCGCAGCCCGCCGTCGCCATGCCGGGGTTGCCCTTCGATGTGAAGAAGACCTCGCCCTGCGGATAGGCCGCGAGCGTGCATTCGCTCTTCGCGACGATGAGGCACTGGAGGTCGGCCGCCGTATTGCGCACGCGCTGGATGAGGTTTTCGCGCAGCTCCGGGAGCTCGATGCCCAAAAGACCCGCGAGTTCGCCGAGGTGCGGCGTCAGCACGGGCACCTGCTTGCAGCGTGCGAGTTCCTTGAGGTGGCCGCGGAACGCATAGATGGCATCGGCATCAAGCACCATCGGCTTTTCGAGGAACGCCGCAATCTTGCGCACAAGCTCGCCCGTCTCCGGCGCGCGGCCAAGTCCCGGCCCCATGAGCACGGCGTCATAGCTGCCCGTGAGTTCCAAGAGCGTGCCGAGCGCCTTGTCGCCGCCCATGATGCCGCTCTGTGGCTTCGTCTCCGGCACGGGCACCGTCATGACCTCCGTCGTCTTCATCTCCATGAGGTCATGCAGGCTCTCGGGCACGGCGAGCGTCACGATGCCGGCGCCCGCTTTGAGCGCGGCGAGCGACGCGAGATACGCCGCACCCGTCATGCCGCGCGAACCCGCGATGACGAGGATGCGGCCGCACATGCCCTTGTGCGCGTCGAGCGGCCGCTCGGGCAGCAGCGCCTTCGCGGCCTCGTCGTCGAGCAGCGTCTGGCGGATGGCAGCATCCGTCAGGAGGCTCAGCGGCAGGCCGATGTCATCGACGAGCAGCTCGCCCGTGCAGGCCGCGCCCGGGCAGAGGAAATGCCCCGGCTTCGGCAGGCCGAGCGTCAGCGTCGTTGCCGCCTGGATGGCGACACTCGTGACGGCACCCGTGTCGGCTATGACGCCCGATGGGATGTCGATGGAGACAACGGCCTTCCCGCTCGCGTTCACCGTCTCGATGAGGCGCAGCACGGGCTTCTTGAGCTCGCCATGAATCCCCGTGCCGAGAATGCCGTCGACGACGACGTCCGCGAAGCGCAGGCTGACATTCAGACGGTCCCAAGCGCGGTCGCTCGTGAGCTCGTAGATTTCGATGCCCATCTTCTCGTCCGTCGCGCGGTTCTTTGCCGCGGAGGCTGTCAGGTGCTCCGGGTCGCCGACGAGGAAGATTTTGACGCGCGCGCCGTCATTGACGAGATGGCGTGCCGCCGCAAATGCATCGCCGCCATTATTGCCCGTGCCCGCGAGCACGATGACGCTCTTGCCGTCCGGCTGCCCGAGAAGCTCGCAGACGGCCTCCGCCGTACGGTGGCCGGCGTTCTCCATGAGGACGAGCTCGGGGATGCCGTACTCGTCCTTCGCCTTCGCGTCAATGGCGCGCATTTCTTCGACCAGAGATATTTTCATCAGGAATTCTCTCCTTCCATAACACATTGTGCCGTCGCGTACTCGCGCGCATGGCTCAGCGAAAGCAGGATGCGCGTGACGCCCCTGCTCTCCGCAAGTGCGCGGTAATGTCCGTGGAGCGTGACCTGCGGGCAGCCGAGCGCGTCTTTGAGGATTTCCACATCCTGCATCGACCCTCCTCGGAGCCCCGTGCCAAACGCCTTGAGCACGGCTTCTTTGCCCGCGAACCGTGCAGCAAACGAAGCGGCTTCGCCAGCACCGCGCGCCTCGCAGTACGCGCGTTCCGCGGCCGTGTAGACGCGCGCGCGAAAATGCTCACTCGCGATGGCGCGCCTCACGCGGCCGATTTCGATGATGTCCGTGCCAATGCCGAGCACCATAGACATTCCCTCTTTTTCATCAGACTTCCCTATCATGATACCAAATCTCGCGGCAACAAAAAAGACCGTCGCAGAAAAAACTGCGACAGTCTTTCACTTTTCTGAAAATCAACGGCGAATTCAGAAATTCGTCGTCGTGACATGCGAGCCATCCGCGACGGCGGCATTCGGTGCCTCGCCGCCCGTGGCCGCTGGCGTTGCATCGCCTGCGTTGCTGTTCGGATTCTTGGTCGCGCTGACCTCGTTCGGGTTGAAGCGCAGGTTGCGCGCAATCAGGACTTCGACGCGGCGGTTCTTCGTGCGCCCTTCCTCCGTCTTGTTGTCGGCAATCGGGCGATACTCGCTGTAGCCGATGGCGCTGAAGCGCTGCGGCGCGAGCTTCGAATTGATGGACAGCAGATACTTCATGAAGTTCAGTGCGCGCTGCGAGCTGAGTTCCCAGTTCGACGGATACTGCGCGCTGTTAATCGGGACGTTATCCGTATGCCCCGAGATGATGACGCGCTCCGGTATCGTCGCGAGGAGCCCCGCAACAACCGGGCCGATGCTCTGCGCCTGCCCGGCGAGCTCCGCCGAGCCCGACGGGAACAGCGCCTTCTCCTTGATGCGGATGAGGAGTCCGTCATCCGTCATCTCCGTCGAAAGCTGCTCCGAGAGCTCGTTCTGGTCGATGTACTGATCCATCTGCTTCTTGACCTGCTCGAGCGCCTGATTCTCCTGGATGTAGGCCGAGTTGCCGGCGTCTTCGTCCGACGGCATCTCGGCGCGGCGGCCGGGGTTCGGGCCCATCTTGTCGAAGAACGACGGGCCGCCCATGTTGAACGCCGCACTGAACGCCTGCGCCATGTCCGCCATCTTCTTCTGGTCGGTCTGCGACATCGCGAACAGGGAGATGAACAGCGCGAGCAAAAGCGTCATGAGGTCGTCAGAATACGGCAGCAGCCAAGCCTCGCCTGCTTCTTCCTCTTTCTTGGGTCCACGTTTTTTTCGTGCCATAGATTATTTCTCCTTTACGCCTTCGCGTTCCGACTGCGGGATGAAGACCATGAGCTTTGCCTCGATGGCCGTCGGCGAATCGCCGGCCTGCAACGAGAGGATGCCCTCGATGATCATGCGCTTCTCGCTGACCTCTTCCTCCGACAGGAGCTTCAGCTTGTTCGCAAGCGGCAGGTACAGGACGTAAGCCGTGAAGATACCGAGGATCGTAGCGACGAAGGCCGCGGCGACGGCGTGGCCGAGCTTGTTGATATCATCGAGGTTGCCGAGTGCTGCAATCAGACCGACGACGGCGCCCAGAACGCCCAGCGTCGGCGCGTACGTGCCAGCCTGCGTCAGCATCGAGCGGCCAAGCGAATGGCGTTCCTGCATGACTGCGAGCTCCGCGTCGAGGACGTCGCTGACGAAGTCTGGATCCATGCCGTCGATGACCATGCCGAGGCCCGTGCGGAAGAACGGGTCGTCGATATCCGAGACCTTGTTCTCGAGGGCCAGGATGCCTTCGCGGCGGGCGATCTGCGACAACTCGACGAAGAGCCGCAGGAGCTCGCCCTTGTCATGGCCATTCGACTTGTGGAACGTCATCTTGACAATCTTCGGCAGCGTCTTGAGCTCCGACATGCGGAAGCCCGTGAACAGGCAGGAAATCGTGCCGACGATGATGATGAGGAAGGCCGCTGGGTTATTGAGTGCGGAAAGCGGCGCGCCCTTCAGGATCATGCCGACGAAGATGGCGATGAATCCCAGGATCATGCCGATGATGGTTGATGTTTCCAAAAAAAAGACCCCCTATGTCGTCCTGAAACGAAGTCTGTGATTTCCTATGGTTTCATTCCCTGTCTCCTAGATTATAACATTCCCCATAAAAAAAGAAAATCCTACCTCCCCCAGAAGAAAAAATTTTTTTCGGGGCCAGATGATAAATCTGCGTTATTTTATCATTGATGTTCCTCATTTTATGCTATAATAGTGAAAAGTGAGTGAAATCCAGACAGAAAGAAGCGATTGCATGGAATTACGTCAGCTCGAATACTTCCAGATGGCCAGCCGCCTGCGCAACATCACGCGGGCGGCGGAGCGGCTGCGCGTCTCCCAGCCGAACATTACAGTCGCCATCAAGAAGCTGGAAGCGGAACTCGGCATCCAGCTCTTCGACCGGAGCCAGAAGCAGCTGGCCCTGACGCCGGAGGGGGCCGTCTTCCTCAACCGCATCGAACTCGCCCTGCGCAACATCCAGGACGCCGTGCTCGAGGTCAATGACTACAAGCAGCTCCAGAAAGGCACGATCAAGATCGGCATCCCGCCGATGATGGGCGCCTACCTCTTCCCGAAGATTTTTTCGAGTTTCCAGAAGAAATACCCGCACCTCGACATCTACCTGCACGAGGAAGGCTCGATGTCCATCCGCGAGCAGATCGAGCGCGACGAACTCGATTTCGGCATCATCATCCTCTCGGGCGCGTCGAACCACCTGCAGCTGCTGCCGATGACGAAGAGCCAGATTGTCGCCTGCGTGCCGGAAAACAGTCCGCTCGCCAAAAAAGAATTCCTGACGAAGGACGACATCGCGGCCGCAAACCTCATCATGCTCAAAGAGGGCTCGTTCCTGCGGCAGACGATTCTCGGCAAGCTCAAGGAACAGAACATCTCGCCGAACATCATCCTCGAGTCGAACCAGGTCGTCACGATCAAGGGCCTCGTCGCGAGCGGCGTCGGCATCTCGTTCCTCCTCGACATGGTGCTTGAGGACTCCCAGGGCATCGCAGCCATCCCGCTCGAAGAACCGATCTTCGTCGATGTCGGCCTCGCGTGGAAGAAAGACCGATACATCTCGAAGGCCGCCCAGTCGTTCATGGATTTCTGCCGTGACACGCTGCGCGAACGGAAGACAAAAGAACATCATCCCAAAACGTCTGCAAAGTAAAGAAAGGCTCTCCCGCCGCCGGGAGAGCCTTTCCTGTCATCTAAAATCCGTTCCTCATTCTTTCGGGAAGAACTCGTCGTGAATCGCATTGACGGCCTCTTTGAGCTCCGAGCCCTTGACGAGGCAGCTGATGCTGATTTCCGACGTGCTGATGATGTCGATGTTGACGCCCGCCTTCGAGAGTGCACCGAACATGCGCGCCGCCGTGCCCGGGTTGCCGAGCATGCCCGCACCGACAATCGAGACCTTCGCGACATCTTCCTCGATGAGGACAGCGATGGCATTGAGCTTGCTCGCGACGCCGTCGACGACCTTCTTCGCCTGCGAGAGGTCGTCCGAAGCCACTGTGAAGACCATGTCCGTGACGTTCTTCTCGATGTTGCGGATGCTCTGCACGATCATATCGACATCGATGTTCGCGGCAGCGAGCGCCGAAAAGATCTCATGCGCGATGCCCGGCGTGTTCGGGATGCCGAGCACGGCGATCTTCGCCACCTTGTCGTCATGAGCCACGCCGCGAATCACAAAGTCTTTATCTTCCATTGTATAGTCCTCCCTGATGATGGTACCTGGTTTCGTCGTAAACGTCGAGCGCACATGGATGGGGATGTGGAAATACTCGCCCATCTCGACGGAGCGCGGCTGCATGACGCCGGCGCCGAGGCGCGCCATCTCGAGCATCTCGTTGTACGTGATTTCTTTCATCTTGCGCGCGTTCTTCACGATGCGCGGATCGGCCGTATAGATGCCGTCGACATCCGTGAAGATTTCGCAGCTGTCGGCCTTGAGTGCGCCCGCGAGCGCGACAGCCGACGTATCGGAGCCGCCGCGGCCGAGCGTCACGGGATCCATCTTCTGGTCGGCGCCCTGGAAGCCTGCGACGACGACGATGTTGCCCTTGTCGAGCTCCTCTTTGACGCGCTCCGGCTCAATGTCGACAATGCGGCCCTTCGTGTGGACGGAGTTCGTCTGCATGCCGGCCATCGGGCCCGTCAGCGAAATGGCCTTCGCGCCGAGCGTCTTAAACGCCATCGCCAAGAGCGCGATCGACACCTGCTCGCCCGTCGTCAGGAGCATGTCCATTTCGCGTGTATACTGATAAGGATCCTTGTTGATGCCGTGCGCGAGCTTGATGAGGTCATCCGTCGTGTCGCCCATGGCGGACACGACCATGACGATCTGGTCGCCCGGCTTCTTCTCGTCCAGGACCCTCTTGGCTACATTCATGATCTTTTCCGTGGTGGCAACGGAGCTGCCGCCAAATTTCTTTACGATAAGCGCCATGATTCTCCCCCTGCTGATGTCTTAGGATGCTTGGCTGCCCTCTGCCAGCGGCTTGACAACCAATTAACGCTTATTATACAAAAAAATCCATGTCCTGTCTACACGAATATTGTATTTTATGTAAATTTGTTCATTCCGGATGGGCATCCCGATTCTTTCTGGATTCTTTCTGGACAAATGTCCGAAGTTATGGTAGCGTGAGGAAGATGTTTTTCATTCTATTATAGAAGGAGTCTTGTTTCATGACCCAGCGACGCGCCATCGGCGTCGAGGAACGGCTGCCGCTCCTCGAAACCATCCCGCTTTCCCTCCAGCATCTCTTCGCGATGTTCGGCTCGACCGTGCTCGTGCCGATCCTCTTCCATGTGAATCCCGCAACCATCCTGCTCTTCAACGGCATCGGCACGCTCCTCTATCTCGTGCTCTGCAAAGGGAAGATTCCCGCCTACCTCGGCTCGAGCTTCGCGTTCCTCTCCCCGGTCTTCCTCGTGCTCGCGCAGTACAGCTACGAGGCCGCGCTCGGCGGCTTCATCGTCGTCGGCTGCGTATTCTGCGCCGTCGGCCTCATCATCCGCGCCATCGGCACGAACTGGATTGACGTCATCTTCCCGCC
>CACZFT010000167.1 GCA_902780535.1 uncultured Selenomonas sp. | reverse complement strand
CGTCGTGTTGGTTTCAATCATTCTGCCATCGACGTTGATCGTGACGGAATGGACGTTGTTCTGCGTGAAACCAGTACTCAGCGCCATCGTGGCAGTGAGTGAAAGGCACAGAGCAACTTTTTTCGATTTGTTGTGATGCTGATGAAAGTTTCTTGTACTCATTGAATACCCCCTTCCACAGCTGAAAGAACTTGTGTCAGTATAGCAGGATTTTTATACCCTGTCAAACTCGCTTGGTCTCAGTCTCCCACCAGAGGCTGAATTTTACCTGAAAATTGGGAAATGAAAAGTGGTGGAACGCTTGTACTATCAACGTTCCACCACTTTTTGATTTTTTTGTTGTCCGCCCGTTTTTTCAGGGCTTTTCTGCGCGACGAAGTCTCGGGTAGATTGCTTCGGCATTCGTCGTAGTTGCGCGTGCAACATCGGCGAGCGTCATGCTGCGGAGCTCGGCGACTTTCTCGGCGATGAAGCGCACGAACGCGGGCTCGTTGCGTTTGCCGCGCATGGGCACGGGCGCCATGTACGGCGCATCGGTCTCGACGAGCAGACGGTCGAGCGGCATGTCGCGGATGACGTTCAGGAGCTTCGAGGCGTTCTTGAATGTCAGCGGGCCGTCCGTGCCGAGATAGCAGCCGATCTTGAGGAATTCCCGCGCCATCTCGACACTGCCGGAGTAGCAGTGCAGGACGGTCGGGATGCCCTGTCCTTCCTTCTTCAAAATCGCCAGCGTATCGGCGTGCGCATCGCGGTCGTGGATGCAGACGGGCAGATGCAGCTGGCGCGCAAGATCGAGCTGATGGATGAAGATGCGGCGCTGGAGTTCCCGCGTCGGCTCGTCTTTCACCCAGTAATAATCGAGGCCGATTTCGCCGATGCAGACGACTTTTTCGTCCTCCGCCCACGCGGCGAGCTGCGCGTCGTCATCCGCCGTGAGCTCGCGCGCTTCTTCGGGATGGATGCCGACACCGGCAAAGAGCCCTTCGTACGCATGCGCGAGCTCGACGGCTTTCTTCGAGGATGCGAGCGTGTCGCCCATATTGATGCAGCGCCGCACGCCCGCCGCCCGCGCGCGGGCGACGGCATCAGGGACGTCGTCCGCGAATTTGTCATCGTTGAGATGCGTGTGCGTGTCGACGAGCTCGATGTTTTCTATCGGCTCTGTCTCGTTTCCATCCGTGTCTTTCGGCGCGAATGGCACGACGTTGTCGCGTTCTTCCTGCCCCATCAGCGGACCTCGGTCCCAGCGGGCATATTGACCTCGACGACTTTGAGGTCTTTGCCGTCGCTCGCCGCGAGAATCATGCCCTCGGAGAGCTGGCCGCGCATCTTGCGCGGTTTAAGGTTCGCGACGAGCACGAGGTGCTTGCCGACGAGCTCATCCGGCTTGTAATACTGCGCGATGCCCGAGAGCACGGTGCGCTGCGCGTCGCCCGCCTGCAGCGTGAGCTTCAGCAGCTTGTCGGCGTTTTCGACCGGCTCGCAGGCGAGGACTTCGGCGACGCAGAGCTTCACTTTCGCGAAGTCGTCAATCGTGATGATGCCTTCTGGAAGTTTTTCTTCCTTCTTGGCTTTTTTCTCCTGTTTCGCCTGCTTCTGCTGCTTTGCGTTCTGCGTCGGCTTGTCGTCTTTTTCGACTTCGATGCGCGGGAAGAGCTGCTCCGGCGTGCCGACGTGGAGGCCGGCCGGGATGCCGCCCCACGTCTCGATGTCTTCGAGCTGGACATCTTTCCACGCCTTGCCCGCGTCCGCGAGGCCGAGCTGATTCCAGATGCGCTCGGCCGTCGTCGGCATGAACGGGGAAATCAGGACGCTGATGATGCGCAATGCCTCGGCGAGGTTGTACATGACGTTCGCGAGCTCCTGCTTCTTCGCCGGGTCTTTCGCGAGCGCCCACGGCTGCGTCTCGTCGATGTACTTGTTCGCGCGGCTGATGAACGCCCAGACCGTCTTGATCGTGTCGGAGAGCTTCATGTCCTCCATGCCATCGGCGAAGGCTTTGACCGTTGCGAGCGCGTCGGCTTTGAGCGATTTGTCGACGTCGCTCTCGCCCGACGGCGCCGTCAGCACGCCGTCCTGGAATTTCAGCGTCATGTTGAGCGTGCGGTGCAGCAGGTTGCCGAGGTCGTTCGCGAGGTCGCTGTTGATGCGCTGGATCAACGCGTCGCGCGAGAAGTTGCCGTCCTGGCCGAGGTTGATTTCGCGCAGCAGGAAGTAGCGGATGGCATCGGCGCCGAACTCGTCAATGAGGCCGTTCGGATCGACGACGTTGCCCTTCGATTTCGACATCTTGTCACCATCGACGATGAGCCAGCCGTGGCCGTAGACTTTTTTCGGCAGCGGCAGATCGAGCGCCATGAGGATGCACGGCCAGATGATGGTATGGAAACGCACGATTTCCTTGCCGACGAGATGCAGGTCAGCCGGCCAGTATTTCTTGAATTTCTCAGGATCGTCGAGGAAGCCGATCGGCGTCAGGTAGTTCGTGAGCGCGTCGAACCAGACGTAGATGACGTGCTTCGGGTCGATGGGCACGGGGATGCCCCAGTCGAACGACGTGCGCGAGATGCAGAGGTCGTCGAGGCCCTGCTTGATGAAGTTGATCATCTCGTTGCGGCGCGAGGTCGGCTGGATGAAGTCGGGATGGTCTTCGATGTATTTGAGGATGCGGTCCTGATATTTGCTCATCTGGAAGAAATAGGCTTCTTCCGAGACTTCCTGCACGGGGCGGTGGCAGTCCGGGCAGCAGCCGTTCTCGTCGAGCTGGTGCTCCGTCCAGTAACTCTCGCACGGCGTGCAGTAGAGGCCCTTGTACTCGCCTTTGTAGATGTCGCCTTTTTCATAGATGCGGCGGAAAACTTCCTGTACGACGCGCTCATGGCGTTTCTGCGTCGTGCGGATGAAATCGTCATTGCTGATGTTGAGGCGTTTCCAGAGATTCTGGAAGCCCGCGACGATCTTGTTCGTGTATTCGATGGGCTTGATGCCGGCCTCTTCGGCTTTCTGCTGGATTTTCTGCCCGTGCTCGTCCGAGCCCGTCAGGAAGAAGACATCATCGCCCGCGAGGCGGTGATACCGCGCGATGGAATCGGCAATCGTCGTGCAGTAGGCATGCCCGATATGCAGCTTCGCGCTCGGATAATAAATCGGCGTCGTGATATAGAATGGTTTCTTTTCTCTCATGCATGTGCCTCCTAACTCTGCGCCGCGCAAATGAAACGCGTGCAGTTGTCATAATTATATCAACTCATTCTTCTTCAAGCAACATATTGTAGATGTCCCGCCGGCTGACGCCCAAATCCTTCGCGGCCGCGCGCATGGCTTCTTTCTTCGGCATCCCTTTCGCGAGATAGTGCTCGTACAGCGCTTTCGGATCTTGCGGCTTCTCTTCGACGGCTTCCGCCGCTTCTTCCCCGCAGCCCTCGACGACGATGACGTACTCGCCTCTCGGCTCGTTTTCTTCATAATACGCCGCCAGCTCCCCGAGCGTCCCGCGCTGGAATTCTTCGAACCGCTTCGTGAGCTCGCGCCCGAGCGCGGCCTGCCTTGCGTCTCCGAGCACGCTGATCAGCGCCTGGAGCGTCTTTTTCAAGTGATGCGGCGCTTCGTAGAAAATCAGCGTATCCGTGCGCCCTTGGACCTCTTCGAGCACTTCCTGCGCCTTTTTCGCGGTCTTCGGCAAAAAGCCGGGTCGCAGATGCCGGGGAGGCCGGCGTCGCTGACGCAGGCGAGGTCATGGCCTTCCTGCATCCACGCGATGAGCTCCGGCCCTTTCTCGAACTTGTTGTGCTCGTGGTAGCTCGTCAAGCGCGTATGGATGTCGAAATGTGTCAGCAGCTGGCGTGTGTGGCGCGTGTCTTCGGCCGCGATGAGCTCGACGTCCCCGAGCACGCGCACGGCGCGGTACGTCATGTCCTCGAGGTTGCCAATCGGCGTCGCGCAGAGATAGAGCGTCGGAATATGCGTTTCGTTCATGTATCGGTCTCCATGCCATAAATGTCATAAATCTCTTTCGTATAGCTGCCGTCCGCTTCGTGCACGATGAGCGGCGGCAGCACCTTGAGCCCGCCCGCGGCCGCACCCTTGACGGCTTCGAGCAGCATCATGTTCGGCGCCTTGTCCGCTTTCGGCTGCACCATGCGGAGCCGCTTGAGCTCCATCTGATGCGCGTGGAGCGCGACGGCAATCTCGCCGAGCCGCTCCGGCAGGTGCACCATGGCAAAATGACCGCCGAAGCGCAGCGCGTACTGCGCGGCCGTGACGACATCGTCAAGCGTCGCCGTGAACTCATGGCGCGCCCGCGCGACGCCGACGATCTTGTTCGCCTGTCCCTGCTGGACGGGGCGGTATGGCGGATTCGCCAGCACGAGATGGAAGCTCTCGGCGGGATAGAGCTCGCGGATGGCACGGTAGTCGCCCTCGCGCACGAAGATTTTCCCTTCGAGCTCGTTCATGACGACGTTGCGCTGCGCGAGGGCGGCCATGACGGGCGAGAGCTCGACGGCATCGATGCGCGCGGCATCGTCGGCAATCAGCAGCGGGATGACGCCCGTGCCCGTGCCGAGCTCGAGCACGCGGTCGCGCGGATGGACGCGTGGAAAATGAGCGAGCAGCACAGCATCCAGCGAAAAGCAGAATTCCTGCGTGTTCTGGATGATGTGCCGCCCGCTCTTCATCAGGTCGTCCAGCCGCTCATGTTCTCGGAGGCTGGGCTGTCTCATTCGGTTTTCTCTCCATTATGATTTTCGTGGTTCTCGCGCGGCTGCCCGTCCTTCGGATGGCGGTCGCGGTTCTTGCCGCCGCGCGGACGGCGGCTGCGGCGCGGTTTCTCGCCCTGTATCTTTTCCGTCTCGTGGTTCTCGCGGTTTTCGCGCCATTCACGGCGCTCGCCCTTGTCATGCGCGCGGCGCGGACGGCGGTGCGACTTGTGCTCGCCTTCCTGCTGACCCTCGCGCGCTTCGCGCATGTCGCGCTGAGGGCGGCGTTCGCTGCGCGGACGATTGCCGCGTTCCCGCCGTGGACGGCGTTCGCGCATGGATGCCTCGACGTCTTCCGCTTCGCCCGCCGCCTGATCGAGCACTTCGTTTTCGGCATCAGCCGCTTTTTCCGCCGCGATGTCTTCGGAATCGCGCTCGACGATGTCGTCCCAGGCGCTCACGACCGTCCGGCCGTTGTTCAGCAGAATCGTTGCCGTATGGCGCTGCGTGTTGACCGAGATGACCTTGCCGTCGCCGCCGATGGTCGCAACGATGCTGCCCTGTTCCGGCGCCTTCGTGACCGTCTTTTTCTGCCCGCAGCACGTACCGTTGCAGTAGCCATCGTTCTCGTATTTGAGGCAGCACATCAGGCGGCCGCAGATGCCAGAAATCTTCGTCGGATTCAGCGAGAGGTTCTGCTCTTTCGCCATGCGGATGGACACGGGCGCGAACTCGCCGAGAAACGACGCGCAGCAGAGCGGCCGGCCGCAGCAGCCGATGCCGCCCATGAGCTTCGCCTCGTCGCGCACGCCGATCTGCCGCAGCTCGATGCGCGTGCGGAACACGGACGCGAGATCCTTGACGAGCTCGCGGAAATCGATGCGGCCATCGGCCGTGAAATAGAACACGATCTTGTTCATGTCGAACGTGTACTCGACATTGACGAGCTTCATCGGGAGTTTGTGCTCCGCAATCTTCTTCTCGCCGACCGCGAACGCCTCTTTCGCGCGCACCTTGTTGTCTTCGACTTTCTGCACGTCCTCAGGCGTCGCGATGCGGTGAACGACCTTCAGCGGCGGCGGGACTTCGCTGTCCGCGACCTCGCGCGGGCCGATGACAGTCTCGCCGCACTCGACGCCGCGCGCCGTCTCGACGATGACCTTGTCGCCCTTCTTGATGTCGAGGCGGCCGGGGCTGAAATAATAAACCTTGCCCGCTTTCTGAAAGCGGACACCGATGATTGTCTGCATAAATCTTCTCCAAAAAATATCTTCAAATCAGGATTCCATCGCCCGCAGGAAGAACCCTTCGAGCAGCAGGCGCTGGTTCACGTTCGACTGGAGGCGGCGATCCGTCTCGCGCACGAGCGCGAGGAGCGCAGCGATGCGGCGCTCAGGATAGTCTGCGAGCATCGCCGCGAGATCGGCGCGCAGATCCTTGTGATAGAGCAACGGGCTCGCGCCATCTTCATAAAGCACGAGCAGGTCGCGCAGGAGCATGCCGAGGTAGAGGAACCACTCCGTCAGCTGTTCGCGCGGCAGCTTCTCCATCGCTGCGCCGCGCGCAAAGACATCCTGCACGGTGAGCTGCGCCCGCTCGCGCAGGAATTTCGCCGCATCGTCGCGGAGCTTCAGGCCGTCATTTTCATAGAGCGCCAGCGCCCGGCCGAAGCTGCCGTCCGACAGCGCCGCGAGCTCCGCTGCCGCGCCCTCGGGGATGCCGCGCTGCACGAGCGCCCGCGCGAGCCGCCTCGGGGATGCTGCCAAAGCCCACATGCATGCAGCGCGAAAGAATCGTATCGAGGAGCGACGATTTCGCCCGCGTCACGAGGATGAAGTGCACGGCGCCCGTCGGCTCTTCGAGCGTCTTCAAAAGGCTGTTTTCCGCCGCCTCGTTCATCGCCTCGGCATCGTCGATGACAATGACGCGCTTCTTCGCGAGGAGCGGCAGACGCGCAGCCTCCGTCTGCACCTGCCGGATCGCATCGATCTTGATGGTCTTGATGGCTTTTCCCTCAGGGTGCAGCTCGTAATAATCAGGATGCGTATCCTGCTGGAGCGCCCGGCACTGCGGACAATGGCCGCAGGGACGCTCGCCCGCGTTTTCACAAAGAATCGCCGCCGCCAGCGCCCGCGCCACGCGCAGTTTTCCGACGCCGTCCGGCCCCGCAAAGAGCAGGGCATGCGGCAGGCGGTTTTCTGCCAGCAGCGTCCGCAGGCGCGTGATGGGCTTTTCATGCCCGAGAATGTTCTGCCAGGAAATATCCATGCGCCATCACATGTAGAGATCGACCAGCATGCCGCGGATAGCATCATGGCTCGCGATGATGTCGAGCTGACTCGCCTGGCCGAGGCGGATCTTCTCCGCCATTTCTTCGAGCTTCTTGTCCACCTTGCGCACCGTCGTGTAGACCTTCTGACGGCCCATGCGGTCCCAGCCGGCCTGCGTGTGCAGTTCATACATGTGGTTGACGGCCTCGCCGACGAAGTTCTTGATGAGCATGCGATAGCTCTTGAGCTCGTCATACGTCGGCGTGCGCGAGAGGCGCGCGCCCTGCTCGTCAATCTGCTGCAGCATCTTTTCGAGCGCTTCCGTGCTGACCGTATCTTCTTCATCCATCAGCGCCGCGCTGAAATCCGTATCGCTGCCTTCCGTACGCTCGTCATGATCATGCGACATCGTGACAGAGGGGCCCTGCGGCGTCATTCCGTCAATCTTCATCGGCATCGCTGCCACCTGCTTTCTATTGCGCGGCCTCCGAAATGCCAAAGGCCGCAGAACTAGCTATCATACGCTCTTTATTATAACAAAACAAAAAAGGACTCGCAACTGCGAGCCCTTGATTGACCGGCAACTTCCTATCCTCCCAGCCCGTCACCAGGCAAGTACTTTCGGCCTCTGGATGCTTAACTACTGTGTTCGGAATGGGAACAGGTGGAACCAT
>CACZFT010000166.1 GCA_902780535.1 uncultured Selenomonas sp. | reverse complement strand
ATATGCATTTCCACATCTTAGCGGATGTCTTCTTTTTTGACAACATGAATTATTCTTCGAAACTATTCAATCCCACAAGTTTTGTGATTGAACCAAAATAAGTAAAAGAGGAGACAGGACACTCATGTCACGAACATGGAAGACGATGATGACGCGGGAACGCTTTTTGCAGGGCGTGCTCGTCCTGATGGCACTGACCTCGCAGATTTCGGCTGCCGCAACTTCGATATTGATTACGATCGGGCTCTTGTGTGCAATTTATGATTTCGCGCATCATCGGGAGCGCCTGCGATTGGATTATCACATTGGAGAGATATTTCTCGTGTATGCGCTGGCTCTTTTGATTGGACAGCTGATGGTGTTCCCGATTGGACAGGGGGGCCGCGAGGCGTTTGGTACCCTGTTTGACATGATGCCGTTTTTTTTGATGATGTTGTACGTGAAAAGCTGGAAAATGGCAGGAGCCGTGCTGGCAGCATTTGGCTGTTCTGTGTTTCTGCATGATATAGCATCATTCTTTCAGATGTATCATTACCTCTGCGCCAGGGTGCCCATCGGGCGTCTTTATGGACTGACGAAGCATCCGTCGTTCCTGGGAACATTCTTGCTCCTGTCCTTGCCGTTGCTGGCTTTTCTGCCACGTGCTGCAGGGCTGGCGCGGCGGAAGCGGTGGATGATGTATGTGATTGCTGCAAGTTCCTTCCTCGTCCTGCTTTTTTCGCAATCACGCGGTTCCTGGATGGGGCTGGCTGGCGTCATGCTCTTGCTGGTGGTCCTGGGCTTTCGTCAGAAAAAGGCGTATTGGAAAGTAGCAGGCGTATTTATTGCACTGTTCCTCGTGTTGCTGCTGTCGGTTCCGTCCTTGCAGCGACGAGCGGAGACATTGGCCGATCCGAATTTCGTGAGCAATTCTGAGCGCATCCTCATGTGGAAAGGTGCTGTCGAGATATGGAAGGACCATCCCGTGTTCGGTATTGGCGTGGGAAATTACAAATCCTATTACAATAGTCCGCAGTACTTGTCCCCGATGGCAAAGGAAACACTGCATCCGCATCCGCACAATTATTTTTTGAAAATTCTTTGTGAACAGGGAACATGGGGATTCGTGGCGTTTTTGTTGATGCATGGCATGGTTGCTTGGCAGCTTTACCGATGCTGGCGGAATCCACAAGGCAAGCAAGGACAGACAGCAGCGCTCTGCGGTTTGCTGGCCTTTGCGGGGTTCCATCTGGAGGGGATGACGGATTGTACGCTCCAGATTCTGAACATCGCGCGTTCATACTGGCTGGTGCTTGGCTTCTGCCTCGCGGCGTCGCAGCTGAAAGATGATGCGACAGGGGCAGATGGCAAAACAGAGCACGAAAAAAGCTTTGACGAGGGATGAACATGTTTTCGTTGTTTTTTGCCGGCATCCAGCAGGACTTTAAGCTGATGCTTTTTGCTCCCCTCTTGTCGGCTGCGTTCCGTCTGATCTTCATCGAGGTCTATGGGACGGAGAAGAGCCCTGCCGGTCACTGGCGGAAGTGGAAGGAATGCTTCCGCTACGGCTTCTGGTGGGGGCTCGACTGGCATGCTTATGTATTCCTGTTCTCGATGGTGCTCGTGAGCCTGCCGGGGGCATTCCTTCCAGCGTATTATACGGTCGGCGACACCGTGCGCCTGGTTGGCGGCATGCTGTATGCGTTTGTGCTTTATACGGCCTTTGTCGGCCGCATGGTCTTCTACCATCATTTCCACGACAACTTCAACGAAACGCTCTGGCTCGGCAAGAAGGCGGAGAAGCACAACTTCGTCGACATCTTCTTCCACGAGGATCACGGTGCGCTCGTGCTCGCAAGCTTCGTGCCGGCGCTGGCGTTCTGCTTCGCGGGCTATCGTCTGCTGCTTTCCATCCCGCAGGTGGCGTATCCCGAGGTGGCGACGGGGGCGCTCCAGTGGGGCATCAACGCCGTCGTGTTCATCGCGGCTGTGCTGCTCTTTTACTGGCTGCGCTTCGGCGGGACGCTGAAGCATCGCGACAAGCCGGAGTGGGACGAGATTCCGGCCATCGTGAAAAAAGACGTCTTCATGGCGCGCGCGACGGTCGATGATCTCGTGGCGCTCGAGATGGTCTGGCAGCATCCGCTCGCGAGCCTGCTCTCACATACGGATGAAGAGGATGCCGCAGCGATTGACCGCATCGTGCCAGCCGCCGCGCAGGGAAAATGGCAGTCACTGCCGTCGCCTGCCGATGCATTCGTGCGCCATGCAAAGGGCGCGCGCATCGCGAAGCCGCGCCATATTTTCCTGATCGTCGGCGAAAGCTATTCGCAGATGCCGCTCGACGAGGTCTATGCGGACTACCATATCATGGACGGCGCGAAAAAGCTGCGCGCCGAGGCACATACGGCGTCGCTCTCGAATTTCCTGCCGGCCGGCATGGTGTCGCGTCCGGCCATCGTGAGCCTCATGACGGGTATTTTCGACGCGCGCCTCGAGCTCAACGAGCGCGAGGATTTCTGGCGTGGCGGGCTCGATGTGACGCTGCCGCGTCAGCTTGCAAAGCTCGGCTACCAGTCGATTTACTGGTATGGCGGCAATCCGACGTATGGCAACTTCGACAAGTACGCGCCTGCCGCGGGCTTTGACAAGGTCATGGGCGCAACGGAGTTCTGCCCGCCCGATGCTCCGCGCACCTGGGTTGGCGTCTATGACCACATCTTCCTCGAACATGCGGCGGAGCTCATCGAGAACATCGGCGACACGCCGACGTTCCATTTCGTCTACACGACGTCGAATCATGGCCCATATCAGATTCCGCTCGAGACGACGGGCTTCGATACGGAAGCGGTCATGCCGAATGTGCCGGAAGCCGTGAAGAAGAGCGAGAAGCTCCAGAAAATGCTCGGCACGTTCTGGTACTCCGACCGCGCGATTACGGCGTTCATCGAGCGCATGCGAAAAGCGTATCCTGACAGTCTCTTCGTCGTGACGGGCGACCATGCGCACATTCCGCTTCATCCGGGAGACACGCTCGCGCGAAAGGAGCTCACGCTGCGCGAGCAGTTCTGCACGTCGTTCATGATGCTTCATCCAGAGATCGACCAGAGCATTCTCGCGGGCAACACGATCGGCAGTCACATGAACATCGCGCCGACCATCTACGAGCTCATTGCGCCTGCGGGTTTTGAGTATTACGCGTATTTCCAGCCGCTGACGGAGCACATTGGCCATGTCGTGACGCCGTATCACTGGCTCGATGAAAATGCCATCGGCCCGTCGGGCGACCGGCGCTGGCAGCCGCTCGATGTCACGGCGGAGCAGCTCCCTATGCACGAGGATGAGGGCGGCGTCCGCTATGCCGACGAGCGTGAATCACTCGAAGATGTGACGGGCTGGATTGCGCGTCACCCGGAAGCATGCTTGCGGAAATGGTGACGGGCGAGTAAAATGGAGTTGGAACATCGGTTGAACTTGTTAAATTGGATCGGAGGCGCATTGAAATGTCAGGAATTCTCGCTGGCATCTTTCTCTTTTGCGTGATTGCCGTGCTGGCCTTTGCGGGCGTGGCGGCGACGACGATCGCGGTCATCGCCGTCATCTGCGTCGTGCTCGCAGCCATCATCGCGCTTGTTCTCGGCACGGCTGTCGTGCTGTTCAAGCTCATGATTGCCGTCCTGCTGGCACTCTTCCTGCAGTTCATCTTCTGCCGCGTGCTCACATACATCGGCGAACGCGCAAATGTGCCGGCTTTGCTTGACCGGCCGTTCGTCAGCCGCGTTGCGTGGATCCTTTCTGGCATCACGACGGGGTATCTCTACTTCATCCGCTAAGGTTCTGAAATTTTTGGTTCAATCACAAAACTTGTGGGATTGAATAGTTTCGAAGAATAATTCATGTTGTCAAAAAAGAAGACATCCGCTAAGATGTGGAAATGCATA
>CACZFT010000165.1 GCA_902780535.1 uncultured Selenomonas sp. | reverse complement strand
ATTCTCAAAGAAGACCTCGCTTCTTTCAACGTCACGTTTGACAACTGGTTCAGCGAGCGCACGCTGCACCCGGACGCGGTCAAAGCGGCTGTCAAGAAGCTGCAGGACAACGGCACAATCTATGAAAAAGACGGCGCTCTCTGGCTGAAGTCCACGGCGTATGGCGACGACAAAGACCGCGTCGTCATCCGCGACAACGGCGTGCCGACGTATCTCGCGGCCGACATCGCCTATCATCACAACAAATACGAGCGCGGCTTCACGCGCCTCATCAACATCTGGGGTGCTGACCACCACGGCTATGTCGCGCGCGTCAAGGCGGCCATGAAGGCACTCGGCCACGATCCAGAGCAGCTGACCGTGCTGCTGCTGCAGATGGTCGCGCTTTACCGCGACGGCGAGCTCGTCAAGATGAGCAAGCGCACGGGCCAGAGCGTCACGCTGAACGAGCTCATGGAGGAAGTCGGCACCGATGCCGCGCGCTACTTCTTCCTCATGCGCTCGCTCGACAGCCAGCTCGATTTCGACCTCGACCTCGCGAAAAAGAAGTCGAACGACAACCCGGTCTACTACATCCAGTACGCCCATGCGCGCATCATGAGCATCTTCCGCCAGGCCGATGAGACGGGGCTGAAGCTCGGCGAGAAGCCGCAGCTCGACCTCCTGACGGATGCTTCGGAAGTCGATCTCATCAAGAAGATCGAGGAGTATCCCGAGGAAATCGAGCGCGCGGCCAAGGACTACGCGCCGCAGCGCATCGCGCGCTATGCCTATGACCTCGCAGCGCTTTTCCACAGCTTCTACAACAAGTGCCGTATCATGGGCGTCGAGCCGGAGCTTGCCGAAGCGCGCCTCGCGCTCGTGACTGTCACGGCCCATGTCATCCGCCATTCCCTCGGCATCCTCGGCGTCTCCGCCCCGGATCATATGTAATTGAAGAGTATAGGAGGACTTCCCATGCCAGAAGATATTCAGGATTTCACGAAGAAGACCGAAGTCGACATCGCCTACTACGTGCTCCAGCACAAGGGCGCGACGATGTATTACAAAGACCTCGTGATGGATGTCATCGAGAAGAAGCACAAGCCCGTGCAGTCCCTCTCGGCGGCCATTTCCGAGGTCTATACGCTCATCAACATGGACAGCCGCTTCCATTATGAAGGCGACGGCCAGTGGGGGCTGACGGAGTGGAACCCGCCTGAGACGAAGCGCCACACGCGTTCCTCGTCCTCGTCGAGCTCGTCCACGTCGCGCTCGTCCGCAAAGGCCAGCCGCCGCAAGGAGAAGCTGTTCGAAAGCATTCAGGAATAATCCATCTGGTGGAATAGGAGGCAGACCATGGCAAAGTATATTTTCGTTACCGGCGGTGTTGTTTCTTCCCTCGGCAAAGGCATCACGGCGGCCTCGCTCGGCCGTCTGCTCAAAAGCCGCGGCATCAAGGTCACGATCCAGAAATTTGACCCGTACATCAACATCGACCCGGGCACGATGAGCCCGTACCAGCACGGCGAAGTCTTCGTGACGGACGACGGTGCCGAGACAGACCTCGACCTCGGCCATTACGAGCGCTTCATCGACATCAACCTCTCGAAGAACTCGAACATCACGACGGGCAAGGTTTATTGGTCGGTCCTCTCCAAAGAGCGCCGCGGCGAATACCTCGGCTCGACCGTGCAGGTCATCCCGCACATCACGAACGAAATCAAGCAGCGCGTCTATGACGTCGCAAAGGCCGATGGCGCCGACGTCGTCATCACGGAGATCGGCGGCACGGTCGGCGACATCGAAAGCCAGCCGTTCCTCGAAGCCATTCGCCAGGTCAAGAAAGAAGTCGGCAAGAACGACACGCTCTACATCCACGTCACGCTGCTGCCGTACATCTCGGCCGCCGGCGAGCTCAAGACGAAGCCGACGCAGCACAGCGTCAAGGAGCTCCGTGCCATCGGCATCCAGCCGGACATCCTCGTCTGCCGCACGGAAAAGCCCATCTCGAAAGAGATGAAGGAAAAGATTGCCATGTTCTGCGACGTCGCGCCCGAAGCCGTCATCGAGAACCGCACGGCATCGACGATTTACGAAGTGCCCCTGATGATGCAGAAAGAGGGCCTCGACAAGATTGCGCTCGAAAAGCTCAACATGGACTACAGCCCGGCCGACATGAGCGAATGGGAAAAGATGGTCTACAAAATCAACCACCCGCAGAAGAAGGTCAAGGTCGCTGTCGTCGGCAAATACGTTGAGTTGCCGGACGCCTACATCTCCGTTACGGAAGCGCTGCATCATGGCGGCATCGCGAACGACGCGCAGGTCAAGATTCACTGGGTCAATGCTGAGAACATCGAGGACCCCGAGACCGACCTCGACGAAGTCTTCGTCGGCTGCAAGGGCATCCTTGTGCCGGGCGGCTTTGGCGACCGCGGCATCGAGGGCAAGATCAAGGCCATCCAGTACGCGCGCGAGCACAAGATTCCGTTCCTCGGTCTCTGCCTCGGCATGCAGTGCGCCGTCATCGAGTTCGCCCGCCACGTCTGCGGCATGACGGACGCGCACAGCACGGAGTTCAACCCCGAGACCGACCATCCCGTCATCGACCTCATGGAGTCGCAGCAGGGCATCGAGAACAAGGGCGGCACGATGCGCCTCGGCGCGTATCCGTGCAAGCTCACGAAGGGCACGCACGCCGAAGAAGCGTATGGCACGAATGAGATCAGCGAGCGCCATCGCCATCGCTACGAAGTCAACAACGAGTACCGCGCGGCGCTCGAGGCCAAGGGGCTCGTCATCGCGGGCACGCTGCCGGATGACACACGCAGGCGCATCCGGAGCTCAAATCCCGCCCGAACAACCCGCATCCGCTGTTCCGCGAATTCGTCCGCGCAGCGCTGAACCTCAAATAAATTCATTTGAATATGTTCGAATACTTTTGCCGTCCGCCAGGACGGCTTTTTTGTTCAATTTCTTCGTTTCTTTTCCGAAATCAGCAGGATTTCTTCATTTTGTGACGAACTTAGCCTGTAGAAAGGCATTCAAGGGCGTTCGTTCGGAAGGACGCCTGCGGAAAGGAGCGGATGATCGTGCTCGTGGATACCCTCTGCAGCGTCGCATTCTACTGTCAGCGCTGCGGCCAGATCGAGATTGCCGACGTGCCTGTCTTCAGCGGACACGGGGACGTCGTGCTCACATGCAGTCATTGCGGCGCGGAAAAAGCAAGGCTTCGCCTCGTGCCGCGCAAGGGGCTCGTCATCGAGACGGGCTGCGTCGTCTGCGGCCAGCGGAACCGCGTCCATTACCCGCTCCGCCAGCTTCGCACGATGACGCTCGAAAAGATTTATTGCGAGAAAGACCACTTCGAGCTCGGCTACATCGGGAAATGGCAGACGCTCGCAGAATTCCTCGACTTCAATGCGGCGGAGTACGACGCGCTTCACCCGCATGACGCCTATAACTTCATGGAGCATCAGCAGATCCTTCTCGAAGCGTTCAACCGCGTGCACGACCTCGCGGAAGAAGGGGAGCTCTTCTGCCCCTGCGGCGGCCACGAATTCACGGCTGACATCGCCGAAGATGCCATCCACCTCGAATGCACGCGCTGCGGCAGCTCGGCCGTCATCCCGGCCAAGACCCCCGACGACCTCAAGCAGCTCCAGCCCGGCTGCGAAGTCGCGTTCCTGCGGCCGGACCTCATCCGGAATCGGTGAAAGAAAAAATATACGGAAAAAGGAAACGAGGCGGAATTCATGGAAATCCGGATGCCGATTGGACGAGATGATTTCGAAGATGTACGGAGCGGGCATTATTACTTTGTGGACAAGACGGGATTCCTTGCGGATTTCTTGAAGAACCATGCGAAAGTGACGCTGTTTACGCGCCCGCGTCGGTTCGGCAAGACGCTGACGCTGTCGATGATGCGGTATTTCCTCGATATCGAGCATGCAGAGGAACATCGGAGACTCTTCGACGGACTGGCAATCACGGGCGATGACGAGGTCATGAAGCAGCAGGGCACGCGGCCCGTTTTGTTCCTGACGCTGAAGGAATGGGGGGCTGCTTCGTGGAAGGAGCAGCAGACCTATATCCGTTTGAATCTTGGCGATCTGTTCAGCCAGTATGATTTTCTTTTGGAGGATGCTCCGAAGGAACGCGAACGCGAGATTTTTCAGGAGATCCTCTATGGGAAGGGCGAGCTGGCGATTTATAGCAAGGGGCTGGCCTTCCTGATGCGCCTGATGGAACGTCATTATGGAAAGAAGCCGGTGCTTCTTTTGGATGAATATGATGCGCCCGTTCAGTCTGCATGGGAGCATGGCTATTATCCAGACTCCATCAATTTCTTTCGGAAATTCTTTTCGGAAGCATTGAAAACGAATCCTTCCCTGGAATTTGCTGTGTTGACCGGCGTGCTGCGCATCACGAAAGAAAATATTTTTTCTGCGCTCAACAATCTTGAAGTGGATAGCATCTTTCGGTTGCATCATCCAGAAGCATTCGGGTTTACGGCAGAGGAAGTCGCCCGGATGACGCGAGATTTCGAGTGCGAAGAAAAATTGTCGGAAATCCAGCACTGGTATGATGGTTATCGTTTCGCCGGACAGGAAATTTACAATCCGTGGTCTGTCGTGAATTATTTTCATCAGGGCTGCAAGCCGCTCACCTACTGGGTGAATACGTCAGGCAACTCCATCCTCGGCGAGATGCTGCTTCATTCCCGCAGCCAGGTGCTCGACAGGTTCGAGACGATTCTTCAGGGCGGCTCCATCATGAGCCGCGTGCGTGAGGATATCATCTACAACGAGATTTACAAGAACGAAAGCGCGCTCTACACGATGCTCGTCACGACGGGCTATCTCACGACGAAGCGCGTGGTTGATGACGAGCTCGGCCAGCAGGCAGAGCTCATCCTGCCGAACCGCGAGCTCCGTTCGCTCTTCCGCATCGAGGTGCTCGAGCGCTATCAGAGCGACGATATGTATATCAATGTCGAAGACCTCATGCGGGCATTTGCGGCCGGCGACATCGAGACCGTCCGCGACGGCCTCAGCCAGTACATCGAAGTGCTCACGAGCAGCTTCGATGCGCAGAAGGGGAAGGAATCCTTTTATCATGGCTTCGTCCTCGGTCTGACGGCGACGCTCACGGGAGACTACCGCATCCGCTCGAATCGCGAATCAGGCTTTGGCCGTTATGACATTGCAGCATTCCCGCGGAAAGCGGGCGAGAGAGGCATGGTCATCGAATGCAAGCAGGCAGAGAGCGAAGATGCACTCGAAACCAAAGCACAGGAAGCCCTCGAACAGATCAAGGATCGCGACTACGATGCCGAATTCCGTGCGCAAGGCATAGAAGGCGTACTGCATTACGGCATATCATTTTGCGGGAAGCACGTACATGTGGAGATGATGTAATGAAGTTGCAGTACCCTGTTCGTCACTTTTGCTGCCAGGAATTGTCCCAAGAGGAAATGGAAGCTCGTTTCCGCGACAAGACAGGGTTCTTTTCTTCTGCTCAGCCGTTGATCGGGCCTGTGCGTGGGGAAACAGGGATCGATGGCTTGCGGCTCGATTTCAATGACGGCCTGCGCTTCGAGGTGCCGGAAGGGGATTTCCATGTGCGCATCAGCGATGCGGATTCGGAAATGGTCTTTTTTGACGATGATGTTTCGGCTGTCCGGCTCCAGTCCATGGAGAAATTCTATGTCCATTGGCAGCTTGATGTCTACTACGGGGGGGCACTTGCCTTTTCACATGTGTTCGACCCGATGGGTCAGAAGGTATTTTTTGTTGATTGCAGCACAGCGCTCGGGGATTCTCTCGTCGTGCTGCCGTATCTGCGCGCGTTCCGCGAGCGGTATGGTGCAGAGGTTTCGTGTCATCTGCCAGAGTATCTTTACGGTTTCGCGCAGCGCTTGCTGCCAGGAATCGAATGGCGGGAGACATGGCCGGAGGACTGTTATGCGACGTTTTATTTCGGTGCGGCCATCGATGCACCGGCCCTGTCGCCAGAAGACGGACGGCTCGTGCCGATGGAAGAGCTCGGCCATCTGCTCTTCGGCGTGCCGCGCCCGCGGCAGAGGCTCATCTGGCCGGCGGGGAAAAAGCAGATAACAGAACCCTATGTCTGCATCGGCGTACAGGCATCGCATCCTGCGAAAGGCTGGCACTATCCGGGTGGCTGGGAAACCATCGTCGCGGCGCTTCGGAAGGCGGGATATCGCGTCCTCTGCATCGATCGAGAACGTGAGAATGAGGCGAATGGGTTCGTGGCACGTATGCCTGATTGTGCAGAAGATTTTACAGGAAACCGCCCGATCGAAGAACGTGCGGAATTGCTTTCTCATGCAGATTTCTTCATCGGACTCGGGAGCGGTCTCTCGTGGCTTGCACATTTCGTCGGTTGTCCGGTCGTACTGATTTGCGGATTTTCAGAAAGCTGGTACGAATTTGATACTCCCTATCGTGTCTACAACCGCCTCGCCTGCCATGGATGTCTCAACGATGTTCGAGAGCCATATTTTCAGAATCCCTGCCCGCGCCAGCCACATGGCTCAGACAAGATTCTCGAATGTCAGAAGACCATCACGCCGCGCATGGTGCTCGATGCCATCTGGCGGCTGCAGCAGGATCAAGAGAAAACTTTATGAAGAAGATTTTTCGGCTGCGCGTGCTTGACGCGCGGCCGTTTCGTGTTTTAAGATAAAGACGGGCGAGCCCCTTTTTCCGTGAGAAGAATCCATTGGGAGTTTTGATTGATGAAGACTTTGTTCCGCGCACTCGGCGAGGATGCCGCAGTGCAGAAGATCCAGGAGGCTTTTGCAAAGGCGGACGGACGGACGCTCGTCTACGGCCTCTCGGGATCGCAGAAGCATGCCGTTTATGCCTCGGCGTTTGAAGTGTCGCCGCGCCCGACGGTCGTGCTCGTCCACAGCCGTGAAAGCCTCGAAGCATGGCGGGAGAATCTGCGCACTCTGCTGCCGGATGTTCCCGTGCTCGAGCTGCCGGAGGTCGATGCGGCGGCCGAGGACATCCAGGCATCGGCGCGGAGCCTCGAAAGCACAGCAAAGCGCATGGACGTGCTCGGGCGGCTGCTGCGCGGCGAGAACCTCATCGTGCTCTCGACGATGGCGGCGGCGGCGGCAAAAGGCATGTCGCGCGGCGATTTCGAGCGGCTGAGCCTGCACATCGGTACGGGTGATACGGTCGGCCTGACGAAGCTCGTCCACAGTCTCTCGGACCTCGGCTATGCGCGTGTCGAGGAAGTCGAGTCCATGGGGCAGTTCTCGGCGCGTGGCGGCATCGTCGATGTCTTTCCGATCAACCGCACGGCGCCCGTGCGTATCGAATTCTTTGATGACGAGGTCGATTCGTTGCGCGAATTCGATCTTGACACGAAGCGTTCGCAGCGGAATATCGGGGCGGTCTCCATCCTGCCGCTTGCGCGCACGGATGCGAAGGGACGGCCGGCACTGTTCCTCTCATATCTTAAGGGCAGCGGCACTGTGCTGTTCGACGAGCCGACGCGCCTGCGCGAAGAGCTCCGCACGATGGTCAAGGAGAATCCTGACATCAAGAAGCATATCTTCAGCTGGGAAGATCTGCTCGAAGAGGCGGAGCACAACAATGTCGTGTTTTCGGCGCTGATGCTCCAGCAGATTCATGGCGCGGATCCGGACGCGACGATCAGCATCACGGTCACGAACATGACGCCGTTCCAGCGGCAAATGGATCTCTTCACGGGCGAGCTCTCGCGCTATCTCGCGGCGAAAGAGCGTATCCTGATCCTGCTCTCGACGAAGGAAAAGGCGAACGGTCTGCGCGAGATGCTCGCGAAGCGCCGCCTGCCGTCGAGCGTGATGGACGAGGGCGCAGACCTTTCGGAAAAACGCATCACGATTCAGACAGGGCTCTTGCTCTCGGGCTTCGAGCTCGCGAGCGACCGCCTCGTCGTCGTGACGGAGAAGGACATCTTCGGCCATGTGAAGCGGCGCATCGCGAAAACGGCGCCCGAAGGCGAGAAAATTTCGCATTTCCGCGACATCAAGCCCGGCGACTACGTCGTGCATGTCAACCACGGCATCGGCAAGTATGTCGGCGTCGTGACGCTCGAAGTCGGCGGCGTGCGGCGCGACTACCTGCACATCAAGTACGGCGGCGACGACAAGCTCTACGTGCCGACGGACCAGGTGCACCTGCTGCAGAAATACATCGGCAGCGAGGGCGAGGTGCCGCGC
>CACZFT010000164.1 GCA_902780535.1 uncultured Selenomonas sp. | reverse complement strand
TTAAGTTAGCGAAAATCCAGTAAATCCAGGCCCCTCACCGAGGGGGCTGTCAGCGAAGCTGACTAGGGGTGTGTCGGAGGCAGGAGTTTGCAAACATCCACGCTTAATCTTAATGACATTGCTCCCAAAAGGAGAGACTGCTAAATCCGCATATTTCACAAAAGATAGAATCGTTTTAGTAACTGCACCAGCCTCCTCGTTCTCATTCGGTTCAATGCTATCTTACTCAGTACCGTTTGCGTTTGACCGATGACGGGATGCCGAGCTGTTCGCGGTATTTGACGACGGTGCGGCGGGAGATTTCGAGGCCTTTGTCCGCGAGGAGCTTCGCGAGCTTGGCGTCGGAGAGCGGCTTCTTCGGGTCTTCGGCCGCGACGAGCGCCGCGAGAGCATCCTGCACCTGCCGCGCGCCATAGGCGGCTTCGCCTGCTCCGGCCGCGAGGTTCGCCGTGAAGAACGCCTTCATCGGGTAGATGCCGCTCGGCATCTCAATGTATTTTCCCTGCACGGCGCGGCTGACGGTCGATTCGTGGACGTCCGCCGCCTCGGCGACGTCCTGCATCGTCATGGGGGCGAGGCGCGAGAGGCCGTCCGTCAGCACGGGACGCTGGCGGCGCACGATTTCCTCGGCGACGCGGCGGATCGTCTCGCGGCGCGTCTCGATGTTCTTGATGAGCCACGCCGCCGCACTCAGGCGGCCGCGGATGTACGACTGCGTCTCCTCGTCATAACCCGCCGCCTCCTGGTAGAGGCGCGAGATATGGAGGCCGGGCACGCCGCCGCTCGTGAGCTCGATGCGCCAGCCCGCGCCATACGGACGCACGACGACGTCGGGCGTGATGTAGCCGGGGTCGTCCGAGCCATAGGCCGCACCGGGCTTCGGCGTCAGCGTGCGCACGATGTCGACAGCCATCTGGACGTCGGACGGACGCACCCCCTCGGCCGAAGCAATCTCCTTGATGCGCGAATTTGCCACATCTTCGAGGTGCGCGTCAATGATGCGAGCAACGAGACCTTCGTAGATGCCGCGCCGCTTCGCCTGCAGGCGCAGGCATTCCGCGAGCGTGCGCGCGCCGACGCCGGCGGGCTCGAATGACTGAATCGTGGCGAGTACCTGCGTCGCGATGTCCTCTTTGACGCCTGTCGCGCGCGCGGCTTCTGCGAGCGGCACAGCGAGATAGCCGCGGCTGTCGATGGAGCCGACGAGGAAGACGGCGACGGCCTTTTCCTGTTCGCGCCCGGCAGGATAGGCGAACTCGACCTGCTCGAGAAGCTCTTCTTCCAGCGTGCGGCTCACGGGCTTTGCCTGCTCGAATGCATGCGGCTCGCCGCTTTCGCCGCCATCCCAGCCATCGCCGCGCTCGGGGCTGCCGAGGTAGCTCGCGAGCGCCGAGATGTCTTCGGCGCGATACGCCTGCTCGCGTTCTTCGCGCGCATCGTCCCCCGCCGTCCCCGTCGTTTCCTCAAACGAAAGCGCCGCATGGTCGTAGTCGATCTCGAGCGCGGGATTTTCCAGATACTCCTTCTCGATGAGGCCGCGCAGCTCCTGCGCGGGGAGCGCGAGGATCTTGATGGCCTGCTGCATCTTCATCGTCATGGCGAGATGCTGGGAGAGGTTCTGCGAAAGCGCTTGTGACTGTTCCATGCGGCGTTACCTAGTTTCTTTCTTACCTGCGCGATGCGGCCACGGCGGCGGCGATGGCGGCGCCGAGACCCGAACCGCCATTTTCGAGGACGGTCGTAACCTGGGCGGCATCTTCGCCGAGGAGCTCGGAGAGGCCTTTCATGAGGTTCTCTTTCGCATGCGGCATCTTTTCATAGACGGAGCCGTCGACGGCGATCGTCTGCGGTGCGAGGTGCTGCTCGGCGCCCTGCAGCTGCCAGAGGATGCCGACGAACGACGCGGCGACGAGGCGTGCGGAGCGGTTCACGATGCGCAGCACGAGATCCTGCACTTTGTCCGCGTCAGCGGCATCGAGCGTGTGCCCCGTCTTTTCCGCGACGAGCTGGATGATAGCAGGATGCGCGGCATCCTCATCGTCCATGATGGCCGACATGTCGATGCTCGTGAAGCCATAGTCCTTGCCTTTTTCGCCAAGGAGCTCGGCGAGCGCCATGCCGAAGAGCTCGCCCATGTAGCGGCCGGAGACCATCTTTTCGAGGCGCTGCTCGCCCGGCTTTTCCGAGACCTTGTCGAGCTCGATGTCAAAACGACCCGGCGTCAGGCGGTTGAAGCCGCCGGATTCGAGGTTCAGGATCATCGGCTCCTGTGCGCTGTCCGCATACGGCTCGAGGTAGCACGTATTGTGGCCCGTCGCGTAGATGCAGCCGATGTTGACGTTGTCATGCTTGTAAGCCGACGCGAGCTGGACGGCAACCGTGTCGTTGATGACGGCCGTCGGCTCGACGTTGTCAAGGCCTTTCTTGTGCAGCGCGTCCTTGAGGAGGTCGTTGACGACCTTGCCCTCGACACCCGGCGTCGCAAATTCCTTCGTCCAGATGATAAGTTTCGCGTTGTAAAGATCCGTCTGCGACGACGGGAACGAGAACGTGTGCCCGAGGAAATATTTCTTCGTGTGATCGCCTTCCACGGCCTCTTCCACGAGGTCGGCGATGAAGCCGAACATCTGGTCGGCTGTAGCATCCGCGGCGATGTAGTTGTACTTTCCCGGCACGACGAGCGGTTTCGCGACTTTCTTCAGGACTTCGAACTTGCCGTCGCCATCGAGGCGGATGCGCAGCACGCGGACATTCGTGCCGCCGAAATCGAGCGCGAGGTACTCGCCCGTCTCCTTGCGCGTCGGCAGGCCGATGTACGACTTCAGCATGCGCATGGAGCTGAGGTCAGGATCCTTGAGGCCCTGCTTGAGGTCATAGCGGAACGCCCCCGCGATCTCGCGCAGCTCGTCGCTGTCGATGGTGAAGTCGTTCAAAATGTCTTCGAATTGCTGCTTGTCAAATGCCATAATGTCAGTTCTCCTTTGGATGATGAATCTATAGGAATATTTTTAAGCAATCGTTGCTATGAAAGAATGATGGAAGTTGCATGTACCAGCCGGCCCCCTCTAGAGGGGGCTGTCAGCGAAGCTGACTGGGGGAGTAGTTAGATGCTGAGGACAAACAAGTATGCGAAACGTTGCTAAAGACTTTAGCAGCATCTGCATCCTCGACAGGATTCAGCATCCTACTACTCCTTCCACCGCTTCGCGGTCCCCCTCCCTCTAGAGGGAGGCTGGTTTACGACCCTTCCGCAACTTCTTCGAGGTAAGCCCAGCGCTCCATGAGGTGGTCGAGCTCGGCCTGCAGGCGCTGCTGGTCTTTTGTGAGGTCAGCGAGCTTGCCGTAGTCCGAGGCGTTCTGCTGCATCAGGAGTTCCGTCGCGCGGAGCTCGCCTTCCTTGCTCGCGATGATGTCCTCGATTTCGGCGTATTCCTTCTGCTCCTTGAATGTCAGCTTTTTGGGACGGGCGGGCTGCTCGTCCGCGCCTTTGGATGCTGGCGCATCCTCGGCGCTGCTCGGCAAAGCTGCCTTCGCAGGCGCTTTCCGTGCGAATGCGTTTTGTGCTGCTTCCGCTGCAGCTGCCTGCTCTTCCGCCTCTTTCTCCTTGTAGTAGCTGTACCCGCCTGGGTACATGCGGAGCTCGCCGCCCGGCTCGTAGACAAAGCATTTGTCCGCGAGGCGGTCGACGAAGAAGCGGTCGTGCGAGACAATGAGGATCGCGCCACTAAAATCATCGATGAAGCTTTCGAGCACGGCCATCGTTTCGAGGTCGAGGTCGTTCGTCGGCTCGTCTAAAAGCAGCACGTTCGGCGACTCCATCAGGATGCGCAGGAGATACAGCCGCCGCTTCTCGCCGCCTGAAAGCCGCGCAATCGGCGTCCACTGGAGCGAGCCGGGAAACAGGAAGCGTTCCATGAGCTGCGAGGCCGAGATTGTCTGGCCATCCGCAAGCGTGATGGTGTGCGCGGCCTCCTCGATGTACTCGATGGCGCGCAGGCGCTCGTCCATTTCGACAGCCTTCTGCGTGAAATAGCCGATCTTGACCGTCTGGCCGATCTTC
>CACZFT010000163.1 GCA_902780535.1 uncultured Selenomonas sp. | reverse complement strand
CGCCCGCGAGGTCGTCCATGACGAGGCGCGCGTAGATGGCCTTGCCCGCTTTGGCGAGGCTCTTCGGCGAAATCGTGAACGAGACGAGGAGCGCCGAGATGACCTCCGTCGCCCATGGAAATGGGATGTGGTACGAGGCCATGACGATGGCGGCGGCGGCTTCGTACGAAATCAGCAGGACGAGCAGCACGAGGATGGCGCCCGAGGCGAATTTCCGCGCGTCGCTGTCCTGCGGGCGGTAGAGGAAGTGTTCGAGCGCCGAAATGAGGCGGCCAATCAGGGCGACGGGGTGGAGTTTGCTGTTCGGGTCGCCGATGATGCAGTCGAAAAGGAACGCTAAAATGGCGGTGTTCATGCATCGGCCTCCGGCGCTGCAGCACTCCCCGCCTCTGCGGACGCTGCTTTCTCTGCGGCTTCATCCATGATGGCGGCCAGCTGTTTCATATCGAGCGCCTGTTTGACGACGTCGGCCAGATGGTCGTAGGCCTGCTCCTTTTCACGGCGGCGGTTGCGCTGGATTGGCAGGAGTTCGAGCCCTTTCTGGTGGCGCAGGACGTTCAAAAACTGGCGGCGGAAGCCGTCGTGGTCGAACACGCCGTGAAGGTATGTGCCAAAGACCTGGCCGTCTTCGCGCAGGGCGCCGTCCCAGAGATTCACGCGTGCGTCGCCCTGCCGGATGATATGGAACGGATGGCGCACGGGGGCCGTGAATTCCGTGCGGCCCATGTGGATTTCGTAGCCGGGCATCCCTTTGCCGAGCAGGACGCCGTCGAGGAATTCGAGACCCGGGCAGTCGGCCGTGACCTGGACGGTGCGCTTTTCTTCCTCAAATGTCGTCACCATCGGCAGGTAGCCGAGGCCCGCGACCTCGTCGTGGCCAGACTCCGTGTGGTGCGGGTCGGCGATCTTTTCGCCGAGCATCTGGTAGCCGCCGCAGATGCCGATGAGCGGCGTGCCCGCTTTGACGAAGTCGGCGATGGCCGCCTCGATGCCCTCTTCGCGCAGGTGCAGAAGGTCTTCCGTCGTGTTCTTCGAGCCTGGCAGGAGAATGGCGTCGGGGTGCAGGGCGCGGAGCTCTTCGGCGGTCTTGACGTAGGCGATTTCGACGTCGGGCTCTTCGGCGAGCGCTTCGAAATCGGTGAAGTTCGAGATTTTCGGCGTTTCGATGACGGCGAGCGTGAGGTCTTTCGGGCCCTGCTTCTCCTGTTCGCGCTCCTTGTCCTCAAGCGAGACGGAGTCTTCGTCGTCGATGCCCATTTTCTCGATATACGGCACGATGCCGAGCACGGGCTTGCCGGTTTTTTTCTCCAGAAAATCGACAGCCGTGTCCATGAGGGTCACGTCACCGCGGAATTTGTTGATGATGAGGCCCTTGACCAGCGCCCTTTCGCCCTCGTCGAGGAGTTCGAGCGTGCCGACGAGCGAGGCAAGCGAGCCGCCGCGGTCGATGTCGGCAATCAGCAGCACGGGGGCCTGCAGGTATTTCGCGACGCGCATGTTGACGATGTCGTCGTCCTTGAGGTTGATTTCCGCGGGGCTGCCCGCGCCCTCGATGACGATGGTGTCGTAGGCGGCGGAGAGGCGCGCGAGGGCGGCCGTGACGTGGCCGAACAGCTGGCGGGATTTGCCTTTGTGGTATTCGCGGGCGCTGAGGTTGCCGATGGGCTTGCCGTCGACGATGACCTGCGAACAGGAGTTGCCCGTCGGCTTCAGGAGGACGGGGTTCATGTCGACGTGGGGCGCGAGGCCGGCCGCCTCAGCCTGCGCGACCTGGGCGCGGCCCATTTCAAGGCCCTGCTTCGTCACGTAGGAGTTCAGCGCCATGTTCTGCGCCTTGAACGGCACGACACGGCGCCCCTGCTGGTGGAAGATGCGGCAGAGCGCCGTCGCAAGGATGCTTTTGCCGACATGCGAGCTCGTGCCCATGAGCATGATGGTCTGGGGACGGGTGGAAATGTTTTTATTTGTGTGGTTAGAAATTGCTTCTGTCATGCGTTCCTCCAAACTGCCTTCGCCGATGAAATCGAATAAATTCAGGCCCCCTCTAGAGGGGGCTGTCAGCGAAGCTGACTGGGGGATAAGCAGACTATGCGTCATGTTGCTAAAGGACTTTAGCAATGACAGCCTGCTCGTGCGGTTACAGCATCCTACTACTCCCACCACCGCTTCGCGGTCCCCCTCCCTCTAGAGGGAGGCTGGCGTTTGCGGGGCGAGATGTTTGATTTCGACCGGGATGCCGCTGATTGTCAGGTAGACGGCCTCGGCGGCGCGCGCGAATGCCTGGTTCGTGAGGCCTGCGATGTCGCGGTAGAGGCGCGCGAGGGCGTTTTCCGGCACGATGCCCGCGCCGACTTCGTTCGTCACAAAGACGCACAGCGCCCCGCTCGCCTGCGCGGCCGCGATGAGTTTTGCCGCGGTGTCCTGCGCGAGGCGGTAGACGGCGTCCTCGTCTCGGAGCTGCTCCTCGGAGAGCTGGCAGAGCAGGTTGCTGAGGTAGACCGTCAGGCAGTCGAAAAGCAGCGTGTCATGCGTCTTGGCGGCCTCGGCGATGGCGGTCTCGGCAGAAAACGGGGCTTCGTAGGTCTGCCAGTCGGACGGACGGCGCTCGCGGTGGAGCTTCACGCGGTAGCGCATCTCGTCGTCAAAAATCTGCGCCGTCGCGATGTAGGCGATCTTTTCGCCGTGCGATGCGACATACCGCTCGGCAAACGAAGACTTCCCGCTCCGCGCCCCGCCGGTCACGAGGACGAGGCGGCCTGGCGGCTGTGGAGTTGGCATTTCGGCTTCCTTCTTTCCATATAACGTTGCTTTCGTGCATGCCTCCCTCTCAGAGGGGATGTCATTAAGATAAGTGATAGGATTATTCAAACTTCAGCCTCCCTCCAGAGGGAGGGGGACCGCGAAGCGGTGGTGGGAGTAGTAGGATGCTGAAGCCAAGCAAGAATTAGCAACGTTCTGCAGATCTGTTTGTCTCCAGCACCCAACTACTCCCCCAGTCAGCTTCGCTGACAGCCCCCTCTAGAGGGGGCCTGGCCCTTAACTTCATGACATGATCTGCGGAGGAGGCTTTATTTCGTGCTTCGACGATGCTTTTTCTACTCTCTCCCCTGATACTCCCGGCACGCCTCGATGAAATGCTTTGCCGCCTCGGGGCAGCCGACGAAATGGATGTGGAGGTAGCTGCCGAGGACGTTTTTCCGCTGCTGACCGGCGCCGTAGACTGCACCGTTGCGGAGCTTTGTGAATGTATAGGGGCGCACGGGTTCTTCGCGTTCGAGTTCCTGCGAGAAGTGGAATTCGTGGCCGCGGAGCTCCGTGCCGGCCGGGCCGAGGATGGTGTCCCGCTGCATCTTTGCCGTGACGTAGCCGACCATCTGGAGCTTCTTCGTCATGGCCGCGCGGCCCGGGAAGACGCCGCACATCGGGTGCGCTTTGCCGTCGAAATCGACGAGGTCTTCGAGGAGGTACATGTAGCCGCCGCATTCGGCGTAGATCGGAAGGCCGGCGTCGGCCGCCTCGCGGATGGACTGGCGCATGGTCGCATTCGCCGCGAGGTCGGAGGCAAACATCTCAGGGAAGCCGCCGCCGATGAGGAGGCCGGAGATGGATGCTGGGAGGGCCGCGTCTTTGAGGGGGCTGAATGGGACGAGGGTGGCGCCCAAGCGTTCGAGGACGGCGAGGCTGCTTTCATAATAGAAGGAAAAGGCAGCGTCCTGGGCGACGGCGAGGCGGAAAGGAGGCTCTACCTCAGGCCCCCTCGGAGAGGGGGGCTGTCTGTCTAGCGACGATTGTGAAAATTCGAAGGACCGTGCTTTCCTAGCTATGTTTACAATCCCTTCTACATCCACCTGTCCCCCGACGGCCTCGCCCATTTTTCGGACGGTCTCTGCCGCTTCGACTTCTGTCGTCGGCGTGAGGCCGAGGTGGCGTTCGGGGAGGTGCAGGGCGTCGTCGCGGTGGATGGCGCCCAGAACGGGCATTTTGATGGCCTCCATCGCCGTGCGGATCATCGTTTCGTGCGTCGCGGAGCCGAGGCGGTTCAGGAGGACGCCCGCGATGTTGACGCCCGGGTCGTAGCTTCGGAAACCGAGCGCGATGGCAGCGGCCGAGGCGCCCATGGATTTGCAGTCGATGGTCAAAAGAACCGGCGCATCGAGGAGCTTTGCGATTTCGGCCGTCGAGCTCACGCCCTGCCGGCCGCCGTCGTAGAGGCCCATGACGCCTTCGATGACGGCGATGTCGGCGTCCCCTGCCTCTTTGAGGAAGAGTGCGGGGAGCTTCGCCGCCGGGACGAGCCATGTATCGAGGTTGTGCGCCGGCCGGCCGCTCGCAAGCTGGTGGAAGCCCGGGTCGATGTAGTCGGGGCCGACCTTGTACGACTGGACGGAGAGCCCCCGCGCCCGCAACGCCGCCAGAAGCCCCGTGACAAGCGTCGTCTTGCCGCTGCCGGACTGCGTGCCGGCGATGACGATGCGGGGAAGGTTGGTGTTCATGGGTCAGCGCCCCTTTCCGTTGATGAAAAATGATTCAGCCTCCCTCCAGAGGGAGGGGGACCGCGAAGCGGTGGAAGGAGTAGTAGGATACTGTAGCCGAACAAGTATACTGCCGTTGTTAAAGTCCTTTAGCAACAAGCTGTATACTTGTCTGTCTCCAGCCCCCAACTACTCCCCCAGTCAGCTTCGCTGACAGCCCCCTCTAGAGGGGGCCTTACCTTAAAGCATAGGCGCTAAAGCGCCTTTCGTCACCGCTTTGCGTCTCTGAGAGAGAGGCTTTCAATGTGCGCGCACGCCCCGGGCGGGCGGTTGTCCGCACGTTCGCGCGGTGCAGAGCCCTTCGGGGGCTGGCGGTGGAGCGCAGGGCGCTCCTGCGGGCTCATACCCGCGTGTTGTCGATGTCGTACATCAATGCGTTGACGACGGCGGCGGCGATGGGGCTGCCGCCTTTTGTGCCTTCTACTGTGATGTAGGGGACGAAGGGGTTCTTCCGCAGGGCTTCTTTGCTGTCGGCCGCGCCGACGAAGCCGACGGGGATGCCGATGATGCAGGCCGGGCGGATGTTTTCTTTTTCTGCGAGCGAAAGGACTTCGTAGAGCGCTGTCGGGGCGTTGCCGATGGCGACGATGCTGCCGTCCAGGGCTTTGCCGAACGCGCGCATGGCGGCCATGGAGCGCGTGATGCCCTGCTCTTTCGCGGTCTTTGCGATGTCGGGGTCGGCGACGCGGCAGTGGACTTCCCCGCCGAACGTGGCGAGCTTCCTTTTATTGATGCCCGTGCGCACCATTTCGACGTCGGTGTAGATGTCGGCGCCGGCTTTGAGTGCGTTCTGCGCGGCCGCGATGGCGTCGGGGTGGATGTGGATGAGCGGCGCGTATTCGACGTCGCCTGAGGCATGGATGATGCGCGAATAGACCTTCGTCTCGACGTCATTCAGGTGGAACGGCGCGAGGTGCGGCGCGATGATTTCCATGCTGCGGGTTTCGATTTCCATGGGTTTTTTGATGTAGTCCATTGGAGGGACCTCCTGTTGCTTGGTTGATTTTCCTCTCGTAAAATGAAAAAGCATGCAGCCCCAATTTCAGCCCCCCTCATTGAGGGGGGACGGGCCGCGTAAGCGACGGGGGGAGTAGTAGGGTACTGGAGACAGGCAGATATGCAGAACGTTTCTAAAGACTTTAGCGACGACTACATTCTTGCTTGGCTTCAGCATCTTACTACTCCCACCACCGCTTCGCGGTCCCCCTCCCTCTAGAGGGAGGCTGAAGTTTGAATGGCTTCGCCGCTAAACTTCATGGCATTATCTCCAAAAGGAGGCTGAAGGTTGACTGGCTTCGCACATCTTTTAGCAATGAAGCCAGTCTGCCACGTCTTCCATCGTATGCGCAACGGCCGGGTACTCCAGTTTCGGCCGGTCGATCAGGACGACGGGGAGGTGGAGGGCTTTCGCGGCCGCGAGTTTGGTGTCGGTGCCGCCGATGTCGCCGCTGTTCTTTGTGACGATGACGTCGGCCTGGTAGCGCAGGAAGAGTTCGCGGTTCAGGGCCTGGCTGAACGGGCCCTGGAGGGCGACGATCTGGCCTGGCTGGATGCCGAGGTCGATGCACTGCGCGATGACGTCGGGCGTCGGCAGGACGCGGGCGATGATGGTTTTCTCCTGCAAAGCAGGAGCCTCTGTAAATTTTTTGAGGTTCCGGCTGCCGGTCGTGAGGAAGATGGTGCTGCCGAGGCTGGCGGCCGTTTCGGCGGCTTCTTCGTAGCTGTGGACGATGTGGATATCGTCGTAGCGGAGCTCGGAGAGGCTGCGTTCGTAGCGCAGGTACGGCAGGCCGAGTTTTTCCGCCGCGGCCATGGCGTTTTCGGAGACGTTGACGGCATACGGGTGGCTGGCGTCGACGATGGCGGCGATGGCGTGGGTGCGGCAGTATTCGATGAGCCCCGCTTCGTCAAGCGGCTGAACATTCACGACGAGGTCGTGGCCTGCGGTCTGGGCGCTTTCGAGGAGTTCGCCGCCGTAGCGGCTCACGACGGAGGCCGTGACGGCAAAGCCTTTCGCCAGCAACGCCGAAACGAGCTGCCGCCCGTCGGCCGTCCCGGCGAAGACGAAGATGCGGGACGCTTCGGCCGCCGTGCCGCCCGCCGCATTCGACGCTGCCATCAGAGCCCTTCCTCCTTGTTGCCATACCCGCGCGGCGTGATCATGTAGCCTTCTTTGACATACGTCTGCGAGTTGCCGATGACGACGAGGGAGAACATGTTGATGTCCTCTTTCGTGAAGGCGTCGAGCGTCGAGAGGACCTTCTTTTCATCGGGTCGCGTCGCGGCCGTGACGATGCCGACGGGGGTCTTGGGATCACGGTATTTGAGGAGAATCTCGCGGACTTCTTCGATGTTCTGGACGCGCTTTTTGCTCTTCGGATTGTAGAGCGCGATGACGAAGTCGCCCTGCCCGGCCATGTCGACGCGTTTGCGAATCAGTTCCCATGGCGTCAGGAGGTTCGAGAGGCTGATGACGGCGAAATCGTGCATGAGCGGCGCGCCGAGCACGGAGGCCGCGGCGTTGACGGCCGAGATGCCCGCGAT
>CACZFT010000162.1 GCA_902780535.1 uncultured Selenomonas sp. | reverse complement strand
GACGTTGATGACCTTCATGCGCGCAATCTGCCCCTGTTCCAGCCGCGGCACGCGCATGGACGCCGTCAGGCGGTGCTTCGGGTCGCGGTAGAGGAAGACTTTGACGCGGTCGCCGATGTGGACGGGAGCCGTCTGCTGCGTCTTGTGCAAGAGGATGTCGTCGCTCGTATTGCCCGTTTCGGCATCGAGGAACGCGCCCATCTCATTTTCGCGCACGACGGTCAGCGTCGCGACGGTGCTCGGGCCGTACTTGCGCGGACGGCGCTCCTCATTTTCGTGCATCATGGCTCAGTCCTCATAGGGCGTGAGCTTCGCATCCGCCCAGAGGTGCTCGAGCGCGTAGTATTCGCGGGCCTCCTGACGGAAGATGTGCGCGACGACGTCGCCGTAGTCCATGAGGATCCACTCGCCCTCGCGATAGCCTTCTTTGTGCAGGAAGGATTCGCCCTGCTCGGCGAGTTTTTCCTCGATGTTGTCCGCGATGGCGCGCACCTGCGTCGCCGTGTTGGCCGAGCAGACGACGAAGTAGTCGCACGTCGGCGTGAGCTCGCGCATGTCCATTGAGACGATGTCGCGGGCTTTCTTGTCCGATGCCGCTTCGCAGATGGCCTTGTCCAGTTCTTTTGCTTCCAAAGTAAATCTCCTTTCAATATGCAACCATCCTACTACTACCGACCTTCGGTCGGCATAAGCGACCTCTAAGCGCTAAAGCGCTAAGAGTCTGCTTATCCCACCACCGCTTCGCGGTCCCCCTCCCTCTAGAGGGAGGCTGATGTTCGCTTACTCTGTTTCATTGGGGGATGGGAAAAGTTTCGCAATGCCTTCGCCGACGGCCTGCGTGTCGGGCATCCAGATCGTGTCGTCGCCCTCGGCCGTCGTGCCGGGCAGCATCCAGACTTCCGGCGCCTCGCGGTTCATGTGGCGCAGGACGTTCGCGATGTGCGCGGAATCAAAGATTTCGGCGCTCGTCGTGACGCGCGTCTGGAGGATTTCGGCAATGGCCGGAATCTTCGGGATGGTCGCGACCTGCATGGCCTCTTCGTAAAGCGCTCGCACAAAGAGTTGCTGGCGCTTCGATCGGCCGACGTCGCCGAGATCGGTGCTGCGATAGCGCAGATAGCTGACGGCATCTTTTCCCGCAAGATGCTGATAGCCCTGCTTCAAGTGGATGGAAAGATCCGCCTCGGGGTCATCGTAGTCCATATCCGTCTCGACGTAGAGGTCGATGCCGCCGAGCGTGTCGATGATTTCAGCAAATGTCGCCATGTCAATCGTCACGTACTGATGCACGGAGACGCCGAGCAATTTCTCGACGGCGAGCACGACGAGCGATGCACCGCCCGTCTCGTAAAGCGAGGCGATGCGGTTCTCATACGAAGAGCCCGGAATCGGCACCCAGGTATCGCGCGGAATCGTCAGGATGCGGAGCCTTCCCGTGTCGTTCTCGATGGAGAGCATCATGATCGTGTCGGCATGGCGCAGAGGCGCACCCGCGTCATCCGTGCGGTCGGGGCCGCTCGTTGCGCCATCATCGACGCCCATGACGAGGATGTTCGTGTAGCCGTCGAATTTCGGGTCGATCTCCGGCGCACGCGCCGCCTGCTTCTTGAGATAGGCCTCATGGCGAATCTGGTACTCGGCATAGATGCCGGAGCCCCAATGATAAATCGTCATGCAGATGAAGCCTGCGATGACGAGGAAGATGGCGAAGACGACGAGGAACGCGAGAAAGCGCAGGAATCGCATGCGGCGCCGATGGCGCAGTTCCTTCCGCTTGCGCTCGATGTTCGCCCGCGTCGTCGACATGGGCGCTTTCTTCTTGCTCATACCGGCGATTTCACTCCCCGCAGCAAGAGCTCGTTGCGTGCCGCAATCGTATCCGGATGCAGCATCGTGCCTTTCTGCGCGACGAACTTGATGGACTCCGTGAGTCCGACGAGCAGCATCTCGTCGAGGCTCGCTTCGCGCGAGAGCTTCCGCAGCATCTGGACCTCGGGATATGCGCGGTTCGGCTCGATCATGTCTGCGAACCAGACGATCTTGTCGAGGCGCGTCATCTCGCGGCCGCCGACCGTGTGGCGGTAGATGGCCTGGCAGATGGCGTCATCATCGACGTCGTAGCACTCGCGCACGCGCGCCGCGCCGAGGTAGGCGTGCAGCAGCAGCGGCATCGCGCGCTCGATCGCCCCATAGGCGATGTGGCGCTTGTCGGCCTCAGCAATCATCGTGTCATTCGGGAACTCTCGCGCGCAGTCGTGCAGGAGGCCGGCAAGGCGAGCCTGCTCCACTTCCACACCGAAGCGCTCCGCGAGGAATGCCGCCGTATCGGCCACGCCGAGGCTGTGGCGGTAGCGTGACGGCTTCAGCCGTGTCTCCAACAATGCCCTGCGGTCTTCATAGCTCATGCTCATTGGTACAGGCCCTCCTTGTAGATGTAGTCAGCGACGGCGTCCGGCACGATGTAGCGGATGGACGCGCCGCGCGCCAAGCGATTGCGGATGTCCGTCGAGGAAATCTCAAGCGCCGGCGTCGCGAGGCGGTGGATGTGTTCTTTCGCAAGGCTGCCAAAGCTCGCCTGCAGCCGCGCCTCATCGAGCGGCACGCCCTCGCGCACGGAGACGATGAAATGGCAGCGCGAGAGGAGGTCGTGCGCCCGATGCCATTCGTCGAGCAGGTTGATAGCGTCTGAGCCCGTGATGAAATAGAAATCCGCGCTTGCACCGTACTTTTCCTGCAGCTCCGTGACCGTCAGCCAGCTGTAGCTCGGCCCCTCGCGGTCAAGCTCTATGCGCGAGACATGGAACGCGGGATTCGATGCCGTCGCGAGCTCGGCCATGAGGTAGCGCTGCTCGGCCATGACGACGGCGACGCCGCCCTTGTGCGGCGGATTCGCAGCGGGGATGAACAGCACCTCATCGAGGCCGAACATGTCGCGCACGTCCTCGGCGAGCACGAGATGCCCCGTGTGGATTGGGTCGAACGTGCCGCCCATCAGGCCGACGCTGCGGCGGGGTTGTGTCATCAGATGCATCCCCTTTTCAGAAAGCGAAGTAACAGACAACAAGCACAAACGCCATTGTCAGAACGATGAGAATCAAAGCTCGTGCATCATCGCGCACATCGTGCCGTCCATGCGCCGTCACGTAATATTGCCGAAGCGTGCGAAAGATGCCAGCAATCACCGCACCTGTCCTTCGCCATAAATCAGGTATTTCGTGCTCGTCAGCGCCTCAAGCCCCATGGGGCCGCGCGCATGGAGCTTCTGCGTGCTGATGCCGATCTCGGCGCCAAAGCCGAACTCGAAGCCGTCCGTGAAGCGTGTCGAGGCGTTGACGTAGACGGCCGCTGCATCGACTTCTTTCTGGAAGCGGTGCGCGTTTTCGAGATTCTCCGTCACGATGGTCTCGCTGTGACCCGTGTTGTACTTGTTGATATGCGCGATGGCGGCATCGAGATCGGGCACGACTTTGATGGAGAGGATCAGGTCGCCGTACTCCGTCGACCAGTCTTCCTCCGTCGCTTCCTTCATCTCGGGGCAGATCTCGCGTGCGCGCTCATCGCCGCGCATCTCGACGTGCTTCTCGCCCATCGCCCACGACAGCTTCGGCAAAAATTCCTGTGCGATGGCCTCGTGGACGAGCAGCGTCTCCATGGCGTTGCAGACCGAGGGGTGCGACGTCTTGGCATTGACGGCGATCTTGATGGCCATATCGGAATCCGCCGTTTCATCGACGAACGTGTGGCAGACGCCCGTGCCCGTCTCGATGACCGGCACCGTGCTGTTCGTCACGATGTGCTGGATGAGGCCGGCACCGCCGCGCGGGATGATGACATCGAGCAGCCCGCGCATGTGCGTCATGGCATCAACGGCTTCGCGGTTCGGGAAGTCAACGAACTGCACAGCGCCCTCGGGGATGCCCATCTTGACGGCCGCTTTGGAAAGGAGCGATGCGATGGCCGTGTTCGAACGGATGGCTTCGCTGCCACCGCGCAAGAGCACGGCGTTGCCCGATTTCAGGCAGAGCGCCGTCGCATCGGCCGTGACATTCGGACGCGCTTCGTAGATGATGCCGATGACGCCGATGGGCACGCGGACGCGGCGGATCTCGAGGCCGTTCGGCCGCACCGTCGAATAGTCGCCCTGCGCAATCGGGTCGGGGAGCGCCGCCGTCTGGCGCAAACCTTCGGCCATCTGCTGGATGCGGCCCTCGTTGAGCATGAGACGGTCGAGGTACGAGCGCTTGAGCCCCTTGCCGCGCGCCTCCTCGAGATCAGCCGCATTCGCTTCGAGCACGAGCTCGGCGCGCTTCTCGAGGGCGCTTGCCATCTCCATGAGCGCCGCATTCTTGACGCCCGACGAGAGGATGGCCATCTTGTGCGAGGCAGCCTTCGCGGCCTGCGCCTTTTCCATCATTGTCTTCTGGATATCCATCAAACCACTCCTATCCGACCAATCAGACCATCAAGACCATGTTGTCCCGGTGGATGACCTCTTCGCGGAAATCCTCTGCTTGCAGCAGCGCTTCCGGGAAATCCTTTGTCTGCCGGCCGATGAGTTCCATGAGCTCGGCCCGGCCATAATTCACGACGCCGCGCGCGATTTCCTGCCCGTCCTTCGTCAGGACGCGGACGGTGCTGCCGCGCGTGAACTCGCCATCGGCCGAGACGATGCCGGCCGCGAGCAGGCTCGAGCCGCACTGCCGCATGGCCTTTTCGCAGCCGCGGTCGACGACGAGGTCGCCCTCGATGCGCTTGCCGAATGCAATCCAGCTCTTGCGCAGGCGCAGATGGCTCTCCTTCGCAGGGAACAGCGT
>CACZFT010000161.1 GCA_902780535.1 uncultured Selenomonas sp. | reverse complement strand
TCGTTATTTGTTACGAGAAACAGGGGAAAGAGAGGGAACGACCATGTTTTCGGGAACGGAGGTCACAGACCTCCTGCGCGACAAGGGGTTCAAGGCGACACCGCAGCGGCTGGCCATCTATGAGGCGCTCGCCAGTACGACGGAGCATCCGAATGCGGACATGCTCTACCAGAAGCTCACGCCGAAATATCCGACGATGAGCCTCGCGACGGTCTACAAGACGCTCGACATCCTCTGCACGGTCGGCCTCGCGCAGGAACTCAATGTCGGCGAAGACGCATTCCGCTACGACGCGAACACGTCGAACCACCCGCACGTCCGCTGCACCGTCTGCGGCCGCGTTGACGACGTGCCCGTCCTCAACGACGTCGGCCTGCTGCGCCAGGCAGCAGCCTCGACCGGTTACGACATCACGGGCCGCCAGATCTACCTCTATGGCGTCTGCCCGCACTGTCAGGAAAAGAAACGGAAACATTTGCACTGAAAAAAGGAGCTGTTGCAATTGCAACAGCTCCTTTTTCGTCGGTTCAACGCTCTTGGAATCCATCGACGTTCACGAAGATGTCTTTGACCTTGACAAAGAAATCGTCATAGAGCGATACGGGAATCTCCATGCGGACGTTCTTGCGGTCGTCATCATCCATGCGCTCGAGGTCGTGGTCGGAAAAATCAGTATAGACGGCGTCGATCTCGAAGCGGCCGTCTTGGTTGTAGTAGACTTCGACCATCTTCCCGATCGGCGTGACGATCCAGTATTCCTTGACGCCGGCCTCGGCATAATGCCGCATCTTCGGCCCGCGGTCGTTTTTCGCCGTCGAGGGGGACAGGACTTCGACCACGAGGTCGGGGGCGCCATAGACGGCGTCATCGTGGATGATCGAACGGTTGCAGACAATCATGGCATCGGGAACGTAGTGGTTCTTGTCATCGAGATACACATCCGTGCCATCGGCAAATGCAACGCATCGTTTTCCTTCAAGATAGTTTTCAAAAATATGCGCGATACGGAAGCTGGCACGATTATGACTGATGTGTGGTCGTGGTGACATGAGATACGTCTTTCCTTCAATCAGCTCCACGCGCGGCGGTTCTTTGTATGCAAGATTATCCATGGTGCAACCTCCTTTGAAATCTCCGTTTTCTTCATATTTTATCGCGGAACCAACGGTGATGCAATGAAAAGCAGAGGTGCAGCTTGATGCGCCTTTCCGTTTTCCGTATACTGTGCTCAACTTGAAATCGAACGGGACGTCCGAACGCGCATGATCGTACGGGCGGGAGTCCTGCTTTTGTTCGGAGGATGATCGGAAGCCGTTCTATCATTGTGCTATAAAAATGATTGATTTAAAAAAGTTTTTTCAGTATAATGAAAAAAGAGGTGACTTACATGATACCGCGCGACGATTACATGGCGCAATTTTTCCGCTTTCGCGGGCAGCCGCTCATCAAAGTGATTACGGGGATGCGGCGGTCGGGGAAATCGACGCTCTTGGCATTGTTTGCGGAGGCGCTGCAGAAAGAGGGCGTTGCATTCGACCATATCATCGCGATGAATCTTGAATCCCTTGCTTTTGAGACATATCGCGATTACCGCAAGCTTTATCGATATCTGAAAGAACGTTTGCAGGGCGATCCGCCTTTTTATCTGCTGCTGGACGAGGTGCAGGCGACGGATGGATGGGAAAAGGTGGTCAATTCGCTGTTTGAGGAAGGCGCGGCTGACATCTATCTCACGGGCTCGAATGCGAAAATGCTTTCCTCGGAACTGTCTACTCTGCTTTCCGGGCGCTATGTCGAGATTCCCGTATACCCCTTGTCCTTTCGGGAATATCTGACATTCCTGCCAGAGGAACGGCGCACGGATCGAGAAACGGCGTTCCAGGCGTATCTGACGTACGGCGGCTTGCCAATCATCCCTTTTCTGCCGCAGGATGAGAATACGGTGGGCACGGTGCTCATGGGCATCTACAACACCGTGCTCGTCAAAGACATCGTCCAGAGGAACGGCGTGCGCGATGCGCAGCTCCTGGAACGCGTTGCGGCATTTCTCGCAGATGCGGTTGGAAGCCCGGTTTCGACGCACCGCATCAGCGGTTATCTCACGAGCCAGGGACGAAAAGTTTCGGGCGCGACGATCGACAGCTATCTGCACATGCTGGAAGAAGCGTTTCTTTTTTACCGCGCGCAGAGGTATGACATCAAAGGGAAAGCACTGCTCAAGACGCAGGAAAAATATTATAGTGCCGATATTGGATTGCGGAATGCCCTGCTGGATTTTCATGGTGGCGATTACGGCCACATCCTTGAAAACGTCGTTTATCTCGAACTTTTGCGCCGCGGGTATCGTGTGCACGTCGGGAAGCTCGGTACGCTCGAAGTGGATTTCCTCGCGGAAAAAACCGGCATTCGCAGGTATTATCAGGTTTCGGCAAGCATCCTTGAGGAAGCGACACGCGAACGCGAGTTGCGGCCGTTGCGCTCTGTGCCTGATCAGTATGAAAAATACATCTTGACGATGGATCGGACGTTCATCAAGGATTTTGACGGCATCCGGAATCAAAATATCATCGATTTCTTGCTGTCGGAGTGAGACTTCGTGAAATACGCTGATAAGAAATAACTTTTTTGCGAAGATAGCAAAAAGGAGCTGCTGCAAGTTCGTTTCAAACTTGTAGCAGCTCTTTTTTCGATGATACTTTTCTGCAAGCTTGATGCCATCTGTCAGGAACAGGCGCTTGACGCGTTTTGCCGTTTCCCATATACTGTTCTCAAAGGAAATCATTATTTTTTACAAACGGAGGGGTTGTTGACGTGAAGGTCTGGCTCTATCGAAAGGATGCGGCGTTCCGGGAACTCTTCCGCCCGGAGGTCGAGGTGCGGTTCCTCGAGGACGGCGGCGCGTTCTCGAATGATGAGGACGTGCTGTTCGTGCACAAGGGGGATGCGTGTCCGGCGGCTATTTCGCAGGCCTGCTGCCGCACGATCGAGTTCGAGCAGAAGAAGCTCAACCAGTGCCTCTTGCAGCCGATGGCAAAGAACTATGATGCCTGGTGGCTGAAATACCAGCTGCAGCGCACGGATCCGTTCGATACGGTGGTCGCCGGGTCGTCGTATCCGCTGCTCGGCCTCGACATGCAGCAGCTGCCCTCGTGGCGGAATCTCTCGCTGGCCTCGCAGGATTTCTATTATGCCATTCTGCTCGCAAAGCAGCTCTATGAGCATCATCCGTACCGACGCATGGTTCTGGGGCATTATTACTACACCATCTTCAGCGACCTTTCGCGGACGGAGAATCCTGGGGAAATTGTGCGTGTCGCGAATGTGTATACAGATGTCCTCGGGGGGGGGGCACAGGGCTGCCGGTGCAGGCCGTGCATCATGCGAGCCTGCTCGAGCCGCCGCCGCAGGGCTTTTACCGTTCGCTTGTTTACGACATGCCGAGGCTGCATGAGCAGGCGATCTACCGGTTCTTTGATGCGCATGGAAAGGATTATTGGAACAATTCCTGGAAGCGCGCTGCCCTTCGCGGCTGCCTCTGGAGCGACAAGAAGAAAGCGTGGAAGGACATCACGCCGGAGGAGCGCGACCGCGCAGCCAGGATCCGCGTCCAAGCGCACAACAAGTGCTTGCGATACCATGCGACATTGCAGGAAAACGTCCGCCTGCTGCAATCATTCGGCGTCTGGTGCCAGGAGCGCGGCATCCAGCTCGTCTTCCTCATCTTCCCAGTGTCAGAGAGTTATGACAGGTATCTCGACCCGCAGTTCAAGAAAACGTATTATGAGATGCTGGGAGGCTTTTCGTTCCCGTTCGAGCTTCTTGACTTGATGGAGCAGGCGAAGGGCATGAAAGATGCGCATTTCAATGACACCGACCATCTGAATGATCTGGGCGCGCAAAGGCTGACGATGGCATTGAAGGCGGTATTGCCGGAACGGGTGGCGGACAAATAAATCGCGGACAAGCAAAAAGAGATGTTGCAAATGCAACATCTCTTTTTGCTTGCGGGAAAATCATTTCCCTTCGACTGCATCCCAGCCGACCTGCGGGACGCGGTGGGAGACGGAGTCTTTGACCTGGTCGAAGGAGACGAGGCCCGTGAGGTGGGTGAGGGCGCCGAGGGCGACGATGTTCGCGAAGAGCGGCTTGCCGACTTCTTCAATCGCGAGCTTCGTGATCGGCACGCGGACGATGTGCGGGAAGTCGGGCGGGTTCGGCACGAGCTCTTCGTCGAGCACGAGCAGTCCGTCCGGATTCAGGTCTTTGTAGTATTTGTCGGCCGCTTTCTGCGTCATGGCGAGCACGAGGTCCGGCGTTTCGACGTGCGGATGGTAGATGGTCTTGTCGTCAATGATGACTTCGGCTTTCGACGCGCCGCCGCGGGCTTCCGGGCCGTACGACTGCGACTGCACGGCTTCCTTGCCCTCGGCGACGGCCGCTTCGGCAAAGATGATGGCGGCCGTGATGACACCCTGTCCGCCGGAGCCTGAGAATCTGAGTTCTTTCCTCATTTCGTTGCACCTCCCGCGCGCTCGATGACTTCATCATAGGCCGTGTCATAATCTTCGGCCGGGGCACTGTAGAACAGGCCGATCGGGAACTTCTCGCCCGTCTTCTTGTCATCGGGCAGCTTGTCCCAGGCGGCTTTCATGACGGCGTTGTCGCGCATCCATTTGAGCATGTTGGCTGGGCTTCCCATCTTGTTCTTGCGGCCGTAGGCCGTCGGGCACTGGACATAGGCTTCGATGAAGGAGAAGCCCTTGTTGTCGAGGCCGCCGGCGATCATGTCGACGAGGTGGTTGACGTGGAACGCCGTCGAGCGGGCGACGTACGTTGCGCCCGCGGCCTGCGCGAGCTTGCAGGCGTCGAACGGGCGGTCGACGGAGCCGTACGGCGCCGTCGTGGCTTTCTTGCCGAGCGGCGTCATCGGCGAGGCCTGGCCGCCGGTCATGCCGTAGATTTCATTGTTGAAGAGCACGATCGTCAGATCGACGTTGCGGCGGCAGCCGTGGATGAAGTGATTGCCGCCGATGGCCGTGCAGTCGCCGTCACCTGTGATGACGACGACGTTGAGGTCGGGGTTCGCGAGCTTGATGCCCGTCGCGAACGGGATGGCGCGGCCGTGCGCCGTGTGGAGCGTGTCAAAGTCCATGTAGCCCGACGCGCGCGACGAGCAGCCGATGCCCGAGACGATGACGGTGTTGTCCTGCGAGAGGCCCTTCTTCTCGATGGCCTGGACGATGGCCTTCATGGCGATGCCGTTGCCGCAGCCGGGGCACCAGAGGTGCGGGAGGCGGTTCTGGCGGAAATATTTTTCGTAGCTTCTTTCCATGGATAAATGCCTCCTTATTGATGGGCCGCGACGAGGGCGTCGATGGCGCTCTCAATCTCAGCGGGGACGAATGCCTGCATGTTGTACTTGCCGCAGAGCTCGACGGGGCAGGCACCGGCGGCTGCGCGGCGGACTTCGCCGACAAGCTGGCCATAGTTCATTTCAGCGACGAGGATGCCTTTCATCTTCTTCGCGAGCGCGGCGACGACTTTGTCGGCAAACGGCCAGATCGTGATGAGGCGCACGAGGCCGACTTTGATGCCCTTGGCGCGGGCGGCGCGGACGGCTTCATAGGCCGTGCGTGCCGTGCCGCCATACGCGAGCACGGCGTATTCGGCGTCGTCCATGAACGAGGATTCCGTGTGGATGATTTCGTCTCCGGCGCGCGCGATTTTCTCGTGCAGGCGGGCGATGGAGTCCTCCGTGATCTTCGGGCTGCCGACCGGGAAGCCCGTCTCGTCGTGGATGAGGCCCGTGACGTGGATGTGGTAGCCCTGGCCGAAATCGGCGACGTTCGGCACGAGGTCGTCATCGGGCGTGTAGGGCTGATAGCCTTCGGCACGCGTCTTCTTCGGTTTTCTGCGCGGATAAACGTCCACATGTTCCGGCAGCACGACTTTTTCGCGCAGGTGGCCGACGACCTCGTCCATGAGCAGGATGACGGGCGTGCGGAAGCGCTCGGCGTAATTGACGGCCATGACGGTCACGTCATACGTCTCGCGGACGCTCCACGGCGCGAGCGCGATGATTGGATGGTCGCCGTGCGTGCCCCAGCGCGCCTGCATGACGTCGGCCTGGGACGGCGCGGTCGGCTGGCCCGTCGAGGGGCCGACGCGCTGTACGTTGACGAGCACGCACGGGATTTCGGCGCAGGCCGCGTAGCCGATGAGCTCCTGCTTCAGCGAAAAGCCTGGGCCGCTCGTCGCGTCCATCGATTTCGCGCCCGCGAGCGCGGCGCCGAGGATGGCGCCCATCGAGCCGATTTCGTCCTCCATCTGGACGAACTTGCCGCCATGCTTCGGCAGCAGCTTGGCCATCGTCTCGGCGATTTCCGTCGACGGCGTGATCGGGTAGCCCGCGAAGAAGTTGACGCCCGCCGCGATGGCACCCTCGGCGCACGCCTCGTTGCCCTGCATGAGTCTTGCCTTTGCCATTATGCCGTCGCTCCCTTCTTGTCATCGAGCTTGTCCATGAAGATTGCATAATCCGGGCAGCGCAGCTCGCACTGGCCGCAGGCGATGCACCGCGAGCACCTGCTTCGGACAGAACGCGACGCAGATGCCGCAGCCCTTGCAGCGGGCCATTTTGATGGTGATGTCCGATTTCATCCAGTTCCCTCCTAATAGTATACACATGGTGTTTGCAAGCTATAAAGAATCTGTATGCCTTATATGTTATATCGGCGATACCTTTTACATCATAGCAGAATATATCGAAAAAATCCATAGATTTTTGTAAATCGATAGCATTTCTGCGGAGTGGATTTGAACATGGAAGTCCGCGATGGAATCTGACAGAATCTGGAGTGCAGCGAGGATAAGCCTCCCTCTCAGAGGGAGGTGCCCGAAGGGCGGAGGGAGTCTCACAAGCTCGACGTATGAGATGCACGATTGTGATTTATGCGGGCGTCGAAAGAAGCAATTGCGCAGCCCGCGTAAATCACAATCCAGTATCGAAAATGCCCATCTTGTGAGACTCCCTCAGTCGGCTCCGCCGACAGCCCCCTCTGAGAGGGGGCCTCAGGACTTGCGTGCATGAGTGTCTTTAGCGAGTATACAGCCACCGAGCACAATCCGTAACATTGTCCGCCCTCAGTTGACAACTTTATAAAAATCCGCTATAATAATTGCGCTTCCCAACGGAAAGGAAAACGTTCCCGCAGGAAGCGCAAGTTTTTTATGGAGTGATTGTCGGAATTCATCCGCAAATCTATCCAATTATAGGAGGCAATTTTTCATGTCAAAGGAGTCAGATCAGCGGCAGCAGCATGCGCCGCTGATGTCC
>CACZFT010000160.1 GCA_902780535.1 uncultured Selenomonas sp. | reverse complement strand
CTCGTCGGCGATGATGAGCTTCGGGTTGCAGGCGAGCGCCATGGCGATCATGACGCGCTGGCGCATGCCGCCCGAGAACTGATGCGGATAGTCCTTGAGGCGCTTTTCGGGGAACGGGATGCCGACAAGGCGCAGCATCTCGACCGCGCGCTCTTCGGCGAGCTTCTTCGTGAGGTCTTCGTGCAGCAGCAGCGTTTCCGTCAGCTGCTTGCCGATGGTCAGCACGGGGTTCAGCGACGTCATCGGATCCTGGAAGATCATGCCAATGTCGCCGCCGCGCACGTCGCGCATCTCTTTGTCGGACATGGAGAGGAGGTCTTTTCCCTCCATCGTGATCGTGCCGTGCTCGATGTACGAGTTTTCTTCCGGCAGCAGGCGCATGATGGCATGCGCCGTAACGCTCTTGCCGCAGCCGGACTCGCCGACGATGCCGAGCGCACGGCATGCACCGTGCCGCGGTACGTGCGGAAGCGCACGGCGAGGTCTTCGACCGTCAGCAGCGGCTCGGCCGCTGGTTTCGTTTCTGTCATTTCCATAAATATATGGCTCCAATCATCAAAACTGGTTGCAATCTTTTTACCGCTCAGCGGCGCATCTTCGGGTCAAGCACGTCGCGCAGGCCGTCCGAAAGGAAGTTGAACGCGAGCATCGTGACGCTGATGGCGACGGCCGGGAAGAACAGCTGGAACGGATACGCTTTGAGGCTCGTGACGCCCTCGGACGCGAGCACGCCCCAGCTGGCCATCGGTGCCGAGACGCCGAGACCGATGAAGGAAAGGAAGGCTTCCGTGAAGATGGCGTCCGGGATGGAAAGCGAAAGCGTGACGACGATGGCGCCGATCGCGTTCGGGATCAGGTGCTTCTGAAGGATGCGGCGCTTGCTCGCACCGATCGTGCGCGCGGCGAGGACGAATTCCTGCTCTTTCATCGCGAGGATCTGGCCGCGCACGATGCGGGCCATCGGCAGCCAGTACGCAATGCCGAGCGCGATGAAGATGTTGATGAGGCCCGGTTTCAGGACGACCATGAGCAGGATGACGTACAGCAGCATCGGCACGCTGTAGAGCACGTCGACGATGTTCATCATGATGCGGTCGACCTTGCCGCCCGCGAAGCCTGCGATACCGCCATACGTGACGCCGATGACGAAGTTCAGCAGGCTCGCGACGATGCCGATGGACAGCGAGATGCGCGCACCATAGAGCACGCGGATGAAGAGGTCGCGGCCGAGGTTGTCCGTGCCGAACCAGTGCGCCGCGCTCGGGCCCTGGTTGACCTGCGCGAGATCCTGATCGGCGTAAGAAATGCTCGAGAGCATCGGGCCGAAGATGGCGACGAGCACGAGGAAGATGATGACGCAGAGGCCCGCCATCGCGACTTTGTCTTTTTTGAAGCGAATCCAGGCATCCTGCCAATAGCCGAGCGCCGGCTGCGTCTCCTGCTGCGTGAGCTTCGCGGCCTCATGCTCGAGCGGCGCAAAGGCCGCCGTATCTGTTGTCTGTGCCATTTAGTTTTCCTTCTTTCCCAGTTTGATGCGCGGGTCGAGCAGCGGATAGACGAAATCCACGAGCATGTTCATGAGGATGATCAGCGCGCTGTAGAAAATCGTGACGCCGAGGATGACCGTGTAGTCGCGGTTGTAGATGGACGTGACGAAGTAGCGGCCGAGGCCCGGAATCGCGAAGATGGACTCGATGACGAAGGAACCCGTCAGGATGCCGGCAGCCATCGGGCCGATGTACGTGACAACAGGAATCAGCGAGTTCGGCAGCGCATGGCGGAACAGGACATTGAGCGCCGAAAGGCCTTTGGCCTTCGCCGTCTTGATGTAGTCCTGGCCGAGCACGTCGATCATCGACGAGCGCGTGAGGCGCGTGATGAACGCCATCGGCATGCCCGCGAGCGCGACGGCCGGCAGGATCTGATTCTTCCAGCCGCCCCACATGGCGGCCGGCAGCAGGCCAAGCTTCAAGGCAAAGACTTCAATAAAGAGCGCCGCGAGCACGAAGCTCGGGACCGCGACGCCAAGCGTCGTGAAGAAGTTGATGACGCGATCCTGCCACTTGCCGCGCTTCAGCGCCGCGAAGACGCCGGCCGGGATACCGATGAGGATGGCGAGGATGATGCTGTCCATGCCGAGGCGGAACGACACGGGGAAGCTCTCCTTGATGATGTCATTGACCGTGCGGCCCTGGTACTTGAACGACGGGCCGAGGTCGCCGTGCGTGATGTTGATGAGGTAATCCGTGTACTGCTTGTAGAGCGGGTCGTTGAGCTTGTAGCGTGCCTCGATGTTCGCCATGACCTGCGGCGGCAGGTTCTTCTCTGTCGTAAACGGGCCGCCCGGAATGGCGTGCATGAGTCCGAACGTGATCGTGATGACGACCCACAGGACGACCACGGCATTGCAGAGCCGCTTGATGATGTAGCCTAGCATGGGCTTTCTTCCTCCTAAAAATGTCGGAAACAGAGACAGGAGGGCCCTACAAAGAGCCCTCCTGCGTCATTGCATGTGATGTTGCTTCTTGCTTTCAGAAAATCCGTATCTTATTTCTCGAAATATGCGCCCTTGAAGTTGAAGACCGAGTTGCCCGGATCGACAACGCCCTTGAGCTTCGGGTTCAGTGCGACGGCCGTCTTGTAGAAGTAGACCGGAAGCACTGCCATGTCGTCGATGGCAATCTTCTCTGCTTCATGCATGTTCTTCATGCGGAGCGCCTGGTCGTTGCTGTTCTGTGCTGCATGAATCAGCTCGTCATATTTCGGGTTGCTGTACTTGCCGTAGTTGTTCGTGCCTTCCGACAGCAGGTAGTCACCGAACGTCATCGGATCGAGGTAGTCGCCGACCCAGCCGGCACGCGCGATCTGTGCCTGGCCCGTCTTGCGCGTCTGCAGGTAGACTTTCCATTCCTGGTTGACGAGCTCGACATCGACGCCGAGGTTCTTCTTCCACATCTCCTGCACAGCCTCTGCGATGGCCTTATGGTTCTCGTTCGTGTTGTAGAGGAGCGTGATGGGCGGCAGGCCCTGGCCATCCGGATAGCCGGCCTCTGCGAGGAGCTTCTTTGCCTCATCGACATTCTCTTCGACGAGCTTGCCGCTCTCCTCCGCGAAGTCCTTCTTCGTCGTCGGATCCGTGAAACCGGTCGGGATCCAGCCGGTCGCCGGCGTTGCCTGGCCGTGCATGACCTGGTCGACGATGGACTGGCGGTCAATCGCGAGTGCGAAAGCCTTGCGGACCTTCGGGTTGTCGAACGGTGCCATCTTCGTGTTGAATTCGTAATAGTACGTACCGACGTTCTTGTTGAGCTGGAGCTTGCCCTCGCCCTTCAGGCGCTCGGCGTCAGCCGCAGGCGGTGCGAGCACGAGGTCGAGGTCGCCATTGTCGAACATCGAAACGGCCGTGCTCATGTTGTCGATGAGCGGCATCTCGATCTTCTGGACTTTGACGTTGTCCTTGTCCCAATAATCGTCGCGCTTGACGACCGTAATCTTGCTGTTGTGCTCCCAGGACTCCATCTTGAAAGCGCCGTTGCCGACGATTTCATCCGACTTCGTCGCCCATTCCTTGTCCTTGTCCACGACGTTCTTGTTGACCGGGTAGTAGGACTGATGCGCGAGCAGTTCGAGGAAGTACGCCGTCGGGCGTGCCAGATGAACTTCAAGCGTCTTGTCATCGACAGCCTTGACGCCGACCTTGTCCGCGCTGCCGCCGTTCTTATTGTAGTCTTCCGCGCCCTGAATCGGGAACAGCATGTAAGCGTATTCCGATGCGAGATCCTGGCTCAGCGTGCGCTTCCAGGCATATTCGAAATCCTGTGCCGTGACGGGATCGCCATTCGACCACTTGTTGTCACGCAGATGGAACGTGTACGTGAGGCCGTCCTCCGAGACATCCCATTTCTCTGCTGCTGCTGGAACCGGCTGGCCGTCCTTGTCGAGCGACGTCAGGCCCTCGAACATCTCGCCGAGGTACGTTGCCTCCGGAACGCCCGTCGCCTTGCCCGGGTCAAGCGTCTCCGGCTCCGTGCCGAACGTTGCGCGGATCGTCGCCTGATCGCCTGAGCCGCTGCCGCTTTCACTGCCGCAGCCCGCAAAGACCGAGCAGGCCGTCAGTGCTGCCAGAGCCATGGTCAATAGCTGTTTCTTTTTCATTTGTCTTCAAGCTCCTTCACCGTCATGTTCCTGTCCACAGGGAGATGACAAGTTTTTATGCACATTCGTGGATGAGTATCAGCGCTACACACTCATGTCCACAACACGAGGATTATTTTAGACCTTTTTCGATGAGAATTCAATGTTTACACTTTCTTTTCAGGTAAAAATTTGTATATTTATCCATTATACTCGTCATTTTATGCACTATATAACTTCTAATCCTTTCGTTTCTCTTGAAAAAGACAACCATTTTGTCCGCCTGAAATGGATTTTCAAAAGTATAGCGTTTTCTTCTAACACATTGCTCATGCTTATGGTTGCGTGACTTCATAGTTATACAGGAGCATCCGCCTGTTCTGTGGGAAGAGTCATACAATGGAACCCTTCCCAGTCCTGCTGCTCGTGTCTTTTTTTGGGCTCAATCATTTTTTCTGTGGGATGAATGATGCACAGCGAGTCAATGGCGACTCATGTCGATGAGCTTCAAGAAGAAGTATTCATCGTCAGGATATC
>CACZFT010000159.1 GCA_902780535.1 uncultured Selenomonas sp. | reverse complement strand
TGCACGTGATGACGAGCATGATGACTGCGAGCAGCAGGATCTTGATTTTGACACTGAGATCTTTCAAAATGCACACCTCCCGCTCACTTCAGAAACTGCGAGACATTGTCTTTCGTGATCTCGATGAAGGGCACTTTCTCGTCGTCCGTCGTCTGGCCATCCTTCATCATCTTCTGGATGAGGTCCATGATGGTCGTACGGCTTTCAGCGCGGCATCGCCGGCATCGACGCCGCAGATGACGACATGGCTGTCGAAACGGCCAGCTGCCTTCATCGCGTCGAGCGCGCCGAGCGCCATGTCGTCATTGCCCGAAGCAACGCCATCGATCTGCGGGAACAGCTTGAGCCAGAGCGTCATGTCTTTGAGCGCCTCCGTATGGCTCCAACCCGCATCCGTCATCGCGAGCAGCTCGACGTCGGGGCGCTTGTCGAGGCAGGCCGCCTTGAAGCCCTGCCAGCGCAGCTGCGCCGATGCCTGTGTGCTGTCGCCAAGGAAATATACAATCTTCGCGCCCTGCGGCAGGTGCTTTGCCATATACTCGCCCTGCATGCGGCCAGCCTGCTCCTCGTCCGAATGTACCTGCGCCGTCTTGCCGCCCGTGAGGTCGCGGTTCGTGATGATGACGGGGACGCCCGCCTCATTCGCCTTCTCGACGGACGGCTTCAGCGCATTCGCCTCGACCGGCAGCAGGATGATGGCACCCGGCTTCTTCGCGATGACCTCGTTCATCTGGTCAATCTGCTTGTTCGCGTCCATTGTCGCATTCGTGTTTTCCAGGGAATAGCCGAGTGCCTGCGCCTGCGTTTCCAGCGCTGTATAGACCCCTGGAATCCCTGCGTCACGTCATCATGCGAGACGAAAACGATGGATTTCGAACCGCTCCCCTGGCCGCCGCAGCCTGCTGCAAAGAGCATCATGCACCCTGTCAGCAAAATGGCCAGCCACTTCTTCCATGGCTTCATAAAAAACACTCCTTATCTGTCTTCTTCCCCCGCCTGCCGCCACCTTCCCCCAAGGATGGCAAGCGCAAAACTTTACTTAAAGTTTATATATTGTTATTTACTTCTACATCTTCGTTTGAAATCCTGCTTTTTCCACGAAAAAAGCAGGATTCCTTTTTCGTTAGAAAAAGTTCCTGCTTTTCTTCTATCCTTATGATGTTTCTATGCGATTTTCTAGAAGAACATGGAACACTCAGGCAGATACCGTGCGGAAGAATTCTTCGATGTACTTGTCCCAGCCGATGTCGTAAATCGTCTGTTCGCCAAGCTCGTCCTGATAAATCAGCGTCATGAGCGAATCGGCCGTGTAGCCTTCGTCCGCCATGCCGACTTCCGCGTAGCCGTTGTAGATGGAAGTGACCGTTTCCGTCAGGCGGTCTTCTGGCATGGTATCGATGATTTCATACATCGCATCGCAATACTCGCGCGTATCTTTGCGATAACCGAGCGGATTCCTCCGAACATCGTCCACAATCTGGTGGATGCGGCTCAGAGCGATGATCTTGACTCTTGCGACTGACAAATCTCTCGTATCCATGAGAATCCCTCCATCTGACTCCGGCGCCTTTGCCGTGTCTGTGGATTATTATACGATACGAAAAGACAAATTGCAAGGATTATACATGTATACACGTAACAACCTCTGTATACTTGTACACAAAGAGCCTCCCGCAAACACGGGAGGCCCAAGATTTTCAGGAGTTTCAGGGGGTTACGCTTCGGCGAGGAAGGCCATGTAGCCTTTCTTCGTCTCGTAGACATCAATCTTGCTCGTCGCTTCCCACGGCGCATGCATCGAGAGGACGCCGACGCCGCTGTCGACGACCTGCATGCCGTAGAGGCTCATGATGTAGGCAATCGTGCCGCCGCCGCCGAGGTCGACTTTGCCGAGCTCCGCAAGCTGGTAGTGGACGCCATGCTTGTCGAGCATCTTGCGGATCTCGCCGAGGTACTCGGCATTCGCGTCATTCGAGCCCGACTTGCCGCGCGCGCCCGTGAACTTGTTGAAGACCATGCCGCGGCCGAGATAGGCGACGTTCTTCTTGTCGTACGAGCTCGCATAGAGCGCATCGTAGGCGCTCGAGACGTCGGACGAGAGCATTTTCGAGTTCATGAGGCAGCGGCGCAGCTTCAGGTCGCTGTAGTCGCCGCAGGCATTCATGAGCTCGGCGACGATGTTCTCGAAGAAGCGCGACTGCATGCCCGTCGCGCCGACGCTGCCGATTTCTTCCTTGTCGACGAGCAGGCAGCACGACGTCTTCCCCCTCGGTGCATCGGCGTCGAGCATCGCACGCAGGCTCGTGTAGGCGCAGACGCGGTCGTCCTGGCCATAGGCGAGCGTCATGCTGCGGTCAAAACCGAGTTCGCGGGCGGAGCCAGCGGGGACGAGTGCGAGCTCAGCGGACTGGAAATCGTCTTCCTCGATGTCGTACTTGTCCTTCAGGAGCTTCAGCACGCCCGCCTTGACGGATTCCTTGTCGTCCTCTTTCAGCGGATAATTGCCGACGAGGATGTCGAGGTTCTCGCCCTCGACGACCTTCGCGCCCGATTTCTTCATCTGCTCAGCCGAGAGATGAATCAAAAGGTCCGTCACGCAGAAGACCGGGTCGCCCTCGTCCTCGCCGATTTTCACATCAACGACCGTGCCGTCCTTCTTTGCGACGACGCCGTGCATCGCAAGCGGCAGCGTGACCCACTGGTACTTCTTGATGCCGCCATAGTAGTGCGTGTCGAGATACGCGAGGCCGCCATCTTCATAGAGCGGATTCTGCTTGACGTCGAGGCGGCAGGTGTCGATATGCGCGCCGAGAATCACAAGACCTTTCTCGAGCGGCTCCGAGCCGACCTGGAACAGCACGACGGCCTTCTTCATGTTGACGGCATAAACCTTGTCGCCGGGCTGGATGGTCTCGCCTTTGGCGATGTAGTCCGAAAGGTCGCGATAGCCTGCTGCCTCTGCCTGGCGCACGGCCTCGATGACGCTCTCGCGCTCCGTCTTGCACGTCGTCAGGAAGTCGCGGTAGCCCGCATTGAGTTCCTCGAGCTCCTTCTTCTCCTTCTTGGAATATCCGCTCCAGACGGACTCTTTTTCTTCTTTGTCTTTTTTTGACATCTTTATGAACTTCCTTTCTATCATGGCACATAAGCCTCCCTCTCAGAGGGAGGTGGCCCCGAAGGGGTCGGAGGGAGTGTCGAAGGTAGGGCTTAGCAATTCATTCGATGGTGTCTGCGAAGGTACGTCTTCGCAGATAACAATCCATATTTCCGTTTGGTTCTACCTCCGACACTCCCTCAGTCAGCCATCCGGCTGCCCGTAATCCCTCCACTGGAGGGGTTACGCCTCTGGGAGGGAGCCGACGCACATCGAATCCTTTACGCCTTTGGTTCGTGGTAATCAAAATACTCTGCGAGAATCGCGAGGAAGTCCTCGCGCGTCGTCGCCTTGTTGAACAAATCGCGCAGGATAGCGCCGTGCACGATGCCGCGCGTGTACCACGTCGCATGCTTGCGCATTTCGCGCGGGCCGACGTAGTCGCCCTTGTATTTCAGCAGCAGGTCGAGGTGGCGCACGATGACCTCGGCACGCTCGCGCATCGTCGGCCCCGGCAAGCGCTCGCCCGTGCGCAGGTAGTGCGTGAGCTGGCGGAAAATCCAGGGATTGCCCTGCGCGGCCCGGCCGACCATGACGGCCTCGCAGCCCGTGACTTCGCGGATGCGGTCGAGGTCGTCATACGTCCGCACATCGCCATTCGCGATGACGGGGATGCTGACCGCGCGGCGCACTTCGCCGATTTTTTCCCAGTCCGCATGGCCGCGGTAAAATTGCTCGCGCGTGCGGCCGTGCACCGTGATGGCATCGACGCCTGCCGCCTCGGCGCGCTTCGCCAGGTCCACGACATTGATGGAGCTCTCGTCCCAGCCGATGCGCATCTTGACCGTGAACGGCATCTTCACCGCCTTGCGGATGGCCGTGAGAATGGCCGTCGCGTGCTCCGGGTCGCGCATGAGCGCCGAGCCCTCGCCATTCTTGACGATTTTCGGCGCGGGACAGCCCATGTTGAAATCGAGGATGTCGGCCGTGCCGAGCTCTTCGACATAGGCCGCCGCCTCGGTCGCCATCTCTGGGCTAGCCGCGAAAATCTGCATGGCGAGCGGCCGCTCGGCGGGCTCGGACGCCAGCATCGAGAGCGTGCGCTCGTTCTTGAAATGGATGCCCTGGCTCGACACCATTTCGGCATAGCATAGCGGACAGCCCATGTCGTGCGCGATGATGCGGTAGGCCGTGTCCGTCACGCCCGCCATCGGCGCGAGGAAGACGGGCGCATCAAACGAAAAGGGGCCGAGCTTCATGCGTTCCCCTCCTGCGCCTTTTCCGCTTTCTCCGCACAGCGTTCCATTCTTTCGTTGCGCTCGCGATGCTTTTCCTCGTTGCGCTCATAGAGCACCTGGAGCCCCGAGAGCGTCAGGAAATGATCGACCTTGTCAATCGTATGCGATTCCTTTGCAATCATGCGCGCAAAGCCGCCCGTCGCGATGACCTTCATGGGCCTCCCGTATTCCTCTTTGATGCGGCGCACGAGGCCGTCGATCTGGCCGACATAGCCGTAGACGATGCCGGCCTGCATGCCCTGGATCGTGTTGCGGCAGATGACTTTCGGCGTCGGCACGAGCTCGATGCGCGGCAGCTGCGACGCGCGCGCGAACAGGGCATCCGACGACGTGCCGATGCCCGGCGCGATGACACCGCCGAGGAAATCGCCATTCGTATCGACGACGTCGAACGTCGTCGCCGTGCCGATGTCGATGACGATGAGCGGCCCGCCGTACTGCTCGTAGGCGCCGACGACGTTGACAATGCGGTCGGCACCGATGGAGCGCGGATTCTCATAGTGCAGGCGGATGCCCGTCTTGATGCCCGGGCCGACGATCAGCGGCTTGATGTGGAAATAGCGCTCGCACATCTTGATCATCGGCACGACGAGCGGCGGCACGACGGACGAGATGATGATGGCGTCGATGTCCTTCATCTGGATGCCCTGATACGCGAACAGGTTGTTCATGAGCATGCCGTACTCATCGCCCGTCTTCTGCCGGTCCGTCGAGATGCGCCAATGCTTGAGGAGCTTCTTGCCCTCGTAGGTACCGAGCACGATGTTGCTGTTTCCGATATCGAATACTAAAAGCACAGGATGTCCTCCTCAGTTTGTCTTTTTGCCCGTCCATCCCTTCGGGCGGATGGACACGTCGCCTGCGAGCACGCGGCGGCGGCCCTGCGGCGTATCGACGAGCAGTGCGCCCGTCTCATCGATGTCGGCGGCCGTGCCCTCGAACGTCTCGTTGACGCCGAGCACGCGCACCTCCTGCCCGAGCGTCACGGAAAGCTCGCGCCACGCGTCAAAGACCGGCGCAAAGCCCTCGCGCTGCACGGCGGCGTAAAGCGATTCCATCTCGCGCAGGATGGCGGCCAGCAGCGCGCGGCGGTCGATGGCGTGTCCCGCGAGAATCGAGAGCGACGTCGCCGT
>CACZFT010000158.1 GCA_902780535.1 uncultured Selenomonas sp. | reverse complement strand
TGCGTTGAATGATAACAACAGAGACATCGTAATGAAGCAGTTTTGACGATAAATAGAGGAGGAGTATTTCATGGCAGAAGAACTTATGGCTGGCCAGTCGGATCGTGACCGCGAAAACGAGGAGAATATCAAGAAATTGACGTCGTCCATCGAGGAGATTGCTTCTTCGACGCAGACGGTTTATGAGTCGGTCGAGCAGGTAGCCAAGAGCGCGAGCGCTCTCGCAAAAGCAGGCCAGGAGTCTGTCGAGCAGGCACGCTTCCTGCAGGAGAAGAACGCGGATACGATCAAGGTTATTGATTTCATCACGAACATCGCAGGCCAGACGAACCTCCTCGGCCTCAACGCCGCGATCGAGGCGGCTCGTGCTGGTGAGCAGGGCCGCGGCTTCGCTGTCGTTGCAGAGGAAGTCCGCAAGCTTGCTGAGCAGTCCCGCGAGGCAACGGAGAAGATCCAGGCCACGCTGAACGAGATGAACAAGGCTGTCGAAGGCATCTCGAAGTCCATTGAGACGACGGGTGCTATCAGCGAGCAGCAGGCAGCTTCCACGCAGGAAATCACGACGAATCTTTCCCGCGTCACGAAGGCGGCTGAAGAGCTCAAGCAGCACGTGGAGCGCATGCACTGATTTTCATCGAATGCGGAGAGGGTAGTGGGAAGCTACCCTCTTTCTTTTTGCAAATGGATCGGATGTCATGATGAAAGGGATGTGACTCGATTTTGCAGCAAATGATCCTCGGTGGTTTTGACGAAGCGGCGGAGACGCTCACCGGCATCGTTGAAAGCATCATCTTTGCCGCGGAGAATGGACGCTTCTCCGTCCTGCGGCTGCGGCCTGCGCATCAGAGCGGGCGCGTGAGCGTCACGCTGCCGAGTGCGCCGCCGCTCGTCGGGCAGCAGATCGAGCTCGGCGGGCGCTGGGTCACGCATCCGCGCTTCGGCCAGCAGTTCCAGGCGACGCACATGAAGGTCAGCGCGCCGACGAGTGCGGACGGCATCGAGCGCTTTCTCGGTTCCGGCGTCATCGACGGCCTCGGCCCCGAGCTCGCGCGGCGCATCGTTGCAAAGTTCGGCGAGCAGACGCTCGACATCATCGAGCAGACGCCGGGGCGTCTCAAAGAGGTCTCCGGCATCGGCGCGAAGACGATTGAGAAGATCACGGCATCCTATCAGCAGCAGTCCGAGCTCCGCGATCTCATGCTCTGGCTCGAGGATCACGGCCTTTCTGGGACGTTTGCTGCGCGCATCTTCAAGCAGTACGGTTCGTTCTCCATCGATGTCCTGGAGCAGCATCCCTACCGCCTCGCATCCGAGGTCGCGGGCATCGGTTTCCAGACGGCCGACGCCATCGCGCACAGCATCGGCATCGAGCGGGAGGCCCCTGCGCGCATCGCGGCAGGCATCGACTACACGCTCCTCCAGATTGCGACGAACGGCCACTGCTGCATCCCAGACGGCCCTCTTGCTGAGCGCGCGGCGCAGACGCTCGGCGTACCGGTGCCTGCCGTGCATGACGTCTTGCAGAAAGAGCTCGAGAGCGGCGCTCTGGCTTCCGAATACCTCGGCGGGGAGATTCTTGTCTATCCGCCATATCTCTATCAGGCGGAAAAAGAGACGGCGGAAAAGCTCCTCTATCTGCGCGATCACGCGGATGAAATCAAAGTGCGCGACCCCGCCCGTCTCGTGCAGGAGTGGGAAGCGCGTGCCGCCATCCAGCTTGCCCCCGGCCAGCGTGCTGCCATCGAGGGGGCGCTGACATCCGGCATCTTCGTGCTGACCGGCGGCCCAGGTACGGGCAAGACGACGGTCGTGCGTGGCATGATCGACATCCTCGAGAAGCTCGGCCTCTCCATTCTGCTCGGCGCCCCGACCGGCCGTGCGGCGAAACGTCTCAGCGAGGCGGCCGGCCGCAAGGCCGTCACCGTCCACCGCATGCTCGAGGCGCAGGGCGGCGAGGGCGCGATGTTTGCAAAAGACGAGGACGACCCGCTCGAGGCCGACGTCATCATCCTCGATGAGTGCTCTATGATGGACATCGTGCTCATGAATCATTTCCTTGCGGCCGTGTCCGAGGGCAGCCATATCATCCTCGTTGGCGACGTCGACCAGCTGCCTGCTGTCGGCCCCGGCTCTGTGCTCAAGGATATCCTGCGCTCGAATGTCATCCCGAGCGTCCGCCTGACCGACGTCTTCCGTCAGGATGAGGCGAGCCATATCGTGCTGAACGCTCATGCCATCAACCGCGGCCAGCTGCCGAGCTACCCGGAGGAAAAGGGCGCGAAAGTGCCGCTTTCCGCAAGTGACTTCCATTTCCTCGCGATGCCGGATGCCGCCGCGACGGCCGACGCCATCGTCGCGCTCTGCGCCGAGATTCTGCCGAAGTATGGCTGGTCGCCGCTCGGCGATGTGCAGGTGCTTTCGCCGATGCACCGCCAGGAATGCGGCGTGGACAGCCTGAACCGCCGCCTGCAGGCCGCGCTGAACCCGCCATCGCCCGCAAAGCCGGAGTACAAGAACAGCATCCAGACGTTCCGTCTCGGCGACAAGGTCATGCAGACGAAGAACAACTATACGAAGCATGTCTTCAACGGCGACATCGGATTCATCCGCGAGCTCGAGCCCGACCATGTCACCGTCCAGTTCGCGGACGAAAAAGTCGAGTACGAACGCGCCGAGCTCATCGAGCTCACGCTCGCCTATGCCATGAGCGTCCACAAGAGTCAGGGCAGTGAGTATCCTGTCATCCTCCTGCCGCTCGTGCCGGGGCACCGCATCATGCTCCAGCGCAACCTGCTCTACACGGCCGTCACGCGCGCGAAATCCCTCGTCATCCTCCTCGGCTCGAAAGCCGCCCTCAACACTGCCGTCGCGAACGACCGCACGAAGAAGCGCTACACGCTGCTGGCCGAGCGGCTGACGCACAGTTTGTGAAAGAGATTGTGAAAGTTTTGCGGAAGACAAAGAGCGGCCCGCTCCCAGGTTCATCGCCCGGGAACGGGCCGCTTTCTTGTTGATTGCTATGGTTTTTGGGGATGTGCCTCAGCTCAGCATCTTCACAGCGGCAGCGCGGCTGTGATTGTTGATGCCGCCGAGCGGACCCATGACAGACTGGTTGAAGTTCTGGAGGCCCTGCTTGATGGCGAAGAGCGCCGTCTGCTGGAGCGTGTTGCTGCTCGCGAGGTTCGTGGCTTCTTTCGCGATGTCGGTGTCGCCCTCGGTGCTGGCCGTGTCATAGAGGCTTTCCTCCTGCGTCGTGAGGTTCGAGGACTGGTAGCCGAGGCCCTGCTGGGCTGCACCGATGCTCGTCGTCTGGTCGAGCGCCGTATTGAGGGCGGCATCGACTTTGTCGAGTGCCGAGGAGATGGAACTCTTGTCCGTCAGGTTGATCGTGCTCTTGCCCTCGCTGTCCGTCAGGCCGAGGCCCTGCGATGTGAGGTCACCGATCGTGACGTTCGTGTAGCCGTCGACGCCCTGCACGGCGAAGGTCTGCGTGCCGTTGAGGAGCTGCTTGCCGTTGTACGTCGCGTTTGCGGCGTTCTCGTTGATGCCGGAAATCGTCTGATCGACGCCCTTCTGCAGCGTCGCGAGATCCACGTCGCCGTTCGTGCCGTTCGCCGCGTTGAGGAGCGTGGAGCGCAGGCTCGTCAGCATGCTGACGGTGTTGCCCGCAGCGCCAGCCGCCGTGTTCAGCATGGCGTTGGTGTTCTGTGCGTTCTCATTTGCCTGGTTCGTTGCGCCGATGTTGGAATACGTGCGCTGGAGGATGGCATAGCTGGCAGGGCCGTACGAGGCGCTGGGGTATTTGGAACCCGTCGCGATTTTCTGGATGCTGCTGGCAGAGGAGGCACTGTTGGTATTATATGTGCGGATGGAGCTGTTCAACCCGCTGAGGATGCTGCTGATGCTCATCGCTGATCTTCCTTTCTTTCTTGCATTCGGTGATAGAGGCTAGGTTTCTAGCTTCATTATAGGACAGCACATGGGAAAAAGAAAGGAGAATTTCATTGGAGTTCGGGAAAATTTCAGAACTCATAGGCCGGCGGCACAGGCGTGTAATGCGTGTGCAGCAGGGCGTGCGCTTTTTCGCCGAGCGGCTGTGCGATTTGCGGCGCGGGAGGCTCTTGTCGATTTCGTAGATGGCCTTGATGCGCTCGCGCGTGACGGCGCGGGTCGTGCCGATGGGCTGGCCGCCGCCGCCGACGCAGCCGCCGGGGCAGGCCATGACTTCGATGAAGTCGTAGGGGCTCGTGCCACTCTCGACATCCTTCATGAGCTTCGCCGCGTTCTTCAGCGTGTGCGCGACGGCGATGTGGACGGTGCGGGAGCCTAAATCGACGGTCGCTTCCTTGATGCCCTGCATGCCGCGGACGTCTTCGAAATCAATCTTTTCGAGCGTCTTGCCGGTCGCTTTCTCGTAGACGGTGCGGAGCGCCGCTTCCATGACGCCGCCGGTCGCGCCGAAAATCGCGCCTGCGCCCGTCGCCTCGCCGAGCGGGCTGTCGAAGTCGCTTTCGGGGAGGTCGCCAAAAGTGAGGCCGACGGATTTGATGAGCTTGATGAGCTCGCGCGTCGTGAGGACGTAGTCGACGTCCTGCTTGCCGTCGCGGAGCATCTGCGTCTGCTGGATCTCGGCTTTCTTCGCCGTGCACGGCATGATGGCGACGGTGACGATGTCGTCGGGGCTGACGCCTGCGACCTTCGGATAAATGGTCTTGGCGACAGCGCCGAACATCATCATCGGGGATTTCGACGTGGAGAGGTGCGCGAGACTTTCGCCATACTCTTTCTCCATGAACGTGACCCAGGCCGGGCAGCACGACGTCATCATCGGCAGCGTGCCGCCGTTCTTGAGGCGGTCGAGGAACTCCATGCCTTCTTCCATGATCGTGAGGTCGGCACCGAAATTCGTGTCAAAGACCTTGTCAAAGCCGAGGAGTTTCAGCGCCGTGACCATCTGGCCCGTCGCGATGGCACCGGGCCTCTTGCCGAACGCATCGCCGAGCGCCACGCGGACGGCCGGGGCGACCTGGCAGATGACGTGCTTCTGGCGGCTCTGGATGGCCCAGAGGACTTTCGCCGTCGCATCGCGCTCGACGATGGCGCCGGTCGGGCAGGCGAGGCTGCACTGGCCGCAGAGCACGCAGTCCGTCGCTTCCATCGGCTTGTTGTAGGCCGTCGTGACGACGATGTCCTTGCTCCGATGCGCATACGTCAGAGCCGCGATGCCCTGCACGTCCTTGCAGGCACGGATGCAGCGGCCGCAGCGGATGCATTTGCTGGGGTCGCGGATGATGGAAGGATTCGTCTTGATGCGGTGGCCGATTTTCACGATGGACGGCAGCGGGCTCCGCAGGATGTTGAAGCGGCTGCAGAGTTTCTGCAGGTCGCAGTTCTGGTTGCGCGGGCACGAGAGGCAGTCGCGGTTGTGGTTCGCGAGCATGAGCTGGAGGATGGAGACCTGCGTGCTGCGCACGATCGGCGTGTCCGTGTGAACCTCCATGCCCTCCCAGCATTCCGTCGAGCAGGCCGCGTAGAGACGGCGGCGGCCGATGACCTCGACGGAGCAGAGGCGGCAGTGTGCCTTGATGCGCTGGTCCTCATGGAAGCAGAGGTGCGGGATGTCGATGTGCGCCTGCTGCGCCGCCTGGAGGATCTTCGTGCCCTTCGGCACGGTCACGGGGATGTTGTTGATGGTGAGGTGGATCATCTCCACCGGTTTTTCTTGCGTTTCAGGCATGGTCAGCACCTCCTGCGACAAAGACCTCGGGGAAGACGCGGCTGGCGGCGAGCAGGGAGTTCTGCGCCGTCTCGCCGAGGCCGCAGAGCGACGAACGGCTCATGACTTCGGCAATGCTGCCCATGAGGGCGAGCTCTTCTTCCGTGATTGTTCCATTCTTGAGCTTTTCGAGGAACATCGCGATGTGGACATTGCCCTCGCGGCACGGCGTGCACTGGCCGCAGCATTCCTCGGAGAAAAACTCCTGATTCATGCGCAGGAAATCGATGACGCTCGTGCGCTCGTCGACGACGAGGACGCCGCCGGAGCCGACCGTCAGGTTGATGGACTGGAGGTCTTCGTACGTGTATGGCGTATCGAGCACTTCGTCCGTGCCCGCCTGCACCTTGCCCGAGGCACCGCCCGTCTGGATGAGCTGGATCCTGCGTCCGCCCTGCACGCCGCCGGCCATCGCGATGATGTCGCGGATCTTCGTGCCAAACGGGATTTCGAAAACGCCGGGTTTCTCCACGTTGCCGGCCACGCTGATCATCTTCGTGCCGACGGAGTTTTCCGTGCCGTAGCGCTGATAGATTTTTTCTTCATCTAGGAGCAGATGCGGCACGAGCGAGAGGCTTTCGACATTGTTGAGGCACGTCGGCCGCGCGAAGAGGCCGCTGACCTTGATGAATGGCGGCTTCATGCGCGGGCGGCCCGCCTTGCCCTCGATGGAGCGGATGAGCGCCGTGCCTTCGCCGCAGACGTACGCGCCCGCGCCCGAGTAGAGATGCACGTTGAAATCGAAGCCGCGGCCGAGGATGTTCGTGCCGAGGAAGCCGTAGCTCTTCGCCTGGCGGATGGCGTTGAGGAGCAGCGGCCGATAGCATGCGTACTCCGCGCGCATGTAGATGTAGCCGTCCGTCGCGCCCATGACATAGCCCGCGATGATCATCGCCTCGATGAGGTTGAAAGGATCGTTCTTGATGAGCTCGCGGTCTTTGAACGTCGTCGTCTCGCCCTCGTCGGCGTTGCAGATGATGACCTTGTTCTCGCCGTGGACCTTGCGGGCCTGCGACCACTTGCGGCCCATGTCGTACTCTGCGCCGCCGCGGCCCTTGACATTGTTCTCCGCGATGAGCGAAGCGATGTCTTCCCCGTCCATCGTCACCGCCTTGCGGAGCGCGGAAAAGCCGCCGACATTCATGTACGAGCCGATCGAGCTCGTGTCATAGCGGCCGAAGTTCTGTGTGAGGAATTTTACCGATTCCATGTCAGCACCTCCTTAGCGCAGGCTGCGGAGGAGCGCCATGATCTTTTCCTCCGAGTCGAGATGGTCGTAGACATGCCCGTTGATGCGCACGGCCGGCGCGCGGTCGCACGCGCCGAAGCATGTGATGCGCTCGAGCGTGAAGCGGCCGTCATACGTCGTCTCGCCGTAGTCGATGCCGAGCAGGCGCTTCAGCGTATCGGCGAGTGCCTCGCTGTCATTCACGCGGCAGGCAATCGAGCTGCAGACCTGGATCGGGTACCGCGCGCGCGGCTTGTCCGACAGCTGGTCGTAAAAGCAGAGGATGTCGAACACATTCGTCACGCGCATGTCGAGCTTCTGGGCGATGTAGTACGCGGATGGCTCTGGCACATAATGCAGCGGCTCGAGATCCTGCACTTCGAGCAGGATGCCGACGATCTGCGTCGGGTCGAAATCATGCGACTCGAGCACGAGATCGATTTTCGCCTTCATTTCTGGCGAAAGCGGGTGCTCCGTTGGAGAAATCATAGAAAATGCCCTCCCTTAAGCAGTGAACCAAATCTGTTCCTTTTCATTTCTTTCTATTATAAAGTGTTTTGACGGGAAATGGGAGGTTCTACGAAAATTTTATCGAAGCGGGAAAAATGGAACGCACTCCGGCATAGAGGAGGCGGCGGAAATGCGTCTTCCGGTTGCAAAAATCCTGACATTCCTCTAAAATAAAGAGGAATGTCATTTTTTCAGAAATCAAAAGGTGGAATACAAAGTGAGCAATTTAGAAGTCGGTATCGTCGGCCTGCCGAATGTCGGCAAGAGCACGCTGTTCAATGCGATCACGAAGGCGGGCGCGGAAGCGGCGAACTTCCCGTTCTGCACGATCGAGCCGAACGTCGGCGTCGTCGGCGTGCCGGATCCGCGTCTCGGCGTGCTGCATGAGCTCTACAATTCGAAGAAGACGACGCCGGCCTCCGTGCGCTTCGTCGACATCGCGGGCCTCGTCAAGGGCGCGTCGAAGGGCGAGGGCCTCGGCAACAAGTTCCTCGAGCACATCCGCCAGGTCGATGCCGTCGCGCATGTCGTGCGCTGCTTCGAAGACGCGAACATCACGCATGTCGAGGGCAGCATCGACCCGCTGCGCGACATCGACATCATCCAGACCGAGCTCTGCCTCGCCGATCTCGAAATCGTCGAAAAGCGCATCATGCGTCTCGCGAAAATCGCGAAATCCGGCAACAAGGATGCCAAGGTCGAAGACGAAGTCCTGCGCCGCATCAAGGCAGGCTCGACGAAGGCAAGCCGGCCCGCCAGGTCGAGCTCAGCGAAGACGACCTCGAAATGATCAAAGAGATGAACCTCCTGACGCTCAAGCCGACGCTCTACGTCGCCAACGTCGCCGAAGACGAGGTCGCGACGGCCTACGACGAAAATCCCTATGTTCAGAAAGTCAAGGAATTCGCAGCGAAAGAAGGTGCGGAAGTCGTCGCCATCTCCGCGAAAGTCGAATCCGAGATCGCCGAGCTCGATCCCGACGAAGCGAAAGCGTTCCTCGAAGACCTCGGCGAGACCGAGAGCGGCCTCGACCGCCTCATCAAGGCGGCATTCGATCTCTTGGGCCTCCAGACGTTCCTGACGGCCGGCCCGGATGAGTGCCGCGCCTGGACAATCGTCAAAGGGACGACGGCGCCGAAAGCGGCCGGCAAGATCCACACGGACTTCGAGCGCGGCTTCATCCGCGGTCAACTTCCGCTTCAATGTCTGAGCAGGAAAGACACATGAACGAAAAAGAACAGCCGCGCTACGAGCTCGGCGACATCGTCAAGATGAAGAAGCCCCATCCCTGCGGCACGAACGCCTGGGAAATCGTCCGCACAGGCATGGACTTCCGCCTGAAATGCACGGGCTGCGGACATTATGTGCTCATCCCAAGGACAAAGTTCGAGCGGGCCGTGCGAGGAAAAATCGAATCACCAGAAGCATGAACCTCGGAAATGTGAGATTCTCTAGCCCCGTAAGCCTCCCTCTCAGAGGGAGGCTGCTGAAAAAAGTGTCAAATTGAGGGGAATTAGTTATCCACAGGGAAGCTGTGGTTGCTTGAAGCAGGCTTTCCTGGCAGACGGGCATGA
>CACZFT010000157.1 GCA_902780535.1 uncultured Selenomonas sp. | reverse complement strand
GCTTCACGAGATCGAAAAGGTATTTGCAGCGCCGGAGGGACGGCGTCACTTGGATTCTTGCCTGTCTTCCCATACGGCTCACGCTTTCGCTTCCGCCGCGCCGGCGTCTTCCTGCGCTTCGTGCGCGTGGTCATGATGGTGGCCGAGCGCCTCGGCAGCAGCAGCGCCGATCAGGCCCGTATGATGAAAGAGCGCGACGATGGCCTCGTTCATCTCGCGATACGTTTCATAGATGCCAGCATCCTCGCCCGCACGGATGCGTGCATGATACGATTTCTTGAAAATGCGGTTGAGCTTGTAATACTGATGCTCACGATTCATAATGGTTCCTTTCAAACTGCAAAGAGACTCTTTCCCCCTATCATATATCAATCATCGAAACAGGGCAAGATTTTTTCAAGATTCCCCCGCAAGGCCCCCTCTAGAGGGGGCTGCCGAGCAAAGCGAGGCTGGGGGAGTAGTAGGATGCTGGAGACAAACAAAAATGCGACTGTCACTAAAGTACCAATGACTTTAGTTCAGCCGCATTGTTTGTCAGGCTAGTGTATCCTACTACTCCCCCCGCCCTTCGGGCCCGTCCCCCCTCAATGAGGGGGGCTGAATGTGAGAGACTTCGTGCCCCTCCCGAAGTTGCGTTGGATTTCCTATCTTAGTGTTCGTGCCACTCCCGAAGCTGCGTTGGATTTTCTGTCTTAGTGGTTGAAGATATTCTTGAGGGCCTGCTTGTTGACATCGCGGTTCAGCTGGGCGAGGTACGTCGTCAGCTTGATGTTCTTCGGGCAGACCTCGACGCAGTTCTGGCTATTGCCGCAGCTCGTGATGCCGCCCTTGCCCATGAGGGCGTTGAGGCGCTTCGGAGCGTCGAACTTTCCGAGCGGATGCAGGTTGAAGAGATATGCCTGCACCGTCGGAGCCGGGCCGATGAAGTCGGACTGCGGGCCGACGTTCGGGCATGCCTCGAGGCAGCAGCCGCACGTCATGCAGTGCGAGATCTCGTAAGCCGTCGCGGCCGTGTACGGGTTCTGGATCGGAGCGTCCTTGACTTCCCACGTGCCGTCGATCTCGACCCAGCCCTGGATGCGCTTGAGGCTCTCGAACATGACGGAGCGGTCGATGAGGAGGTCGCGGATGACCGGGAACGTGCGCGCCGGTGCGAGGTGAATCGGCTGATCGAGCTTGTCAACGAGCGAGCAGCAAGCCTGGCGGGCTTTGCCGTTGATGACCATCATGCAGGCGCCGCAGACCTTCTCGAGGCAGTTGCACTCCCACGTGACCGGCGCAACGCGCTTGCCATCGACCGTGACCGGATGCTTCTGGATTTCCATGAGGGCGGCGACGACATTGAGGCCGGGGCGGTAGTCCACGTCGAACTCCTGCGTGTACGGCTTGTCGTTCGGGCCGTCCTGGCGCTCGATGACGAATCTGACTTTTTTCTGTTCTTCTGCCATTCTCTTATGTCCTCCCTCTTACTCTTTCTTTGCCACGGCGTAGTTACGGAGACGCGGTTTGATAAGAGAGTGCTCAAACTCACGGTAGGAAACGACCGGAGCCTCATGCTCCTTGTCGAACGTGACGATCGTCGTGCGCATGAACTGCTTGTCGTTGCGCTCGAAGAAGACGAGGTCGTTGTTGCCGTCGTCCGTCATGCCACGGCCCGTCTCCTTGTCGAAGTGGAACTGGCCGTACTTCTTCTGGAGCGCTGCCTTCTGGTCGTCGTCGAGCTTCGCATAGTCGGACTCGAGGACGATCTTTGCATGCGCACCGCGGCTCTCGTCGCGCTGCAGAGCGGACTGCGTGATGGCCATCGCATAGATGATCATGTTGCGCAGCTGGCGCACGAACATCGCTTCCTGGTTTGCCCAGTGGCCGCGATCCGTGATGCCGATGTTGTCCCAGCGCTTGAGGATCTTCTTGAGTTCCTCGACGCACTCCGCGAGGCCGTCATTGTCGCGCTCGACGGAGACGTACTTGTACATGATGTCGCCGAGCTCATGATGCAGCTGATGTGCATTCTCCGGGCCATTCATCTGGAGGATCTTCTCGAACTCGTCGACCGTCTGCTGGCGAGCTTCTTCCATCTCGGCATCCGTCAGAGGATCGCCGAGCTTGCCGGAGCGTGCGAGGCGCAGGCTCTCCGGGCCGCACCATGATACTGGTAGTCGCACTCGCCGGATGCCATGAGGCCCGGGATGTTCGTGTGATGCTCGCGATCGACCCAGATGCCGCCCATGGAGTAATGGATGGACGGGAAGATCTCCATCGGGACCTTGCGCGGGTCTTTGCCGACGAAGTCATCATACATCTCGAGGATGCCGCCGAGCTTGCGCTCGAGGTAGTCGGCCGGGATGTGCGAGAGGTCGAGGTAGACGCGGTTCGGGTTGTGCATGCCGAGGCCCATGTGGACGACGACTTTGTAGATGGCGCGGGAAGCGACGTCACGCGGGACGAGGTTGCCGTATGCCGGATACATGTCTTCGAGGAAGTACCAGCGCTCTTTTTCGCCCGTCTGCGGGTTCTTGCGATAGACCCAGACGCGGCCGCCTTCGCCGCGGCACGCCTCGGACATCAGGCGGTTCTTGTCGGAGCCCGGGATGGCCGTCGGATGAATCTGGAGGAACTCCGGGTTGCCGAGCTCTGCGCCCTGCTGGTACACGGAGGAAACAGCGGAGCCGTTGCAGATCGTGGAAGCCGTGCAGCGGCCATAGACCTGGCCCGGGCCGCCCGTTGCGAGGATGACGACGTCCGCCGGGAACGAAACGATCTCCATGGAGTTCATGTTCTGTGCGACGATGCCGCGGCAGACACCATCCTTGTTCTTGATGATGCGGATGAATTCCCAGAACTCATACTTCTTGACGCCGCCCTTGACTTCCCAGCGGCGGACCTGCTCGTCGAGAGCATAGAGGAGCTGCTGGCCCGTCGTGGAGCCTGCGAAGCACGTACGCTTGTTCTTCTGGCCGCCGAAATTGCGGAGGTCGAGGACGCCTTCTGCCGTGCGCGTGAACGGCACGCCCATGCGGTCGAACATCTTGATGAGCTTCGGAGCTGCTTCGACCATGCCCTTGACAGCGAGCTGGTCAGCGAGGAAGTCGCCGCCGTAGACCGTGTCATCGAAATGCTCGTAGATGGAGTCATGCTCGCCCTTCGTGTCCATGCAGGCGTTGATGCCGCCCTGGGCGCAGAGGGAATGCGAACGCTTGACCGGGCAATAGCTGAACAGGTCAACCTTGCCGCCGCCTTCGCAGATTTTCAGCGTCGCCATGAGGCCGGAGAGGCCGCCGCCGACGACGATGATCTTATTTTCTGGTTTGTTAGCCATTCTTTATCTCCTTTTCAGTACCGAGTGACGTCTCAGAACAGCACGTAGTGTGCCATGAAAGCGACCGTCACGAGCGCGAACGCGAGGAAGAGCAGCATCGAGAGGACGCTGACAACGCTCTGGACGCGCGGGCCTTTCGCGATGCCCCACGTCATGCAGAACGTCGTGATGCCGTTGCAGAAATGGAACAGCGCTGCGAGCATGCCGAGCGTGTAGAGAACAACGACGATCGGGTTCGTGAAATAGCTGTCGAGGAGCTCATAGCTCATCGGGACGCCGCAGATGCCCTTCGTGTAGATGCGGAGATAGAAGATATGCCAGATGAGGAACGGTACGAGGTACCATGCCGTCCAGCGCTGGAGCGTGAACATCCAGTTGCGCATGTAGCCGAAGCGGCCGGGGTTGTTGTTCGCCTGGAGGGCGATGTAGATGCCATAGATGGCATGGAACAGCAGCGGGATGGCGATGCCGAAGATTTCAAGGCCGTAGAAGATCGGTTTCGGGATCATTTCCATCATCGCGAGGCCGCTGTTCATGGCCTCCGGGCCGCCGAGCGACGACGCATTCGTCATGACATGCTCGAGGATGACGATGCCGAGAACCAGCAGGCCGACGAGCGAATGCAGGCGACGCAGGTAAAAAGTTACGTTATACATTCTATACCTCCTATAATTTCCCGGGAAACTTGTCGTGAACGCCTGTGTTCACGACAAGCCGTATTCCCAATATATCAGTAGCCTTTCAGCGTACGATATTTCTCCTGGTTGACTTCGTAGAGGCTGTTGCCCTCGCAGTCAATGACGCAGATGGCCGGGAAATCCTCGACCGTCAGGCGCGCAAGCGCCTCCGGGCCGAGCTCCGGATACGCAAGAACTTCATACTTCTTGACCGACTTCGCGATGAGGGCAGCAGCGCCGCCGACAGCTGCGAAATACGTGACATGGTTCTTCTTCATCGACTCGATGACTTCCTTCGAGCGGGAGCCCTTGCCGATCATGCCCTTGATGCCCTGGTCGAGCATCGTCGGCGTGTAGGCGTCCATGCGGCCGGAGGTCGTCGGGCCGCAAGAGCCGATCGGATCGCCCGGTTTTGCCGGCGTGGGCCCGAGATAATAGACCATCTTGTCGTGCCAGTCGATTGGGAGCTTCTCGCCCTTTGCGAGCGCCTCGCACATCTTCTTGTGCGCGGCATCACGAGCGGCATAAATCTCGCCCGTGATGAGGACTGCGTCGCCGATATGGAATTTCTTCGACATCTCCTCGGTGAAAGGAGTATGGATCTTGATAGGTTCTGCCATGATGGTTCCTCCTGTTTCCTCAAATACCACAGATCACAGCGTGCGCGTCTTGTGACGGCAGGCGTGGCAGCAGATCGTGACGGCGACCGGGAGGCCGGCGATGTGCGTCGGGCCCCACTCGATGTTGACGCCGAGGCACGTCGTCGAACCGCCGAGCTGCGGGCCGATGCCCGTCTGATTGATGAGGTCGAGGAGCTCATCTTCGAGCTTTGCGTATTCCGGCATGGGGTTGTGGCTGTCGACCGAGCGCGTGAGAGCGACCTTGCTGTAGAGGCAGGCCTTGTCCATCGTGCCGCCGATGCCGACGCCGATGACCGTCGGCGGGCAGGGATTCATGCTCGCATGGAGGATGATGTCCATGACGGCCTTCTTGACGCCTTCGACGCCATCGGCCGGCACGAGCATCTTGACGCCGCCCTTGTTCTCCGAACCGAAGCCTTTCGGCTCGACCGTGATCTTGAGCTTGTCGCCCGGCACGATCTTCGTGTAGATGACGCCCGGCGTGTTGTTCTGCGTGTTCACGCGGTTGAAGAGCGGCTCGCTGACGACGGACTTGCGGAGATACCCCTCCGTATAGCCTTTCGCGATGCCGTCATTGACCGCCTGCTCGAGGTCGCCGCCGACGATGTGGAGATCCTGGCCGAGCTCGAGGAAGACGATCGTCATGCCCGTATCCTGGCAGTAAGGACGATCCTCCGCCTTCGCGATTTCCGCGTTCTTGATGATCTGGTCAAGCACGTTCTGGCCCGCCGGAGACTTCTCCGTCTCGCGGCCTTTCTTGAGCGCCTGGTAGACGTCCTCAGGAAGGTAGTAGGCAGCTTCCTTGCACATCTGGGCTACGTTTTCGGTGATTGTTTTTGCGTCGAGTTCTCGCAAAGTAATCCCTCCCACTTTCATACTAAATTACATACGCTCGTACCGTAATTCTATCACAATTCATCGCGGTATTCAAGAAAAGAAAAGCGGCTTGAGGCCGCATAAATACTGAATTCTATTCACTTTTGAAGAACAGGAAACGCCCGCCCGCTTCAGAGATGTTTCAACAGGGACGGAACCCTGCTCAATATCCAGCCTCCCTCTAGAGGGAGGGGGACCGCGAAGCGGTGGAAGGAGTAGTAGGATGCTGAAGCCTGACAAGAAGGCGGGATGTCTCTAAAGTCCTTTAGCAACGTTCCATATGCTCGTTCGTCCCCAGCACCCAACTACTCCCCCAGTCAGCTTCGCTGACAGCCCCCTCTAGAGGGGGCCTGCCCTGAATCAAACCGCTTTCATGCGCACAACCCTGACTTCCGCCGCCTGCCCCTCTTCGAGCCCGACCACCATATACGACGGCTCATACGCGTCCCTCGGCCGCGCCGCCGAACCGGGATTCAGCACCGTGATCGGCGTCCCGGGCGACACGTCCACGATGTGCGTGTGCCCGTAGACCGCGATGTCGCAGTTCGACTCCGCCGCTGCATCGGCGAAAAACTTCGTCGTGTACTGCACACCGAAGCTGTGCCCGTGCGCGAGCAGGATGCGATGCCCCGCCGCGCAGACGATGCGCGCGAGCGGCTGGTTGCCGTCCGGCCAGTCCGTATTGCCCGGCACGCCGATGACGCGCGGCGCCGCCTTCTCGTCCTCCGCGCCCGCATTGAGCTCCGCGCCCACGAGCGTCGCCAGATACTCCGCATCGCCCAGCACATCGCCCGCATGCAGGTACAGCGCCGCATCCGGCTGCTCCGAAAAGACACGCTCGACCGCCTGCGTGCTGCCATGCGTATCGCTCAAAATCACGACTTTCATTTTCCAAAATACCTTTCCAGCTGCTTCACGAG
>CACZFT010000156.1 GCA_902780535.1 uncultured Selenomonas sp. | reverse complement strand
CACGGGGCAGACGAAGCCGCCAAGGCTCGGGCCGTCCGGGCCGAGCAGGATGGACTGGTCGCCCGTGAGGTCGAGCGTGCCGATAGCATAGGCATTGTCGTGGATGTTCGATGGATGGAGGCCCGCCTCGCCACCGTCCTCGCGCGTCCACTCGGGTACGGGGCCATTGAGGCGCACGCCCGTGCGGGCGCTGTCGAAATTGACCGTGTATTCGGCACTCGTGAGCGTCTGAAGGTACGCAGGCTTCAGGTATTCCGCCGTCGGCTGCGGCCCCGGCAGCACGCCGAGCGTCCATTCATGCGTGATGGGCGGTGCAAATTCTTCGGGGAACGTGTCGCCCGTGCGCAGGGCGCGGCCGTTATGACCGCCAAATCTGCCATCGACGAACGTCGAACGGCTGCCCAGGACCTCCGGCACGTCGATGCCGCCCGCGACGAGGAGATACGCGCGCATGCCGCATTTCGCCGTACCGAGGCGCAGCACCTGCCCTGCGAGCGCATTGACGATGCGGTAGCGCCGCACAGGCTCACCGTCGAGCTCGGCTTCCATATCCGCACCCGTCAGCACGAAGGACGTGCGCGTGCGGAAGCGGAAACTGCCGCCGCGCATCGTGAGCTCGATGCCTGCCGCATCGTCTTCATTCCCGAGCAGGCGATTGCCGATGCGGAAGCTGTAGCTGTCCATCGCACCGCAGGGCGGCACGCCGACCATCCAATAGCCGATTCTGCCGTCCGCATCCTGCACCGTCGATTGCAGGCCGCCGTCGAGCACTTCGAGATATGGTTCCTCTGGCAGGAATCCGTCAAGCATCTTCGTATAGAGACGTCCTGCCTGATAGTCCTCGCGCGAGAGAATCGCAGAAAGATAGGAAAGGTTCGTCGTGACGCCATAGATCCGCGTCTCCGCAAGCGCCCGCTGCATCTTCGCGAGCGCATCGGCGCGATTTCTGCCATGCACGATGAGCTTCGCAAGCATCGGATCATAGAGCGCCGTGACCTCGATGTGCGGGCAGATCCACGTCTCGACGCGCAAATCGGGAGAGAACTGGCAGTCATCGATGCGGCCCGTGCCCGGGCGGAAATCATTGTGCGCGTCCTCGGCATAGACGCGGACTTCGATGGCGTGGCCTTCGGGCGCATGGACGAGCGTTTTGATGTCATGGAGCTCGCCAGCTGCCTCCTTCACCATCCACTCGACGAGGTCGACGCCCATGACCTCCTCCGTGATGCCGTGCTCGACCTGCAGGCGCGTGTTGACTTCGAGGAAATAAAAGTGCTCCGACGGCTCATCATAGAGGAATTCGACCGTGCCGGCATTGCGGTACGATGCCGCTGCCGCGAGGCGTTCGGCCGCCTCGTACATCGCGCGGCGCACATGCTCGGGGAGATTTGGTGCCGGTGACTCTTCGACGACTTTCTGATTGCGCCGCTGCACGGAGCAGTCGCGCTCGCCGATGGCCGTAACCTCGCCCGCCGCCGTGCCGAAAATCTGCACCTCGACATGGCGGGCGCGCGCGATATATTTTTCGAGGAAGACGCCGCCATCGCCGAAGTTGCTTTCCGCGAGATGGCAGACATTGTCATAGGCCGCGCGAAGTTCCTGCTCATTCTGGCAGATGCGGATGCCGATGCCGCCACCGCCCGCCGTGCTCTTCAGCATGACGGGATAGCCGATGCTGTCCGCCGCCTGCACGGCCTCGCCCGCCCCCGAGAGAAGCCCTGTGCCCGGCAGCAGCGGCACGCCCGCCGATTCCGCGAGAGCGCGCGCCGCATGCTTGAGGCCAAAGCGGCGGATCTCGGCGGCCGTCGGGCCGATGAAGACGATGCCGGCCTGCTCGCAGGCCGCTGCAAATTCCGTGTTCTCCGACAGGAATCCATACCCCGGATGCACGGCTTCCGCGCCCGTCTCCTTCGCTGCCGCGAGAATCTTCTCGATAGAGAGATACGTCTCGCTGACCGTCCCTTCCCCGAGGCAGACAGCTTCATCTGCGTTCTTCACATGCAGGCTGTCCTGGTCGGCCTGCGCGTAGACAGCGACGCTCCCGACCCCCATTTTCTTCAGCGTGCGCTCGATGCGCACGGCGATGGCACCGCGGTTGGCGATGAGCACTTTCGTAAACATGGCGGATTCCTCCTTTTTCCGCATCACCTCGTCTCAAAAACGAGATGCGTCAATCCCAGATGAGCAGACGGATCGGCGTCGGATTGTAAGCGTTGCAGGGATTGTTGAGCTGCGGGCAGTTGCTGATGAGCACGTAGACATCGCGCAGCGCCTTCATTTCGACATATTTGCCCGGTGCCGACACGCCATCGTCGAACTTCAGACCACCCTCGGGCGTGACCGGCACGTTCATGAAGAAATTGATGTTCGGCGCGAGATCGCGCTTGCGGATGCCCGTCGCGCTGTCAGCGAGCTGCAGCATGAAGCTGTCGCGGCAGTTGTGCATGCAGCGCTTTTCGCGCGCGTAGCGCACCGTGTTGCTCTGCGACGAGCAGGCGCCGCCGAGCGTATCGTGGCGGCCCGTCATGTCTGCCGTGATTTCGAGGAGCGGCGTGCCCGACTCTGCGCGCAGCACCGTGCCCGTCGTCAGGTAGATGTTCTTCTGCGCGACGATCGTCGCGATGGCGCCATAGTGGTCTGAGGTGTCAGCCGCATCATAGAACGTCGTATCGACGGCCTGGTTGCCTTCGAGATCGACGATGCGCAGCGACTGGCCTTTCTTCACCTCATGAAGCCAGCCGAGACCGGCGTCGAGCACTTCGTTATAGATGGCGTCCGCTTCCTTCAGCGTGCTTTTCTTCTCGATGAGTCCGTACATGATGAAATCCTCCTTTTCCAAGTCCCGTCTCAGCGGCCGAGCAGGTTGTAGTAATCCCAGGTGTTCTCGAAGGCGCGGTAGTTCTCCGGACGATGGTTCACGCATGCATCCATGAGATCCGTCGTCGGCGCATCATAGACGTCCATGATGACCGGCACCTGCGGATATTCCTTCGAGGGATTCAGCGGGTTCGGCGTGTTCGAGGCGATGAAGATGATGTCCATCTCCGTGCGCAGTGTGACCGTCGCGCCTTCCTTGCACCAGCCCGGCACATAGTGCATACTGCCGTCGAGATCGACATAGACTTTCGAAAAGAGGTTGACGCACGGCACGAGGTCTCCTTTGCCCATGTTGTTGCGCACGAGCTCCATCTTGAAATTTTCCTCGCCCGAACGGTAGAAATCATTGCGCGCCTGCTGGTACGTATGGATGCCGTATTTCTCATCCGTCATGCGGCGCGTCGTGTGCCCCGTGATCGTATCGTGCCAGCCGAGGCTGTCTTCCGTGATGCTCGCGAGCACGCGGCCGTTGTCGCTCATGAGGACGTTGCCCTTCGTGAGATGCGACGTGTACTGGGCTTTCAGCGTGTCCGGCATATTGTAGCGCTCCGACGTGTCGAGCAGGTTGTACATGAGGATGGAAAGATTCGCATCCTCGCCGAGTGCCTTGAAATGCAGGTATTTGTGACGGCCGATCGCACCGGACCACTTCTCACCGGGGCGGAATGTCTTCGTGAAGATCTTCTGCATGGCTTCTTCCTCCAATCAAACAACTCAACCAAGCCAACAGGTTCTGAAAAACTCTGGCAGCTCTTTGCTGTCCACGCTTTCATCATACGAGCATCTTTGTCCGCAAACAATGGACGGAAAGATGGAACCTTGCTCCACTTTCGTTCCATCCCCTGCGACCTGCGGACAAGCGGCGGCGGAAAAAAGCCGAAGAAAAAAGCCGTCGCGATGGCGGCGGCTCTTGCAGGGAAAGCATGCTTCATTGCTGATACAGGAGATTCATCAGCTGCGTGCGGCTCTTGACATTCGTCTTCGTGAAAAGATTGTAGATGTGCTTCTTGACTGTCGAGATGCTGACAGTCAGGCGGTCGCAGATCTCGCTGTTCGAGAGGCCGCGCGCGAGGAGGCGCATGACCTCGTCCTCGCGCTGCGTCAGGGCATAGCGCTCCGACGTCTTTTCGAAGCAGCGCTCGACGAGCTGGCTGCGCTCGTCCATCTGCGTGACGCTGACAATCATGTTCTCGACATGGCGCTTGAGGATATTCAGGATTTCCATGTCCTTGTCCGTGAAATCGCCGAGCTCCTTCGAACGGAAGAGGTTGAAGACCGCAAGCACGCTGCCCTCGTGCAGCACGAGGATGCCGCAGCCATAAGGAATGCCGGCCGGCAGCAGGAATTTCTGGAAGAAGTCCGTGCGGCAGCGGCGCTCTTCCTCGATGATGTCCGTATCGCGATAGACGCGCGTGCCCTCGCTGAGCTCATAGAGATATTGGAGATAATCTTCCTGATAGTAGCGTTCGACATAGGCAGCCGACTCGCGCTCCTCCATACCGATGAAGCAGCTCTCGTCCGTGCGGATCGTGCCGTCCGCATCGAGCAGCAGCAAGTAGCCTTTCGTATAGGGAATCAGCATCCGCAGCACGCGCATGAGCTTCGTCGAAAGGTCGCCGATGCTCTTCTGCGCATAGAGCTCCAAGAGGATATTGTTGATCGTCATCCATTCTGCTTCCTTCAGCATACGGTCCGCCTTTCTCTTCCATCCATCTGCTTCTATAAAAAGACGACGCCGGAAGCTGCTGGCTCCCGACGTCGTTGTCGCTTGATTTGTA